>DFMR01000090.1 GCA_002376325.1 Proteobacteria bacterium UBA3588 | reverse complement strand
GGGCATGAAAGGCGGGGAATTCCGCTCGTTTTGGGATTATTTGGCGCTGAAGACCGAAAACATGCAGCATAATGGTGCAATTCGTGCCGGGCTGGCGGCGATTGATTGCCTGCCGACGTTAAGTCCGACAGGCTCCTAGGCCAGAACGTCGATCCCGCCGGGTTTCGCTCCCGACGGCTGTTCTTGTTTTTCTTCCGTTCGATCCGCCATGCGGCGGATTTCGCTGCGCTGTTCGTGCGGTTCGCGGGTGTCCAGCAGGTGCGGTTCCTGATTGCGGCGCCGGTCACGGCCCGAGCGGCGCTCGCCATCGCGCCGTTCCGGCATCGCCGGCAGCGCTTCGTGCCGTTCTTGCGACGGCGCGATGCGGGCGCGCGCTTCGATATGATCCACCTGGCGCACCGTGGCCGCGGGCCGGTCGGCGCGTTTCAGGTTTTGCAGGCCGATATCATCGGCGGGCGGTTCGATTTTCATACCGGCCTCCAAGCGTTGCTGGTCGTTCCCTTCCCGTTAAGTGTCGCGCCGATCGGCGCCCCCGTCCAGGGAACGCGGTGATATAGTGTCTTTATGATGCTTTGGGTGAAATATTTCCATATCAGCTGTGTGCTTTTATCCTTCAGCGGCTTTTCGTTGCGCGGCTATTGGCGCCTGCGGGCGCCGCAGCGGTTGCAGCGGGCCTGGGTCAAACGCGTACCGCATCTGGTCGACAGCGGCTTGTTCCTGAGCGGGCTGACGATGGTGTTGGGCTATCACTGGTCGCCGTTGCGCCAGCCGTGGTTGATGGCGAAGCTGGTTGCCCTGGTGGTTTACGTTGCGCTGGGGGCTGTGGCGTTGCGGCGTGGACGCCCCTGGCAAGTGGCTGCGGCGCTGGCGGTATTTCTCTATATCGTCTCCGTTGCATTGACCAAGAGCCCCATGCCCTGGACGGTATAAGACGATGCACGGTGATTCCCTCGTCTATGCGGTGTTCCTGATCTTTACCGGTGCCGCGCTGCTGGGTACGGCGGCGCTCTACGCGCGCCAGTCGCTGTTGGTGAGTTATATCGTCGGTGGGGCGCTGTTGGGGCCGTGGGGATTGAATCTGCTCGGCAAGACCGGCGAGATCCAGCAGGCTTCGCATATCGGCGTGATCTTCCTGCTCTATCTGCTCGGCCTCAACCTGCATCCGCAGAAACTGGTGCAGATGCTGCGGCAGACCACGCTGGTGACGATACTCAGTTCCGTCGCCTTTGCCGTCGTCGGCATCGTGGTTGGCTGGTCTTTCGGCTTCGGCATCGCCGAGTGCCTGCTGATCGGCGCAGCGGCCACCTTCTCCAGTACCATCATCGGTCTGAAGCTGTTGCCGACCACGCAGCTGCACCATCAGCATACCGGCGAGGTGATCATCAGCATCCTGCTGCTACAGGACATGATCGCCATCGTGTTGCTGGTGTTGTTGCATGCCTTTACCGGCGGCGGCAATCTATGGCTGGAACTGGCCAAGGTCGTGTTGGCGCTGCCGGTGTTGATTGCCGTCGCCTATTTCGCGGAACGCTACGTGCTGCATCCGCTGTTTCTGCGCTTCGATGTGATTCAGGAATACGTCTTCCTGCTGGCCATCGGCTGGTGTCTCGGCATCGCCCAATTGGCGGCGCTGCTCGGCCTGTCGACGGAGATCGGCGCCTTCATCGGCGGCGTTGCGGTGGCGAGCAGCCCCATCGCCACTTTCATCGCCGAGAGTCTCAAGCCGTTGCGCGATTTTTTCCTGGTGATGTTCTTCTTTTCCCTTGGTGCCACCTTCGACCTCGGCATGGTCGGCCAGGTGCTGGTGCCGGCGCTGGTCTTCACCGGCGTGCTGATGGCCGTCAAGCCGCTGGTGTTCCGCCTGCTGCTGCGTTATACCGGCGAGACGCCCAAGCTGGCCAAGGAGGTGGGGGTGCGATTGGCGCAAATCAGCGAGTTCTCGCTGTTCATCGCCGTGGTCGCGCTGGACGCTCATTTGATCAGCGCGCGCGCCTCCTACGTGATCCAGCTTTCCACGCTGCTGACATTTATCGTCTCTTCCTACTTCATCATGCTGCGCTATCCCACGCCCATCGCTCTGTCGGCCAGGATGCGGCAGGACTAAAGGGCAATATGGGCTTCGCTCTGGCGGGCAGCTTCATCGGCGGTATCGGTCTGTTCCTGCTCGGCATGCGGCTGATGACCGACGGGCTGCGCCTGGCCGCCGGATCGGCGCTGCGCCGCATGCTCGGACAGTGGACCCGCACGCCAATGCGGGGCCTGCTGTCGGGAGCGCTGATTACGTCGCTGGTACAGTCGTCGAGTGCGATAACGGTGGCCACCATCGGTTTTGTCAACGCCGGCCTGCTGACCCTGCGCCAGAGCGTCGGCGTGATCTACGGCAGCAACATCGGTACCACCATGACCAGTTGGCTGGTGGCATTGATCGGTTTCGATGTGGATGTCAAAGCGTTGGCCTTGCCGCTCATCGGCACCGGCGTGATGATGCGCCTCACTGGTGCGCACCGCCGTTACGGCGCGTTGGGCGAGGCGTTGACCGGTTTCGGTTTGTTCTTTCTCGGCATCGACGTGTTGAAGGTTGCCTTCAGTAACGTCGGCGCCGAGGTGCCATTGCAACATTTTGCGAACGGCGGCATGGGCGGCGCCGCATTGTTTGTCGGTATCGGGTTCGTGCTGACGCTGCTGATGCAGTCGTCCAGCGCAGCGATGGCGCTGTCCTCACCGCAACTGCGGGCGGCGTGGTGCCGCTGGCGGCCGCCGCAGCGGCGGTGATCGGCGCCAACGTCGGCACCACGTCGACGGCTGCGATCGCCGTCGTCGGTGCCACGCCCAACGCCAAGCGGGTGGCGGCGGCCCACGTCCTGTTCAACATGCTTACCTGCATGGTGGCGTTCGTGATCCTGCCGCTGCTGTTGCGTGGCGTCGCCTTCGCCACCGATATAAGTGGTCTGGAACACCGCCCGGCCGTTACGTTGGCGCTGTTCCATACGACGTTCAATATCTTCGGCGTACTGCTGATGTGGCCGCTGACACCGCGCCTGGTCCACATGCTGGAACGGCGCTTCCGCAGCATCGAGGAGGACATGAGCCGTCCGCAGTATCTGGACAAGAACGTCCTTGCGACGCCGACCCTGGCGCTCGACGCCGTGGCGCTGGAGCTCGCGCGCATCGGCGGCATTGCGCGCAACATGGGCAAGGCTGTGCTGAGTGCGGAACAAGCGGTGGGTGTGCAGTTGGTCAAGGACAAACAGGCCGTGGCCGGTCTGGTCGCGGCGGTCGGACAATTCAGCGTCGCCATGCAGCGCGGCAATCTGCCCGCCGAATTCGATCAGTCGCTGCCGGACGCGTTGCGCGTCGCGCGTTACTACACGGCGGTGGCGGAGTTGGCCGACGACACGGCACAGGTACAACGGACGGCCGGTTACCTTGCCGATGAGGCGCTCAATAGCGAGATGGTCTACTTCCGCAGCGATGCGGTGAAATTGCTCGATGTCGCGGAGCCGGCGCGTGACGACTACGACGTCGCCGCGATCGAGCGCATACTGGCGGCGCTGGAGGATTCCTATCATTCACTTAAGGCGCATCTGCTGCGTGCCGGTGCGGCGGGCCGCATCGGTGGCGAACAGATAGTGCAACAGTTGGAGATCTACAGCCGGTTGCGGCGCATGCTGCAACAGGCGGTCAAGGGCGCCAACTACCTGCATGGTCTGTTGCAGCTGGCGGCGAAATACCGCCGCATGCAGCAGGAGGATGTGCGCGCCAATACCTAATTAAGCGTTCCGAATGGTACCCCGCTAGCGCAAGAAACTGGATGTCCGGGAGCGGCTGTGCCGGGCTCCCACGAGTTACTAATTGAAAGTATCCGAACTGGATACCAATTCGGAACGCCTGTTTAGCGCAGGGCCGCAGCGAGACGTTCGGAGTAGAGGTGCAATGCCTTGACCCGCGCGAAATATTTGTCGTTCGCCTCGATCAGGTGCCATGGCGCATAGGCGGTGCTGGTACGCTCGATCATGTCGTTGACCGCTTGTTCGTAGGCGTCCCACTTGTCGCGGTTGCGGTAGTCGTCTGCAGTGATCTTGTATTGCTTGAACGGCGTCTGCTCGCGTTCGTGGAAGCGCTTGAGCTGTTCATCCTTGTCGATGTGCAGCCAAAACTTGAGCAGCGCGATACCGTGTTCGGTCAGCAGTTCTTCGAAGTGGTTGATCTCGGAGTAGGCACGCATCCATTCGTCGGGTCGGGCAAAGCCCTCGATGCGTTCCACCAGCACGCGTCCGTACCAGCTACGGTCGTAGATGGTGACGTTGCCGCCGCGCGGGATGTGGCGCCAAAAGCGCCATAGATAATGGTGCGCGCGCTCTTCGTCGGTGGGGGCGGCGATCGGTATGATTTGATAACCGCGTGCGTCCAGCGCCGGGATGATGCGGCGGATCAAGCCGCCCTTGCCGGCGGCGTCCCAACCTTCGAGCACCACGATGCTGGAGACCTTGTGTTCACGTGCCTGGCGCGCAAGTTCGCCCAGTCGCCCCTGATATTTCGCCAGCTGTTTCTTGTAGTGCGGTTTGGCCAGCTGCTGTGACAGATCCAGGTTACCCAGCACACTCACCCGTTCGCCCGCCTCGGGCGCTGCAATCGGGCGCAGATGGGTGGACGGCGGCGGAGTTTCGGCGCTCTGTTGCAGACGAGCGGTGATGCGTTCGAGGATGTGCTGGCCGACCGTGAGATTGCGATAGCGGACGTCGGTCGCTTCGACGATGATCCACGGGGCGTCGCCGGTACTGGTTGAGCGTAGCGTCTGTTCGGCGACGCGTTTGAATTTGTCGTATTGCTTCAGATGCTTCTTGTCCAGCGTGGTCACGCGCCAGCGGGTGGCGGGGTTCGCTTCCAGCTCCTTGGTGCGCTGGCGCTGCGCGGCCTCGGACAGATGCAGCCAGAATTTGATGATCAACGCGCCGTCCTTGACCAGTGCCTCTTCGAAGGTGTTCACGCGCACCAGGGCGCGTTCCAGATCGGCATCGTCGATGTGACCGCCGACGCGATCGCTGATCGGCTGGCTGTACCACGAACCGACGTACAATCCGATCTGTCTCTTGGGCGGCAATGCGCGCCAGAAGCGCCAATACCTCGGCCGTTCCCGCTCCTCGTCGCTGGGTGTGTCGAAGGCGTAGGCGCGGACGTAGTGGGGGTCGAACCAGGCGTTGAGCTGATTGATCACGTCACCCTTGCCTGCGCCGTCGACGCCCGAGATCAGGATCAGTACCGGGAAGTCGGCCTCCTTCAGAGCGTCCTGCGCAAACAGCAGGCCGGTGCGTAGCTCTGGCTCCTTGATCTCGTATTCGGACTTCTTGACCTTGTGCCCCAGCTCGGCGATTTCAAACATGGCATTCCCCCTCCCGGCAGGCGTTCATCGCATCACCTTACGCTCTGCCGGCGGCCTAGGCCAAGTGGGAATAGCCGCTATTGTCGGACAGGGCGGTTTTGCTGCCAGTGACGTTGCTGATGGGCGGCGAATTCCTGGCGGTCGATGCGGCCGTCGCCGTTGCTGTCCATGGCCTTGAAATCCTCGGCCTGAGCCAGACCGCGCATCGGCCGTCCTTCGGCGGCGCGGGCGGCGATGCGTTTGCCCCGCGCCTCGTTGAATTCCTGTTCGGTGATGACTCCGTCACCGTTGAGGTCGAACTCGGCGAAGGTGGCCATGCCGCCCCAGCGTCCCGGCGGGGGCGGCGGCGTGGCCGCGGTTTGGGCGGCGGCGGAGGTGGCCAGTAACAGCAGGGCAGCGGCGGAGAGTAGTGATTTCATGGCGGCGATTCCTTTTCCAGTAGGTCATTGGAATCGTCGCACCGGGTCGGACGGTGCGCATTGCGTATTATCAATCGGCGCGCTTGCGCGGTTCGTATGCCACCACCCGTTTGACGATTTCGCCGAACGGCAGCCGCTCGAGTCCGCCGAAGTCGATGCGGGCCGCCTCCAACAGACCGTAGACGTCGGTCACCGGACCTTCGGCGGCGGGCTCCTGTACCGCGCGCAGCCCGAGCAGCCCGCCGCACTGCACCTTCATCTCCTTGCCGTGGGGCAGCGGGCCGTCGAGATGGGTCAGCTTGAGGGCGAACAGGGCATTGTGATGCAGCAGCCCGAACAGCTCAGTGCAGCGCGTATGGCCCGCCGGCGACCGACAGGCTATCGCTTCGCGTTCGGCAATATTCAGCTTCTGCGCCCGCGAGCAACCGGCGCAGCGCGCCAGCAGCGCCTTGGCGAAGACGCAGGGGCGATCATTGTATTCGTTGTAGGTCTGTTTGAATTCGCTTTCGTCCATAACAAGCCATCAACCACGGAGGACACGGAAGAAAAGACTGCAAGGCACCTCAAAATTCATAGGCAAAAGCTCTCAATCACTGGGCTCGTGGGGCGCACAAGCGATGCCGGACGGTCCTGTTTCTGCCACCCCGCCGCACCGGGATACGGCGCCACAAGCACTGTTTCCCCGGCACTCGCATCCTCCGTGGTTGCGTTCTTATGTCTTCAGCTTTTTCAGCAGCGGTTCAATGAGATCCATTGGCAGCGGGAAGACGATGGTATTGGTACGGTCGCCGGCCACTTCATTGAGCGTCTGCAGGTAGCGCAACTGGATCGCCTGCGGCTCGGCGGACAGCATCTTGGCCGCCTCGGTCAGTTTTTCCGCCGCCTGCTGTTCGGCTTCGGCCAGGATGATCTTGGCGCGGCGCAGACGCTCCGCCTCGGCCTGCTGGGCAATGGCGCGGATCATGCTCTCGTCGATATCGACATGTTTGATCTCCACGTTGGCGACCTTGATGCCCCAGACGTCGGTCTGCTGGTCGAGGATGGTCTGGATGTCGGCGTTGAGGCGGTCGCGCGCCGCCAGCATTTCGTCCAGTTCGTGCTGGCCGAGTACCGAACGCAGCGTGGTCTGCGCCAGCTGTGAGGTGGCTTCGAAAAAGTTTTCCACCTGGATGATGGCCTTCTCGGGGTCGACCACGCGAAAATAGACGACGGCGTTGACCTTGACCGAGACGTTGTCGCGCGAGATGACGTCCTGGCTGGGGACGTCCATGACGATGGTGCGCAGCTCGACCCGCTGCATGGTCTGTACCACCGGGATGAGAAGGACCATTCCCGGACCTTTCACCTTCCAGAAGCGGCCGAGCATGAACACGACGCCGCGCTCATATTCGTACAAAATGCGAAACGAGCTCAAGAGCAGCAGTACGGCGAGACCCAAAACGATATAGACGGCCATCTTTACGATTCTCCTTTGTTGGTAGGCTGCTCTGGTTCCACGGTGAGAATCAGCCCCTCACGTCCCGTGACTTTGATCGGTTGCCCTTTTGCAATCGGGGTACCGCTGCGCGCCCGCCAGCGTTCGCTGTGGACACGTACCGGGCCCTGTTCGGCGAAATCGTCCAGCGCCATACCGTGGGCGCCGATCAATTCGTCGCTGCCAGTGATTATCGGCCGCCGTCGGGCGCGGAGCGCCAAACCGACGACGAACATGAACAGCAGCAGGCTGCTGACGGCGAAGGCGGCGATGATGCTGTAGGCGATGCCGAAGCCGGGCGCGCCGGCGTCGAACAGCATCACCGAGCCGAACACGAAGGCGACCACGCCGCCGATGCCGAGCGCGCCGAAACTGGGGACGAACGCCTCCGCTACCATCAGGGCGATGCCGAGCAGGATCAAGCCGAGGCCGGCGTAGTTGACCGGCAATACCTGAAACGCAAACAGCGCCAGCACCAGGCAGATGGCGCCGGCCACACCCGGCAGCATGGCGCCGGGATGGGCGAATTCGATGATCAGGCCGTAGATGCCGACGAGCATCAGGATGTAGGCGACGTTGGGGTCGGTGATGGTGGCGAGAAGACGGTTGCGCCAATCCGGCGCCACGGTCTTTAGGGTGATGCCCTTGGTATGAAGCTGAAGCGGTTTGCCTTGCACCTCTACGGTGCGGCCATCCAGCTGCGCCATCAGGTCGCTGTTGTCGCTGGCGATGAGATCAATTACATGCATTTTGAGGGCTTGCCGGGCATCCAGGCTGGCCGCATGGCGCACCGCCTGTTCGGCCCAGTCGGCGTTGCGGCCGCGCAGCTGCGCCAGAGCGCGGATGTAGGCAACCGCGTCATTGACCACCTTGTGTTCCATGGCGCTGCCGCCCTTGGACGCCCCCGATTCACCGGGAAGGATCGATACCGGCGTGGCCGCACCGAGGTTGGTGGCGGGAGCCATGGCGGCAACGTGGCTGGCATAGAGGATGTAGGTGCCGGCGCTGGCGGCGCGGGCGCCGTCGGGGGCGACGTAGGTGACCACCGGCACCGGCGAGGCGAGGATGTCCTTGATGATGTCGCGCATCGCCAGCGAGAGACCGCCGGGGGTGTCGATGCGCAGCAGTACCAGCTCCGCGTGGCGCTCGGCGGCCTCGGCCAGGCCGCGGTGGATATAGTCGCGGGTGGCGGGACCGATGGCGCCGTCGATCCCGAGCACCAGCCCGAGCGGTGCCGCAGCCCACGCGGGCGCGGCCAGTGCCATGCAAAGGAATAACAGGAACCGAATGAGGCGACGCGGCATTATGAGGTTGGCGCCTTGTTTTGTCGGAGGCATACCAAAGCATAAACGCCGGTACCGGGTTGCGCCACGCAGAATCTGGCGATCATGGGGTGACGCCCGGCGCCGCCAGCGACTCGGCAGCGACCTCGCGCACTTCGGCATCGGGGTCGTCGAGCCGCGGCCGCAGAAAGTCGGCGGCTACGGTGCTGCCGCTGAGGCCGAGGTAATGGCAGGCGTCGGTGCGCACACGATGGTCCGCGACGGCGCTGAGACGACCGAGTTCCGGCACCAGCCGCTGTAGCGCGGCGCTGCCGGCCAGTCCCTCCAGGACAGCGCCGACGCCCAGCCGCACCTGGATCTCCAACTCAGGATTTTCCATCAGCGGCAGCACGGCCGACAGCAGCTCCGGCCGGCGCGCAAACAGCGCCTCCACCTTGGCCAGCCGGCCGCCGCGGAGCATCTCCTCTACGTAGTCGGTGACGCCGTCGGGCTCGCTGGCCGCTTCGGCCCAGCGGCGCAGCTCGGCGGGGGCGTGAACGCCCTCCAGTTCGAACGGGCCGAGTAAGGTCCAGGGGGCCGCGCGCACGCCCTGTCGCGCCGCCAGCTCCGGGTGTGCCGCCACGTTGACCACCTCCAGTCGGCCGATGATGCCCTCTTTTACCAGCTCGGAAAGCCCCTGCAAGACCACCGGACACTGGGGGCAGCCGGAGGCGATGAAGAGAAGGGCGTCGGGCGCTGTTGGTGTCATGGTCGGGTTCTGGGGTTCAGTGCGTGACGACGTTGCGCGGCGTGCCGGCGGCGAAGGCGCGGACATTGACTGCCACCTGTTCGATGCCGTGCATGATGCCGCTCCAGTGCGGTAAGGGCCTATTGCGCGTAGGGAAAAACGTATCGCTGCGCGGCGTCAGTATAGCGGCTTTTGGGGCGCGCCTCGCTTGTGCGTTACACTGGCTGACCAAACGCGGGGCTTCCCCCCGCCGGAGAAACCGATGAGCAGTCACGAATTATCCAAAGAAGAGGAAATTTTGCGCGCCGTGAAGATGACGCTGACCGGCGTGATCAAGGATACGGCCACCTCTCCCGGCATGAAGCATCCCTTGACCGATCGCACCATCGACGATCTGCGTCACTGCCTGGTGTTGGTTAGCGCGCGCGAACGCGAGCTGGCAGAGACGGCGGGACGTTCCATGGACATGCGTCCGCAGATGCCGGGGGACGTCAAGCAAAAAAGCGAGGTGGTGGTGTCGCTGGACAGCCTGCGGCGCAATCCCAAGGACGAGTAGCGCTGCGGTCGCCGCTCGAAACGCACGGAGTCGGCAGATGCCCGCATTGCGGTTTCGTCTTGATATCAGTTCCGAGCGTTATCTGGCCTATTATCAGGGAGTCGCGCATCTGGTGTCGGCGACCACGGCCGATGGCCGGCGCGTGCAGTTTCCCGCGCAACGGCTGCGTCCGTTTGTCACTCACGAGGGGATTCGCGGCGAATTCGTTATCGAATTCGATGCCGACAACAAGTTCGTCGCATTGCGCCGTGTCGGCGCATGAACGCGCTACCGGAGCATGGCTGAGATGACGATGTCCGAGGTGATGCTGAAAGCGAACCGGGCCGCTACCGGCGGTGCGGGACGCCATAGCGGCTAGGTGCCGGCGATGCTATATATCGCGCATCGCGGAGGGGCCGCTTTGGGACCGGAGAACACGTTGGCGGCGATGCGGCAGGCGCTCGCCCGCAACGTTTCCTGGATCGAAATCGATGTCTACGCGGTAGCAGGGCAAGTGGTGGTGTTTCATGATTCGCGCCTGGAACGCACTACCGACGGCCGCGGCAGGATCGCCGATTGCTCACTTGACTACCTGCATACGCTGGACGCCGGCGACGGCGAGCGCATTCCGCTGCTGGCCGAAACGCTCGAACTGGTTGCCGGCCGTGCTCGCCTCAACATCGAACTTAAAGGCCCGCATAGCGCCGAGCCGACGCTGGCGCTGCTGCAACGGCATATGACTGCCGGTGCCGGCGAATGGGGTGACTTCCTGGTTTCGTCCTTCGATCAACGTCAGCTGGCGCTGTTGCACGAGCGTCAGCCGCAACTGCCGCTCGGTGTGCTGCTGGCCGGGCCATCGCTGCACTATGTGCAGGATTGCATCGCGCTGGGCGCCCGCTCGGTGCATATGGCCATCGATTATGTCGATCGATCGTTCGTCGATGACGCGCACGCCCACGGCTTGCAGGTGTTGGTCTATACGGTCGACGATGAGGATGACATGGCGCGGATGGCGGCGTTGGGCGTCGACGGCATTTTTTGCGACCGTCCGCCGCGGCAAACCGAGTGAGGTGAAACGATGTTCAAACTGCACCGCCAACTGGCACAAGATTGTTTCGTGTTGGGCGACTTTCCGCTCTGTCGCCTGTTGCTGATGAATGACGCCAACTATCCTTGGTTCATCCTGGTGCCGCAGCGCGAGGGTATCCGCGAAATTTATCAGCTTGCCGCCGCCGATCAGCAGCAGCTGCTGCGGGAGTCGTCTCAGTTGGCGCGGGTGCTGGCCGAGGTGTTTGAAGCGGACAAGATGAATATCGCGGCGCTTGGCAACGTGGTGCCGCAACTGCATATTCATCACATCGTGCGCTATCGTGATGACCCGGCGTGGCCGAGCCCGGCATGGGGAAAAGTGGCCGCAGAGCCTTACACTGATGCAGGCGTCGCCATATTGTTGGAGCGGCTGCGCTGTGCGTTGGGTACCGATTTTGTCTTTTCCGGGACGGTGGCCGACGAGGAGTAATTACGGTTCATCTCGGAAAGCAGTTTCAGCGCTGTACGCTACGGCCGATGCGTTCCAGTGCCAGTTGCAGCTGTGGCAATTCGCGCTCGACACAGGCACGACCTTCTGCGATGGCCTCATCGGCACGTTCGTACTCCAGCAATCCCAGATGGCCAAGACGCGGCGTGAGCAGCAGATCGGGCGGATCGCCGACCATGCGGCTCTTGGTGATGCGGTCCTGCATGATGTTGATGGAAGTAACAAATACCTCAAGCATGCCGGGCACGTCGTCTTTGCCGCGTTCCTTGTGCCAGGCCGATTTGGCCCGTTCACGCAGATTGAGTTGGCTCAGCCAATGGTGGAACAGGTCACGGCGCGGGGCGTCTGCTGCGGGCGGTGTTTCGGGATTGCGCCGTTCGTGCGGTTTCCGGTGGCGGCTGACGATATCGCTATTGAGGTTGACGGCGATGATCAAATCGGCCCCCATCGCGCGGCACAGGCTGATCGGTACCGGGTTGACCAATCCGCCGTCCACCAGCCAACGGCCGTCGACGCGCACCGGCGAAAATAGTCCTGGCAGGGCGATGGCGGCGCGTACTGCCGTGGGTAGCCGTCCCTCCTGCAGCCACACCTCCTGCCCGCTGGACAAGTCGGTCGCAACCGCGGCGAAGGGGATGTCGGTCTGTTCGATGTCGACGTCACGTATTTTGTCGCGAAACGAGGTCATCAAGCTGGCTCCCTCGATCAGCCCGCCCTCCAGTTTGACGTCCATTAGCCGCACCACGTCCCACAGGGTGAGCGCACGCACCCATTGCTCCAGCGCGTCGAGATTGCTGCTGGCATGGGCCGCGCCTACCAGTGCGCCGATGGAGGTGCCGCAGATGAAGTCCACTGCGATGCCGGCGTTGGCCAGTGCTCGAATCACGCCGATGTGGGCCCAACCGCGAGCGGAGCCGCTACCGAGAACCAAGCCGATGCTTCCGTGTCGCATGACATATCCTTTCGCAGTGGACGCAACTGCTCCAGTGTAGCTGTTTCGTCATCAGGGTGTTAATGCATGGCGGCGAAACATGGGGTACCATCGGCTCCGGAACGTGCGCAGAGGGTAGGCCGTGATGAAACTTTCCGCTATCGTCTTTAGGTCGTTGTCACTGCTGTTCACGGTGATTGCGCTCGGCCGTGCTTATGCCGCCCCCGATGACTTCAGCAATTTTTCGTTCAATGACGAACCGTTGAAAGAAGCCGTAGTGCCTCCCCCTTGGTTCAAACTCAGTTTCCTCAATTTGCGTGACGATCTCCATGACGCGGTAACCAGCCACAAGACCGGCATCATCGTCTATTTCGGTCAGAAGTTTTGCCCGTACTGCAAGAAATTGATGGAGGTTGATTTCGGCCGCAGCGATATCGCCAAGTACACCCAGGTGCATTTCGACGTTATTGCCATCGACATCTGGGGCGACCGTCAGGTGACGGATATGGGTGGCGTAAGTTCCAGCGAAAAGGCCCTGGCTGAACGCGAGAAGACCGATTTCACGCCGTCGCTGATATTTTATGACGGCGATGGCCGGGTGGCATTGCGCTTGCGCGGTTACTATCCGCCGTATAAATTCCGTGCGGCGCTGGAATACGTGGTTGACGGAAACTATAAACATGAGTCGTTCCGGTCCTATCTCGCCCTGGCCAATCCGCCGCCGAAATTCAATCTGCACGGACTGAATGACGAATCGTTCTTTGCGTCGCCGCCCTATGCGCTTGATCGTAGCCGGTTGGCGGCAGCGCGGCCGCTGGCGGTGTTCTTCGAACAGGGCGATTGCTATGCCTGCGACGTCCTGCACGGCGGACCTTTGCAGGAAAAGGCGATTCGGCGGCGACTACAGATGATGGATACGGTACAGTTCGATATGTGGGCGGACACGCCTGTCATTACGCCGCGTGGAGAGCGTACCACTGCCAGGAAGTGGGCCGCGCAGCTCGGGTTGTTCTATACGCCGACCATCATCTTTTACGACAAACATGGCAATGAGATCATTCGCGTCGATTCGGTGGTTAATTTTTATCGCCTACGCGGTGTCCTCGATTACGTGTTGAAGGGCGGTTATCGCAATGATGTTAGTTATCAGCATTGGCGCGAGCATTCTATGCTGAAGAACAAGTAGTGCGGTACAGCGGTACTCGCGGTTGGCCAACAGTTGAAAGGTTTGTGAGATGAACATCGAGCGATTGATTGAAGTGATGGAACGGCTGCGACACCCCGCAGAGGGGTGTCCCTGGGATCGGGAGCAGACCTTCGCGACCATTGCGCCCTATACGCTGGAAGAGGCCTACGAGGTGGCTGACGCCATCGCCCGGGAAGATGTGGCGGAGTTGCGCGAGGAACTGGGGGATCTGTTGTTCCAGGTGGTGTTTCACGCCCAGATGGCGCGTGAGGCGGGACAGTTCGATTTCGACGATGTGGTGGCGGCGATTGTCGACAAAATGACGCGTCGCCATCCTCATGTCTTCGGCGACGTCGAGATCGCGGATGCGGCGGAGCAGACCCGCCGTTGGGAGGCGCAAAAGGCGGCTGAGCGCGCGGCCAAGTCGGCGGGCCGCTTGCCCAGCGTATTGGACGGCGTGGCAGTCGCACTGCCGGCGCTGACGCGGGCCGAAAAGTTGCAGAAACGTGCCGCACGTGTGGGTTTCGACTGGCCTGACATCGCCGGTGTCCTGGACAAGGTGCAGGAAGAGCTGATCGAAGTGGAGGCGGAGCTGGCAACGGAGGCCGCACCGGCAGCGCTGGCCGAGGAGATCGGCGACCTGCTGTTTGCCGTAGTGAACCTTGCCCGGCACGCCGGGGTTGATGCGGAAACGGCGCTGCGCGGCGCCAACCTGAAGTTCGAACATCGTTTCCATGCGGTGGAGCAGGCGCTTGCCGCCCAAGGCAAGAAACCCGAGCAGGCGAGTCTGGAGGAGATGGATGTCCTGTGGGAAAGAGCGAAGCATCGATAACCACTCTATTGGCACCACAATAGTGCATATCTTCATGAGAAGAACTAAAACAGTGCGCTCGACTATTTGAAATGGAGTTTACGCGAGTGATAACCCGTTGATTCTGTAGTAAGCACAGCATTGGTGCGTTTCTTGCACTCGTTTGCGGCAAATTTCGCAAGCGAGGAGTGGAAATGGCCCAAATTCATCATGCCAACGATGTCCTGTTCGTTCTTTTGGGCGCCATTATGGTGCTTGCAATGCACGCCGGTTTCGCCTTTTTGGAACTCGGCACCGTTCGCAAGAAGAATCAGGTCAATGCCCTGGTGAAGATACTGGCGGACTTCGCCATCTCCACCATTGCCTATTTCTTCATTGGATACGGGGTCGCCTATGGCGTCAGCTTTATGCACGGCGCCACAACGTTGACCGCGGAAAACGGCTATGGATTGGTCAAGTTCTTCTTTTTGTTGACCTTTGCCGCGGCTATTCCGGCTATTGTGTCGGGCGGCATTGCCGAGCGCGCCAAGTTTCGTCCCCAAATGGCGGCAACCTTCGTGCTGGTGGCGCTGGTCTATCCGTTCTTCGAGGGGATCGCCTGGAACGGCCACTTCGGTCTGCAGACCTGGCTGTTGACCACTTTTGGTGCAAGCTTCCATGATTTTGCCGGATCGGTGGTGGTACATGCGGTCGGTGGTTGGATCGGTCTGGCTGCGGTGCTCCAGTTGGGACATCGCAAGGGGCGCTATGGCAAGAATGGCGAGGTGTTTGCCCATCCGCCTTCCAGCATTCCGTTTCTGGCGCTCGGTGCCTGGATTCTCACCGTGGGCTGGTTCGGTTTCAACGTCATGTCGGCTCAGAGTATCGCGGGTATTTCCGGTCTGGTCGCCGTCAATTCGCTGATGGCGGCAATGGGCGGGACGTTGGTGGCACTGTTTATGGGAGAGAACGATCCAGGCTTCGTCCATAACGGTCCGTTGGCCGGACTGGTGGCCATCTGTGCCGGCTCCGACGTCATGCACCCGGTCGGCGCGCTGATCACCGGCGGTATTGCCGGCGCCCTGTTCGTCTGGACCTTCACCTTGGTGCAAAACCGCTGGAAGATCGACGACGTGCTCGGTGTGTGGCCGCTGCACGGCCTGTGCGGGGCGTGGGGCGGCATCGCCGCCGGCATCTTCGGCCAAAAGGCCCTGGGCGGCGTCGGCGGCGTGAGCATTATGTCGCAGCTGATAGGAACCCTGCTGGGAATCACCATCGCCTTCGTCGGCGGTTTCGTGGTGTACGGTGTGCTGAAGAGGACGGTGGGTATTCGGCTGTCCGAAGAGGAAGAGTTCCAGGGGGCGGACCTTTCCATCCATAAGATTATGGCCGAGCCGGAATACGAACGTTAGCCGTCCGGCCGCGCAGGAACAACAGGGGGCCGCTACGCGGCCCTTTGTTTTTTCCGCCGGAGTCCGGTTGCGGCGGCTACCTTGCCTATAAGTCAGCCCACCGGGCGCGATAGCTTCTATCATTGTCATATGCCTGACCAACCGGATTTCTCGGCCAATGCCATTGTCGGTTCGCTGGGGCGCCGCTCGATTCAATCAGCGCTCTATGTGGTCGACATCGTGGTCTTCATTTTGCACGCATTCCGGGGCAGCGGTGGGCGGCGTGGTCTGTTCAACAAGGCGACCTATCAAGCGGCCATCGCGCAGATTATCTTTACCGGTATCGACGCTTTGCCGGCGATCACGCTCCTCGGCTTGGCGGTGGGGGCTGCCGTTACCACTCAGCTGATCCGAGTGATGCAGGTGGTCGGCAACCAGAACGACCTGATCAACGTGCTTACCCAGGTGGTGGCGCTGGAGCTGGCGCCGCTATTCAGCGCCATTATCGTCATTGGCCGCAGCGGTTCGGCCGTGACGGTGGATCTGGGCAACATGAGCCTGCACCGTGAGGTCGACGGGCTGGCGTTGCTTGGGATCAACGTACAGGATTTCTTCATCACTCCACGGTTGGTGGGGATTACGGTGTCGCAGCTGATCCTGGCCGTCTACTTCGCGGTGCTGGCGGTGGTGGGAGGCGTATGTTTCAGTGCCTTGTTGTTGTCGTTCAGCTACTTCAGGTTTTTGGTGGAAATTCCTCTGGCATTCGATCCGTTGGCGTTGATCGGCTTTGTGTTAAAGAACCTTATGTTTGGCCTGATCATCGGTGCCACGGCCTGCTACCACGGCCTGCGTGTGAGCGTCTCGCCGACCGAGGTGCCGCAGGAGACGCAGCGCGCTATCGTCAACAGCATGGTGCTGATCTTTTTGCTGGACGGACTGATGGCGGTGACACTGCCGTGACGCATGAATCGTTATTGATCGCCCGTGACGTCCGTCCCGGCGACGGTGGGCCGGCCCCCGCGCTGAGTTTGGCGCTCGATCCGGGACTGGTGTGCGTGGTCGGGTCGGAGCAGGAGCGGCTGACGGTCTATCTGCGTCTGCTGGCCGGGATCGTTCCGTGTGCGGCGGGTGAGCTGCGATTGCTGGGGCGCCCGACCGCCGGCCCCGGTGCGCGCGACTGGCAATTGTTGCGGCGCCGTGTCGGTTTCGTGACGCCGCAAGCGCCGTTGCTGTCGATTATGAACGGCTTGCGCAATGTTATGCTGCCGGCGCTGTATCATCATGTTGCGCCGGAGCGTGAGGTGGAGCAACGTGCACGGTCACTTATCGACGAGTTCGGCCACGACGTCGATCATGAGTCGTTGCCGGCCTATATGAACGATCTGCAACGTCACCTTCTGCTGATCGCGCGCGCGCTGATTCTGGAACCCCGTATCGTGCTGCTGGATCGGCCGTTTGTCGGGCTCGATCCCGCGGCGCAGATTGTGCTGCGCGATTATATCGCCGGGGCGGTTCAGCGTCGTGCGGCGCTGGTGCTGGTGGCCGCCAACGACCGGATATTGGCGCAACAGGCGGGCGCGGTCTTGTTCGTTGCTGCGGGAGTGGCGCGTCTGTTCGCCGGATGGGAGGCGATGCTCGCGGCCGACGACCCGGATGTGCAGGCGTATCTGCGGCTGGAGCGGCAGCTTTACGCCGCATGCGAGTGACATCATGGCGCAACCAAATCACGAACAGCGCATCCACTACATTCACGGTCTGAGCTACACGACGCAGGAACGGGTGGTCGGGATCTTCGTATTGGCGGCAATGGCTGTCATCCTCGGTCTGATCGTGGTCAATGGCCGCACCAGCCATCTGTTCGAGTCGCACGTTGTTTACCACGCATTCCTGAAGAACGCCCAGGGCATTTCGACCGAATCGGTAGTCAAGGTGTCGGGTATCCAGGTGGGACGCGTAGCATCCATCGATATTGCCAACGACAACCGCGTGCGCCTCACTTTTTACGTTTACAAGCGTTATCACAAGCTGATACGCACCGACTCCAAGGCATCGCTGAGCAAGCTTTCGGTATTGGGAAAGGCGTCGATCAATATCGAGGCCGGTTCACCTTCTGCGCCGGTGTTGCCGGATGGCGCTGCATTGACTATCGAGGAGCCCTTGTCTCTGGACGAGCTGATGGCCGAATTGACGCCGGTGATGACAAAGGTAAAGCAGGTCGTCGAAGGCTTGTCCGCTTTGGTGCAGGCCGTGAACCCCAACGACGTCAAAACCACTTCCCGTGAGCTGGCGCAGACGATGGTGAACATGCGCGCCATCAGTCAACAAATTGCATCGGGCCGGGGCGCGGTGGGGAAGGCCGTGTTCGATGCCAAGGAGGAGCAGAACATGGCCCAGTCGCTGGCTAACTTGAATGCAATGCTGCGCAACGCCAACCGGCGTCTGGTGGAGGTGAAGCCGGTGATAAATAACGCCGTCTCCATTTCCGCCTCAGGGCGTGATATGGCCAAGCAGCTGAACGCTCTGACGCTGGAGACCACGCAGCTGGTCGACCAGATGAACACGGCCATGGGAACGGTGAACGTCGAACTGCAGCAGTTGCCGGAGCTGGTGAGCAGGATGAAGGCCCTGATGGATTCGACCGACCGCACGCTGCAGGGGATGCAACGGATTTGGCCGCTCTCGTCGGCGCTACCGCCGCAGCAGGAATCGACCGAAATCAAGGCGCGACCGGCCGATGAGTAGGCCGGCGCGGTGCTGGGGTGTCTGGCTGGCCGTGCTGTCGCTGAGCGCCTGTGTCAGTCCGCCGCCGCGGCGGCCTGCGGCGCTGGTGCAGGGCGAGCGTTTCCTGACGCTCGGGGTTGCCGCCTACAGTGCCGACGACTACCTCAATGCCGCTTCGCTGTTCGGAAGGGCGCTGGAGTACTACCGGGGGCTCGACGATCGCGGCCATATCGTGGAGAGCCGCATCGATCTGGCGGAGACGGCGCTCGCCGTGGGCAATTTTACCGCTGCGGACGGACAGTTGCAGGCGGCACGGCAGATAGCGGACAGCGACGGCATGGCGCAGGCGCAACAACGGCTGAGTTTGTTGCAGTCGACGCTGGCCATCCGGCGCGGTCAATATGCGCTGGCGGCGCAACAACTATCGCCGTTGCTGTCGTCGGCCGACACCGAGGCCGATATTCGCAGCAGCGCATTGGCAAACCGCACGGATATTGCGCTGCACCGGGCCGATGATCCTCCCGCGCCGTGGCTGGAGCGGTTTGCCGCCGTCGTACGCGACGCTCACGACCCGTTGCTCGAAGCGCGCTTGCTGCGTTTCCAGGCGGAGCTAAAGGAGCGCGGCGGCGACGACCGGGCTGCCGCGACGCTGCTGCGCCGGGCACTCGGTCGCTACAAAAGCATCCCGAACCGCGCAGGTACCGCCGCTACGCTGGAGCAATGGGGGGCGCTGCTGGCGGCGCAGCGGCAGTGGGCCGCGGCCGCGGACAGGTTGCAGCGGGCCCTGGACGTGCGCCTGTGGCTGTTGGATCGGGCCGCTACGGTTGCCGACCTGCGACGCATGGCCGACGTCAACGAGGCCGCCGGCCATGTCGCGCGTGCGGCGGCGTTGCGCCGTTGGGCCGGCGTCGTGGCAGGGCGCGGTGCGGTGAATTGGTCGGGCCTCAGGCAGGAGGTGCTGCCGCGCTAAGGTACAGAGCGAAGACAGCGGTTGTCTGGTACTGCTGGAGGAGTTCGGTGGTATTGTTGCTGGGACATGCACCGGAGCAGTCGTGCCGCATGGCCATCTGCCTGAATGCCCTGAGATCGACGCGGGAATCGCCGCGGGCCGCCTGACAATCAGACGGTTTGCACGTAAAATGCTTCCTTTTCTCCCCAAGGCAGTTTCATGACGCGTACCGTCTACCTCAAAACCTTCGGCTGTCAGATGAACGAGTACGACTCGGCGCGTATCCTCGACGGCCTGCGGGTCGGCTGCGGCCTGGAACCGACCGACGATGCCGAGAGCGCCGACGTGCTGCTGCTCAATACCTGCTCGGTGCGCGAGAAGGCGCAGGAGAAGGTGTTTTCCCAGCTCGGCATGTGGAAGCCGCTGAAGGAGCGGAATCCTGACCTGGTGATCGGCGTCGGTGGTTGTGTAGCCAGCCAGGAGGGGGAGGCGATCCGGACGCGCGCGCCGTATGTCGACGTGGTGTTCGGTCCCCAGACCCTGCATCGCCTGCCGCAAATGCTCAAAGCGGTATGGGCGGAGCACCGTCCCGTGGTGGACGTCTCCTTCCCCGAGATCGAGAAGTTCGATGCGCTGCCGGAACCGCGCGCCGAGGGCCCGACCGCCTACGTCTCGGTGATGGAGGGGTGTTCGAAATTCTGCACCTACTGCATCGTGCCCTATACGCGCGGCGCGGAGGTGAGCCGGCCGTTCGACGATGTGATCGCCGAGGTAGCGGGGCTCGCGGCGCAAGGGGTGCGCGAGGTCAACCTGCTGGGACAGAACGTCAACGCCTACCGCGGCCCGATGCACGACGGCGGCGTCGCCGATCTGGCGCTGCTGATTCACTATGTGGCCGCCGTCGAGGGCATCGAGCGCATCCGTTTCACCACATCGCACCCGCTGGAGGTGAACGACTCGCTGATTCAGGCCTATGCCGAAGTGCCGAAGTTGGTGAGTTTTCTGCATCTGCCGTTGCAGAGCGGTTCCGACCGCATCCTGGCGCTGATGAAGCGCGGCCACACCGCGCTGGAATACAGGTCGATCATCCGCCGGCTGCGTGCGGCCCGCCCCGACCTCATCCTCTCGTCCGACTTCATCGTCGGTTTCCCCGGCGAGAGCGAGGCCGATTTCGAGGCGACCCTGAAGATGGTGGAGGAGATCGGCTTCGACCACAGCTACAGTTTCATCTACAGCCAGCGCCCCGGCACGCCGGCTGCGGATATGCCCGACGACGTGCCGCTGGAGGTGAAGAAGGCGCGGCTGGCGCGGTTGCAGGCGCTGATCAACACCCAGGCCCAGCGCTACAGCCGGCAGATGGTGGGCAGCGTGCAGCGGGTGCTGGTGGAGGGGCCGTCGCGCAAGGACCCGCAGCGGCTCACCGGCCGCACCGAGAACAATCGCGCGGTGAACTTCGACGGCGACGCCATACTCATCGGGCGCTTCGTCGAAGTGCGTATCACCGAGGCGCTGCCCAACTCCCTGCGCGGCGAACTGCTGCGGGCGGCGGCGTGAACCTTTTCTGTTTGGAGCGAACGTTTGAATAACACGCCTGAATCGATCGACCTCGTCCTGGAACCTGAAGACAACGCGCGGCTCGCCAATCTGGCGGGTCAGCTCGACGAGCATCTGCGCCTGATCGAGCGGCGGCTGGGGGTGGAGGTGAACAACCGCGGCAACCACTTCCGCGTCATCGGCGATGCGAAGTCGGTGCGCGCCGCGGCGGAGGTGTTGAAAGGGCTGTATGCGGTGAGCGGCGGCGAGACGCTGTCGCCGGCGCGGGTACACCTGTTCCTGCAGGAGTCCGGCGTCGAGGCGCTGCTGGAGCCGCAGGCGGAAGAGGAGATCGACGTCGTCATCCGCACCAAGCGCGGCGAGATCCGCGGCCGCGGCCCGAATCAGAAGCGCTACCTGCGCAACGTCATCTCCCATGACATCAACTTCGGTATCGGACCGGCGGGTACCGGCAAGACCTATCTTGCCGTCGCCTGTGCGGTCGAGGCGCTGGAGCGCGAACAGGTGAGCAAGCTGGTGCTGACGCGTCCTGCGGTGGAGGCGGGCGAACGGCTCGGTTTCCTGCCGGGCGATCTGGCGCAGAAGGTCGATCCCTATCTGCGCCCGCTCTACGACGCGTTGTATGAGATGCTCGGCTTCGACCGTGTCGCCAAACTGATGGAGAAACAGGTGATCGAGGTGGCGCCGCTGGCCTACATGCGCGGGCGCACCCTCAACGACGCCTTCATCATCCTGGACGAGGCGCAGAACACCACCGTCGAGCAGATGAAGATGTTCCTCACCCGCATCGGTTTCGGCTCCACCGCGGTGGTCACCGGCGACGTCACCCAGATCGACCTGCCGCGCGGTACCGGCTCCGGCCTGCGCCAGGTGGTGGAGGTGCTGAAGGATGTCGAAGGCATCAGTTTCACCTTCTTCCTGGCCAAGGACGTGGTGCGTCACCCTCTGGTGCAGCGCATCGTCAACGCCTACGAGCGTCATGACGCGGCCTCTGCGAAGAGGCCCGAATGACGGAAGAGATAGCCACGGCGGGCACGGAGAACACGGAAGGAAAGAGTTCCCCGTCGGCCGCGCTTGGTCTCAAGCTTTGGCAGAGTGATGTCTTTTCTCCGTCTCCTCCGTGGCTTAGGGCTCTTTATGATTGAGATCGACCTGCAGATTGCATCCGATGCCGCCGACCTGCCGTCGGCGGCGGATTTGCGCCGCTGGGCCGAGGCGGCGCTGGCCGGGCGCGACGGTGCGGAGCTGACCGTGCGCATCGTCGACGCGGCGGAGAGCGCCGAGCTGAACGGGGCCTACCGGCATAAGCAAGGACCCACTAACGTATTGTCGTTTCCCTTCGCCGCACCGCCCGGTGTGACGCTGCCGCTGCTGGGCGATCTCGTCATCTGCGCACCGGTGGTGGCGCGCGAGGCGCAGGAGCAGGGCAAGAGCGCTACCGCCCACTGGGCGCACATGGTGGTGCATGGCTGCCTCCATCTGCTCGGTTACGATCATACGGTGGAGGAGGAGGCGCAACGGATGGAGTCCCTTGAAACGGACATCCTCTCTGGCCTAGGCTATCCAAATCCCTACGAACAGGACGAGTTAAGTGGCCGTGGGTAACGAAACGGTCATCGTGACCAACCAATATCCCGACAAAGCAACCGAACCGAGTAACCGAGACCCCATCTATGAACGACGGCCGACCTAGTAGCGCCGAAAATGGCGAACCGCGGCGCAGCTGGCTGGAGCGCCTGGGCCAGGCACTCCAGGGCAATGAACCAAAGGTCAAAGAGGACCTGCTCGAACTCATGCGCGACGCGTACCAGCGTCGCCTCATCGACGGGGATGTCCTCGATATGCTGGAAGGCGTGCTGGCCGTATCCGATATGCATGCCCGCGATATCATGATCCCGCGTTCGCAGATGGTCGTGGTGGAACGCGATCAGAGTCTGACCGAGTTTCTCCCCATGATCATCGAGGAGGCACACTCGCGCTTTCCCGTTATCGGCGACAGCCGCGATGAGGTGCTGGGAATCCTGCTGGCCAAGGATCTGCTGCCGTTTGTCGCCAAGAACGGCGAAGAGTTCGACATCCGCGAGGTGCTGCGCCCGGCCGTGTTCGTGCCGGAGAGCAAGCGTCTCAACGTGCTGCTGCGCGAGTTTCGTACCAGCCGCAACCACATGGCGCTGGTGGTGGACGAATACGGCGGCGTCGCCGGCATGATCACTATCGAGGACGTGATGGAACAGATCGTCGGCGAGATCGAGGATGAGCACGACGTCGACGAAGAGGATACCGATATCCAGCAGATCGCCAAGGGGCGCCATACCGTGCGCTCGCTGACCTCGATCGAGGACTTCAATGAACACTTCGGCACCCGGTTCCCGGACGAGGAGTTCGATACCATCGGCGGTCTGCTGCTGTCGTACTTCGGCCACATGCCCAAGCGCGGCGAGAGCCTCGACATCGGCGACATCCATTTCAAGGTGCTGCGCGCCGACAGCCGTCGCCTTCACTTGGTGGAGGTGTCCAAGGCGGCGCCGCTGCCGCAGAGCGCCGACGCCGACGCCGAGGGTGGGGTGTAGGTGCCCGCCTCGCGGGCGTCGTCGGAGGTGGCGGCGGTGCATGAGTCGGACGACGACAGCGTTGCCGCAACCGGGTTGCGGCGTCTGACCGTCGGCTGGCGCGGCGACCTGAGCGCCGCGGTCGCCGGTGCGTTGCTGCCGCTCGCCTTCGCGCCGTTCGACCTGTTTCCCCTGGCGATACTCTGTCCGGCACTGCTGTTCATGGCGGTGGACGGCGTTAAGCCCCGGCGCGCGCTGCGCCGCGGCTTTTTGTTCGGTCTCGGCCAGTTCGGCGTCGGCGTCTCCTGGGTGTTTGTGGCGATCCATGAATTCGGCGATACCGGCGTGGTGTTGGCGACGCTGCTGACCGCCCTGTTCGTGGCGGTATTGGCGCTCTATCCGGCGCTGTTCGGCTGGGCGGCGGCGTGGCTGCTGCGGCGTGCCGGCACGCGGTTCGGGGCGCCGGCGCGCTGGCTGCTGCTATTGCCCGTGCTGTGGCTGCTGGTGGAGTGGCTGCGCGGCTGGTTGTTCACCGGCTTCCCCTGGCTGCAATTGGGCTACAGCGAAGAGCATGCGCCGTTGGCCGGTCTGGCGCCGATATTCGGTGTCTATGGGATCACCTGGGCCTGCGCCGTGAGCGCCGGTGTGTTGGCCTGGCTGCTGCGCAGCGGGCGGCGGGCGTGGCCGGGGATCGCGGCGGTTGCGGTGCTATGGTGCGGCGCCTGGGGCCTACGCCAGGTGGATTGGACGCACCCCACGGGAAATCCCGTCAGCTTTGCGCTGATCCAGGACAACCTGCCGCAGGAGACCAAATGGGACCCGTCCCAGTTCCAGCGCCGTCTCAACCTCTATGCGCGACTGACCCTGCAGAACATCGGCAACGTCGATGTCATCGTCTGGCCGGAGAACGCCATCACCGCCTTCTACGGCGACTTGAAGAGCGACTACTTCGACGCGCTGGCGGCCAAGGCCAGGGCCGCGGGTACCGACCTGGTGGTCGGTGTGCCGTTGCGCAAGAAAGACGGCAAAGGCTACTACACCACGCTGATGGTACTGGGACGCCACGACGGCGTCTACCGCAAGCATCACCTGGTGCCGTTCGGCGAATATGTGCCGCTACAGGGGGTGCTGCGCGGTTTGATCAACTTTTTCAACCTGCCGATGTCCAACTTCTCACCGGGCGG
Organism: Proteobacteria bacterium UBA3588; assembly: GCA_002376325.1. Taxonomy (GTDB): domain Bacteria; phylum Pseudomonadota; class Gammaproteobacteria; order Thiohalomonadales; family Thiohalomonadaceae; genus Sulfurivermis. The sequence continues at coordinate 3,899 of DFMR01000090.1, read as the reverse complement.
CGCCGATCAGCCGCCGCTGTTGGTGGATGGGCAGCCGGCGGCGATGTCGGTCTGCTACGAGGATGCCTTCGGCGAGCAACTGCTGCACAATTTTCCGCGCGCAACCTTGTTGATCAACGGCAGCAACAATGCCTGGTACGGCCATTCGTTCGCGCCGCCCCAGCACCTGGAGATATCGATCATGCGCACCATCGAGACCGGCCGGCCGCTGGTGCGCGCCACGACCAACGGCATCACCGCTCTGGTCGACTCCCACGGCCATATCCTGGCACGGGCGCCGCAGTTCCGCACCTACGTATTGCGCGGCGCGGTGCAGCCGATGGCGGGGAGTACGCCCTATACGCGTTGGGGCAATACGCCGGTACTGATATTGGCGTACGCCATACTCGGCGGATTGCTGTGGCGTGGACGGCATGCTTGAGTCGTGACTGTACTTTTCGATCATCAATGTCTCATTGACGATCAATGTTGAGGAAGGATGAGCGCATGGCCTCTGAGGTTAACCCCCGGCATAACGATGCATTGAAGGGGTTGGTATTGCCGACGATGCCCGAATCGTTGCAGCAGGTCCAGGCAGAGCAGGCCAAAGCGGAGGCCGACGGCGACCGCATTACCGCCATTATCGCCGGCGATGTCAGCTTGGCCGCCGAGGTGTTGAAGACCGTCAACTCGCCGATGTTCCGTCGGCGGCAGGCGATCAGCTCCATCCCCAACGCCGTGATGCTGTTGGGGTTGGATAACGTACTCAACGTGGTCGCCGCTGTGGCCCTGCGCAACACCATGGACTGCGGCCAAAACAAGCTCCTGCTCACGCGCTTCTGGGATACCGCCGGCGACGTCGCCTTTGCCGCCGCCGTCCTGGCCCGCGAATTGTCCGGCGTGCCGGCGGACATGGCCTACACCATGGGTCTGTTCCATGACTGCGGCATCCCCATCATGATGTGTCGCCATGCCGACTATATCGACGTGTTACGGACTGCGGAACAGGCGGGTAGCCGGCCGCTGGTGGAACTGGAGCAGGAGCGCTACGGTGTACACCATGCCCAGGTCGGCTATGCCGTGAGCCATGCCTGGAATCTGCGCGAGGAGTTGTGCAGCGCCATCGGGAATCACCACCATTTTCCCTACATGATGGCGCACGACGAGGCGTTCGATGAGCTGGTGCTGTCGCTGATCGCACTGCTCAAAATGGCCGAGCACATCAGCAACGAATTTCGCGGTACCGCCTTCCGCAATGGTGTCGATGACGTCGAATGGGAGCGCGTCGGGATGCTGGCACTGGGCCATTTCGACCTTGAGCCGGACGACTTCGCCGACATTGTCGCCAACATCATTCAGCAATTGGGTCAGAGCTGAGGGACATATTCGGCTGAGTCGCTGCGGGAATATTCCGCGCGGCCTGCGGCGACAGCAATACAGCCGGATGCATTGAGAAACGGCGATCCTTGTGCTTGTATATCGGGATGGCCCAAGGCCGGGCCACAATCCTGACCAAAGCACAAGGAGTTGCGCCGCCATGTCCGCCGGTCCCGTCGTCGTCGATCAGCTCAAAGGTTTTGCCCTGCCTCCCATGCCCGAATCCCTGCAGCGTCTGCGCGCGGAGACGGCGCAGGAATTTCCCGATATGCAGCGCATCGTGAACATCATCAGCGGCGATGCCAGCCTGGCCGCCGAGGTGCTGAAGACCGTCAATTCACCGGCGTTTCGCCGCAGCCGCCCGCTCAACTCCATTCCCAATGCCGTGATGATGCTGGGGATGACCCAGGTGCTGAACATTACGGTCACCGTCGGGTTGCGTTCCAGTTTCGGCGGCCAGGGGCGCTGGGTCGAGCAGTTCTGGGAGGTGGCCGGGGACGTGGCGCTGGCGATGGGGGTGCTGGCGCGCGAGGTGTCGGGCATCCCGGAGGATACCGCCTACACCCTCGGCCTGCTGCATGACTGCGGCATTCCCTTGCTGATGCTGCGCTTTCCCGCCTATGACGAGGTGTTGAAGGCGGCCGGCCGCGATCCGGACCACACCGTCATCGAGATCGAGCACAGCCGCTTCGGCATGCACCACGCCTGGGTCGGCGCCCACCTGGGACAGGCCTGNNGCCGTACTCGACTATTTCGACCTCAGTTCGCAGCAGTACGACGATCTGACCGACACCATCATCGATCTGTTGAGCGACCGGTAGCGTCGTTCCGGATTCGGCGCGAGGGCATTTTGCCTTCGCACCGCCGGATCTTGCTCAGTCCTCCCGCGACACCCGGCGGTAGACGGAACCGTGGCACTTGGGGCAGGGCGGGATGTGGCTGATGTGGTGGAAATGCAGCAGTTCACCGCAGGATTTGCACTGCAGGGTGCCGATGCCTGTCACCTCGCCGCTGTGCCATTCGCCGACCGCATTGGCGCGCGCCTCCAGTTCGCCGTATTCGAGCCGGGCGTAGTCCACCGTGTCGCGGAACAGGTCCGCCAGCCCCCGCTCCACCAGTTTGAGGTCGAACTTCAGCCACTCGGCCAACTCGCTGCCGCCCGTCGCCAGGAAGCGGCCCGCGTCCTGCAGGTCGCGCGTCAGGTAGTCGCCGACGCGTTCGGCCTCTTCACGGGACAGCTCGCCCAGTTCGGTGGCGGTTTCCTGGGCGCGCTCGACGGCGCGGGTCAGCGCAGGTCCGGTACCGTGCTCCGCGTTCTCGACGGAGGTCTTGAGCCGCCCCAGCATGTGATAGTAGGCGTCCACCAGACGCTGCTTCATCCCCGATTGACCGCTCTTTTCGCTCATCTCTGTTCTCCGGTTCACAGTAGGTGTTAGTTTGACGCAGTTACCCGATGGTGCCAACCGGAAGAAGACAGGGACGAGATACGAGGGAATGTGTTCGCTACGTTCACGCCCCAATTTGAGTATCGTGCGCGTAGCGCACACCACCCCTCGCCCCTTGCCCCTGGTACCTCGTCACCTGTGTTCTTCGTATCTCGCCCCGGTCTTTTTGTAGTATCCTGAACAGCCCAAAAATACGCATCTTTTTCAGGAATTCGAACATCATCATGGCGTTGCAAGAGCACTACGACCCCCGACAGATCGAGCAGGCCGCCCAGGCGCAGTGGGAGCGGGAGCAGAGCTTCCGGGCGAGCGAGGATCCGGCCAGGGAGAAGTTCTACTGCCTCTCCATGTTCCCCTATCCAAGCGGACGGCTGCACATGGGTCATGTGCGCAACTACACCATCGGCGACGTGATCTCGCGCTACCAGCGCATGCTGGGCAGGAACGTGCTGCAACCCATGGGTTGGGACGCCTTCGGCCTGCCGGCCGAGAACGCCGCCATGAACAACGGCGTGCCGCCGGCGCAGTGGACCTACAGCAACATCGACTATATGCGCAAGCAGCTCCAGTCGCTCGGCTTCGCCATCGACTGGTCGCGCGAGGTGGCCACCTGCAAGCCCGACTACTACCGCTGGAACCAGTGGCTGTTCCTGCGCCTGCTGGAGCAGGGCATCGTCTACCGGAAGACCGGCACGGTGAACTGGGACCCGGTCGATCAGACCGTGCTGGCCAACGAGCAGGTGATCGACGGCCGCGGCTGGCGCACCGGCGCGGAGGTGGAGAAGCGCGAGATCCCCATGTACTACATGGCGATCACCGAATACGCCGAGGCGCTGCTGGCCGACCTGGACCAGCTCGACGGCTGGCCCGAGCAGGTGCGCACCATGCAGCGCAACTGGATCGGCAAGTCCCACGGCGTGCGCATAGGGTTTCCCTATGCGCGGGACGAGGGACAAGGGACGAGGGACGAAAACCGGCAATCCGCCTCCTCCGTCCCTGACGTGGTGTGGGTCTTCACCACCCGCGCCGACACCCTGATGGGCGCCACCTACGTCGCCGTCGCCGCCGAGCACCCGCTGGCGCTGCACGCGGCGCAGG
>DFMR01000055.1 GCA_002376325.1 Proteobacteria bacterium UBA3588 | reverse complement strand
TTTCGGTCCGTGATACCGCCCGCAGCCGAGGGCGTAAAAAAAAATTAAACCAGAATCGTCAACATTGCCACCTTCCCCATCGCTTAATGAGCAAGATGCCGCCGCGCCTTTACTTCATCCAATGTCTGCTGAGCCTCGGGCCAGCGGCCACCGCCCAGAGCGACGGCACGTTCCGCGTGCGTTAACGCTTCGTCAAGTCGCCCCTGTTCCAACAGCACCGACGCCAGATTGTTTTGTGCCGCCGCCGATACCGGATCTGCCGCCACCGCGTGGCGAAACGCCGCGACGGCGCCGGACAGATTACCCTGGGCATAGCGGGCATTGCCCAACCCCAGCCAGGCGACCACACTATGCGGCCAGCGCGCCAGCGCCGAGCGGTAACCCTGCTCCGCCGCCGGCCATAGCCTCAGCCGTTCGAAGCCGGCCACGGCTTTGACATAGGCAAGCGGTTCCGCCGCGACAGGCAACTCGGTCGGAGGCAATACCACCAGCGCCCAATCGTGGGAGCGCCGCCAAGTAAATATGAAGGTATTCAGAGACAGACGCTCGGCTCGCTGCCGGCCGCTGTTGAGTATCATCACGTTGTCCGGCAGGTCGTAACCGACCACCACGGCGTAGTGCCAGCGCGTCCACCACGAAAGTCCGAGATTCTGCAACACCAGCACCGGATGCCCCGCTGCGACCTCGCGCAACAGGACTTCGAGTTCCGGCTGCAATACATAAGGAACTCGCGCGGCGCGGCGCGTGGCCGCCACCATTTCGATCTGCAGACTCCCTTCGCGACCGGGAAGGTAAACCTCATCGGTCAGCGCCTCCGGCGAAGTGTGGACGCCGGACCAGACCAGTACCGTGGCCAGGGCTGCCGGTCCGCATTGATGCTGTTCCTGCGGAAAAAAGGGCGTGTCGACCATAGCGGTCGCGGGAAGGCCGTGGTCGATAAAGGCCTGCCGCTGCGCCGGCGTCAGTGCAGCACAGCCGGCAAGCGACAGGAGCAATAAACCCAAAGCGAAACGTGCGCGCAGCATCTACCTCCGACCGCTGCCGTGATTCACGAAGGGGAAGATATCAGTGTACCCGGCGATGTCGGTGATCAACAGCACCAGGAACACCACCAATGCAACACCGAGAATGTCGTCGCCGCCGGCCGGCAGCTGATCCATTCTGGTGTTCAGCTGCTGCACTTCCTGATCGCTCATCGCCGCAACACGCTGTTGCGCATCCGTCGCATTGACGCCGTAGTTCTCCAGTTGGGCGGCAACATCCTTGCGTTCCAGCAACGCAACGAGGTGCGCACGGGCGGCACGCATGGTCTGCTGATGCTGTAACGCCGCAACCGCGTCACGGGTCCCGATCAACGCCGCATTGGCGGCGGGGACATACACACTCATGGCGGATAGGCAGATCACTATCACGCCGCTAATCCAACGACGTATTTTCATGATGCTCTCCTTCCCTGACAGGTGTTGTCATACTATAGACGACAGCTGCTGCGGCGCTATTTCCACCACAGCCACAGGTGAAAAAAGGCGCATCAAGAAACGGCACGGTTTTTCCGGATAAGGGAGGCTGTTACACTGCGCCACNNGTGCAGCGCGAACTGGCCGCCGCCGAACAGCGCGGCGACGGCCATCGCCAGGCCGAACTGTTGGCCCACTACGAAACCATCGGCGGCTACACCGCCCGCGCCCGCGCCGGCCGGCTGCTGCACGGCCTCGGCTTCAGCAGCGCCCAGGAGGAGGAACCGGTACGCAACTTTTCCGGCGGCTGGCGCATGCGCCTCAACCTGGCCCAGGCGCTGATGTGCCGCTCCGACCTGCTGCTGCTGGACGAACCCACCAACCACCTCGACCTCGACGCCGTGCTATGGCTGGAGCAGTGGCTGCGCGACTACCCCGGCACGCTGCTGCTGATCTCCCACGACCGCGACTTTCTCGACGCCACGGTGCACCACATCGTCCACATCGAGCGGCAGGGTGCCCGTCTCTACGCCGGCAACTACTCCGACTTCGAGCTGCTGCGCGCCGAACGGCTGGCGCAACAGCAGTCTGCCTACGACCGGCAGCAGCGCGAGATCAGCCACATCCGCAGCTACGTCGACCGCTTCCGCGCCAAGGCCACCAAGGCGCGCCAGGCCCAGAGCCGGCTCAAGGCGCTGGCGCGGCTGGAGCTGATCGCCCCGGCCCATGTCGACTCGCCGTTCCATTTCGAATTCCGCGCCCCGGAAAAGGTGCCCACCCCGCTGCTGCGGCTGGAGCAGGTCGGCGCCGGCTACGGCGACCGCGCCATCCTCGCCAATGTCGGGCTGGCCCTGAATCCCGGCGACCGCATCGGCCTGGTCGGACGCAACGGCGCCGGCAAGTCCACCCTGATCAAACTGCTGGCCGGCGACCTCGCTCCCACCGGCGGCGAATATTACCGGGCACAGGATCTGCGTACCGGCTACTTCGCCCAGCACCAGTTGGAACAGCTGCGCGCCGACGACACCCCGCTCAACCACCTCCAGCGCCTCGACCCCAGGGCGCGCGAGCAGGAGTTGCGCGACTTCCTCGGCGGCTTTGGCTTCGGCGGCCCACAGGCCGATGCCGTGGTCGGTCCTTTTTCCGGCGGCGAGAAGGCGCGGCTGGTACTGGCGTTGCTGGTCTACCAACGCCCCAACCTGCTGCTGTTGGACGAGCCCACCAACCACCTCGACCTGGAGATGCGCCACGCCCTCACCCTGGCGTTGCAGGAGTTCGAAGGCGCCATGGTGGTGGTCTCTCACGACCGCCACCTGCTGCGCAGCGTCACCGACCGCCTGCTGCTGGTGGCCGACGGCCGCGCCGAGCCCTTCGAAGGCGATCTGGACGACTACCGGCGCTGGCTCGACGAGCGCCGCAGCGCGGAAAATGCCGGCGACGGCGCCGCGGACCCGGCCGAACACAGCGCCGCAGCACGCAAGGAAAGGCGGCGGCTGGAGGCGGAACAGCGCCAACGGCTGCAACCCCTGCGCAAGGAGCTGCAACGGCTCGAAACCGACCTCGACCGCATCAACACCGAAAAGACGGCGCTCCAAGAGCGGCTCGCCGACCCGGTGCTGTACGAGGCCGCAGCCCGGGAACAGCTCAAGGATCTGTTGCTGCAACAGGCGCACCTGGACCGGAAACTGTCCGAGACCGAGGAGCGCTGGCTCACCCTCGGCGAAGAGCTGGAAGCGTTGCAACAGGAGTGAGTGCCCGCTTGGGCGTTACACGGTCCGTCCCGCCATACGACGGAAACGCTTGTGGCAACGCAGGTTTTTCGGGTAGCGTGAGACTATGAAAGCAACCCGCGACGAGCGATGCGTAGCCTGAAGACCTGGCTGTCCCAACTGCGGGCAGGGCGCCTGCTGTGGCTCGCCATCGCCTTTTCGGCAGGACTCACCGAGCTCATCGTCATCCTGCTGAGCCTATGGTTTCACAACGCCATCCACGTCGACTTCATCGTCACCGGCATCGTCGCCGCCGCCGTGGTGTCGTTCGTGGTGGTGCTGCTGATCCAGATGGTAGTGCGGGTGCTGCAACGGGCCGACGAACAGCTGCTGGAACAGACCCTCTATCTCGACAGCATCCTGCAATCCACCGCCAACACCCTGATCATCGCCCTCGATACCACGTTCCGGGTGAAGTACATCAATGCCATGGCGGAGCAGGCGTTCAACGTCACCGCGCGCCAGGCCCACGGCCGCCGCATCGCCGAGCTGGTGGACAGCGTGCGGCGCGAACACTTCGAGCAGGCGATGCGTGCGGTCACGCCCGGCCAGGGTTACCGCTTCGAATTCAGCTATGACGTCAACGACGAACCCCACTATTTCGAAGCCACCCTGGCGGAGATCCTGCACCACCATCAGCTCGCCGGCTTCCTGCTGGTGGCGCACGACGCCACCGACCGCAAGCAACTGGAGGAGACGCTGCGCGACCTCTCCTATCAGGACGGCCTCACCGGCATCGCCAACCGCCGCCGCTTCGACGAAAAGCTGGAACAGGAGTGGCGCCGCGCCACCCGCGAACGCCAGCCGTTGACGCTGATCATGGCCGACATCGACTTCTTCAAAAACTACAACGATCTCTATGGCCACCCGACCGGCGACGAGTGCCTGCGCAAGATCGCCAAGGTGTTGCAGGATGCCACCAGCCGCCCCGGCGATCTGGCGGCGCGCTACGGCGGTGAGGAGTTCGCCGCCATCCTGCCCAACACCTCGCTGCTCGGCGCGGAGAAGGTGGCGGAACAGATCCGCTCCCAGGTCGAGGCATTGGAACTGCCGCACGCCAATTCATCGGTCAGCCCCTGGGTCACCATCAGCCTCGGCATCGCCACCCGCGTTCCCGGCAATGACGAGCAAGACGCGGCGCTGCTGGAAGGCGCCGACCGCGCCCTCTACAAGGCCAAACAACAGGGACGCAACCGCGTCGTCGTCGATCACCACTGAGCAACCGCCCCGCCTTTGCTGTATCCTTGTGCGCCATGGAAGACCGCGTTATCGATCTCGAAGTCCGCCTCACCCACCTGGAAGCCGCCATCGACGAGCTGACCGCCACCGTGCTGCGTCAGCAACGGGCTCTGGCCACCACCGGTGAGCAGTTGGAATTCGTCAAATCGCTGTTGGCCGAACTGGCCCCCGACGCGGTCCGTCCCCTCTCCGAAGAGACGCCGCCGCCACATTATTAACCTGTAGGAGCGCCTCCGGCGCGATGGTCCATCGCGGCATAGCCGCTCCTACAATTTGGTATCCATATGAAATTTTTCGCTTCCGCCCCGCGCGGCCTGACCCACGCCCTCGCCGACGAGTTGCGGCGGCTCGGCGCCGAGAAACTGCAATCCGGCGGCGCCGGCGCGCACTTCGAAGGGACGCTGGAGACCGGTTACCGCATCTGCCTCTGGTCGCGCATCGCCAACCGTGTCTTGCTGCCGCTGACCACCGTGCCGGCACCGACGCCGGAGCGGCTCTACGACGAAGTGAAAGGCATCCGCTGGGAGCGCCACCTGCACTCCAGCGGCAGTCTCGCCATCGACGTCACCTCCACCGAGGCGGCGATCGGCCACAGCCAGTACGCCGCGCTCAAGACCAAGGATGCGATCATCGATCGCTTCCGCGAGCAGTTCGGCGAGCGCCCCTCCATCGACAAAGAGATCCCCGACCTGCGCATCCACCTGCACCTGCGCGGCGACCAGGCGCGGCTCTCCATCGACCTCTCCGGCGGCAGCCTGCACCGGCGCGGCTACCGCGCCGTCGGCGTCGCCGCGCCGCTCAAGGAGAACCTCGCCGCCGGCATCCTGCAACTGGCCGGCTGGCCCGCCGTCGCCGCCCGCGGCGGCGCGCTGATCGATCCCATGTGCGGCTCCGGCACCCTGCTGATCGAGGGCGCGCTGATGGCCGCCGACATCGCCCCCGGCCTCTATCGCGAACACTTCGGCCTGCTCTACTGGCGCCGCCACGATCGCGAGCTGTGGCACACGCTGGTCGAGGAAGCGAAACAGCGGCGCACGCAGGGACTGAACGACATGCCGCCGATCCTCGGCTGGGATCAGGACGGCGCGGCGGTCGAGGCGGCGCGCGATAATGTCGATCAGGCGGGCCTCAGCGATTACATCGTAATCGACCGCCGCGCCCTCGCCCCCGGCATCGCGGCGCAATTGCCCCTCGACACCCAACCGGGACTGGTCGCGGTCAATCCGCCCTACGGCGAACGCATCGGCGAGATCAACGCCCTGCGCGACGACTACGCGCGCCTCGGCGAGGTGGTGCGCGACGAACTGCCCGGCTGGCGCCTCGCCCTGTTCACCGGCAACCCCGACCTCGCCGGCTATCTGCCGCTGCGGCAGGAGCGCAGCGCTGCGCTGATGAACGGCCCCATCGAGTGCCAGCTGATCAGCTATGCGCCGGTCGGCGTCGCCGGCGAGGCGCCGGCGCTCTCCCATGGCGCCGAATCCTTCGCCAACCGGCTGCGCAAAAATCTCAAACAGCTCAGCCGCTGGACCCGGCGCAACGGCGTCGACTGCTACCGCCTGTACGACGCGGACCTGCCCGAATACGCGCTCGCCGTCGATCTCTATCACGGCGAGCGGCTGTGGGTGCACGTGCAGGAGTACCATGCGCCCAAGAGCATCGACCCGGCCAAGGCACAGCAGCGTCTGCGCGAAGCGCTGGGCGTTATCCCGCAGGTACTCGACATCGTCCCGGCGCAACTCTTCTTCAAGGTGCGCCAGCAGCAGAAGGGCCGCGCCCAATACGAAAAGCTCGGCGAACGCAAAAGCTTCCACGAAGTGCGCGAAGGCAACTGCCGCCTGCTGGTCAACTTCACCGACTACCTCGACACCGGCCTGTTCCTCGATCACCGCATCACCCGCGAGATGATCGAGCAAGAGGCCGCCGGCAAACGCTTCCTCAACCTGTTCGCCTACACCGGCAGCGCGAGCGTCCACGCCGCCGTCGGCGGCGCCGTGGCCACCACCACCATCGACATGTCCAACACCTATCTGGGCTGGGCGCGGGAGAACATGACGCTGAACGGCTTCACCGGCCGCGAGCACGAATTCATCCAGGCCGATTGCACCGAGTGGCTGCACGACGAGGCCGCCTGCGGCCAGCTCAAGTACGACCTCATCTTCATCGACCCGCCCACCTTCTCCAACTCCAAGCGCATGGAAAACATCTTCGACATCCAGCGCGACCACGTCTGGATGATCCGCCAGGCGATGCAACTGCTCGCCCCCGGCGGCGTGCTCTACTTCTCCAACAACTACCGCAGGTTCAAGCTGGATGAGGAGGCGCTGGCCGAATTCGCCGTCGAGGACATCAGCCGCAAGACCATCCCGGAGGATTTCAAACGCAACGCGAGGATTCACCAGTGCTGGCGGATACTGGCGCACTGAAACGACGCTCTCGTCCCACCGCCTCCAGCGCCCCCGCGGGTTGCATCGTGGCGAAATTTTCACCGCTAACGCATGCATTGGCCCGGTCAGGCTGTGTAAACTAGGGGTCCGTTTTTCATCGTTTGAGGATCTGTTATGAGCCATAG
>DFMR01000101.1 GCA_002376325.1 Proteobacteria bacterium UBA3588 | reverse complement strand
GCAACTTGCCGACTGTCCGGTGTTCCCGGTGCATATCGAAGGTGTTGCGGGTGAAGGACATGTGGTGCGCGGAGTATTGCGTCGCAGCCACGCGCGCCTGGACAGCTATCCATCGATTAATTGCCATCAATTGTCGGCCGGCGAATGTCTGCACTACATTTCGGAGCATATAGAGCCGCACCGACACGGAGCTGACGAAAGACTCTGAATAAGCGTTCCGAATTGGTAACCGGTTCGGAACTTTCAGTTCGTAACTCGTAGGAGCCCGGCTCCGCCGGGCGATAGCCCAGGATTCGACCATCGCCCGATGGCGGCTACGGACTCCTGTCCTCTCGCCGCATAATGCCGTCCCTGGCAATAAATCGGGCTCCCACGGGAGACCGCTCCCCAACATCCGGATTCTCGCGCTAGCTGGGTACCCATTCGGAACTCTCATTTAGCCGTCGCTGATAGGTCCCTTTCGACTATGCTGTGCAGATTGATAGTCGTCGCAGATATGGATCGGGTTTACGCCTGCCGGCTTTGAACACGGCGATGAATTCGCAACATGCAAGACGAATATATGAACAAGCGACTAATTAATAGAAAAATGGCTTTGCCCTGCATCGTGCTATTGGGAGTGGCGTGCTGGGTCAGTGTTGCACATGCCGCCGATCGGCTATCGATATACGGCGGCAGCGAATATTACTCGTGGCGTGAATATGGCGACGGTGGTGCACGGCTGTTGCAGGAGAGCGGTCCGCGCTATTTCATGGGTATCAGCGATACCAAGGAAATGGCCCCGCAATGGGAGATGGCGTTTGACATGCGCGTCTATGGAGCGCACGTCAATTACGATGGACAAACCAACAGCATCCCGCCGCAGCCGTTGACGACTTACACGGATTACCACGGGTTAAATGCCGAACTGAAAGTGATCGGTTTTCTCAATGGAGAATTCGCGCCGCACCGTTGGGGGATACTCGGTGCGCTGGGTGTTGATGCTTGGCAACGCGACATCAACAGTAAATTGACGGTAGCGGGCTACACGGAAACCTATCACATCGGTTACGGCCGGCTGGGATTGGCCTATGTGAGCGATAACTCCTGGCGTTTGGAGGGTGGGATAAAATATCCGTTTTCGACCGACGAGTCAGTAGGCCTCTCGGTCGTGGGTTATGACAACGCACAGCTTGCGCCAACCCCGGCGGCGAGCACGTTTATTTCGGCACAGTTCCAGCTGGATTGGCGCTGGCGGATTATCGGCTATTACGACAGTTTCCGTTTTGACAAGTCACCGGTGAAGACCCTGACCAGCGGCGGGATACCCGCCGGTACCGTATGGCAGCCCAAGATCGAACAGGACCGCTACGGCCTCGGTTTCTCCTACCGTTTCTGAGTAGGAGCGGCTGTGCCGCAATTAAATCGTCGCGGCGCAGCCGCTCCTACAGATGGAACAGACCGTGCGGACTCATCAATGACGATGGTCGCGCCGTGGCGTCTTGGCAACGGAATTCGTTGTCACTGACGGAGAAATAAAAAGCAGGAACTCGCCACGGCGCCAGGTGATGAATGCCTCATTGATTCCTTTTCGACTCGGCGTGCATTGGTCGGGCGATTCAGCGTCGACAGGCGAATGGTGTTCAGACGCCGGGCAGGCGGATGCGGACCAGCAGTCCTCCCAACGCGGCGCGATCGAGTTCGATGGCGCCGTGGTGCAGTTCAACGATGCGGCGCACAATGGAGAGCCCGAGTCCGCTGCCGGTGGCCTCACTGCCGGGACGGCGGAAAAAGCGGTCGAAGACGCGCTGCCGCTCCTCTTCGGGAATGCCGGCACCGCTGTCGGCGACCTCAAGCACCACCTGCGCCCCGTCGTGTCGTACCGTGACTGCCACATTGCCGCCGGCCGGCGTGTAGCGGATGGCGTTGTCCACCAGGTTGCGCAGCAGGATCGCCAGGGAGGCGGCATGGCCGTCGACGCGGCCGTCGCACGGTTCGCTCAGCGACAGCTCGATCCGTTTTTGCGCGGCGCTGCCGGCCAGCTCGGCCAGGGTTTCCATCGCCGCCGCGCACAAGTCGACTGGGGCGGTCTGTTGCAGGCCGGTCTCCGGGTCGAGCCGCGCCAGGGTGAGCAGTTGTTCCACCAGCCGGGTGGCGCGGTCGACGCCGCGCAGCACCTGGCGCAGCGATTGGGCGCGGCTGGCGTCGTCCTGCGCCCGCAACGCCACCTCCGCCTGGGTACGCAGGGCCGCCAGCGGCGTGCGCAGTTCGTGGGCGGCGTCGGCGGTGAAGCGGCGCTCGTTGTCGAAGGCCTGCTGCAGCCGATCGAACAGATGGTTCAGAGCGTCGACCAGCGGCGTGATCTCCTGCGGCGCCGCGGTTTCCTGCATCGGTTCGAGCCGGTTCGGTGCGCGGCTGCCGATCTCCCGTGCCAGCCGCGTCAACGGCGCCAGGCTGCGGCCGACGCCGAACCAGATGAATAACCCGAGCACGGGCAGTGCGAACAGCATCGGCAGGCTTGTGCGCAGTACGGCATCGTTAATCAATTTGTCGCGATCGCGATAGCTCTCGCCGATTTGAACGATGAGATCGCTGTCTTTGCCCGAGAGCGAATAGATGCGCCAGCGTTGCCCTTGTACCCGTTGATCGCTGAAGCCGTATCGGATCTCGCTCAGCGCTCGCGTCGGTGCCTGGTCGGAGCGGATCAATAATTTGCCGCTGCCGGCCGACCAGATTTGATACACCACGCGATGTTCGTGACGACGACCGGTAACGGAACCCAGGTCGTCCGGCATGAAATGAACGTGCCCGCCGCCCGGTTCGGTTCCGCGCAGTTCGCTCAGCTCATGGCTGCTGAGGCTCAGCAAGGTGCGCGCACCCTGCGCCAGTTGGGCGTCGAACATCTCGCCCACTTCGTGGCGCGTGTCCAGATAGGAGGCTGTGGTGGTGACGAGCCACACCCCGCCTGTGGCGCTGAGTAGGATCGCCAGCAGGCGCGCGCGGATGGAGCGGGGAGTCTGTCGTGTCATAGGTTGTCGATTACATAGCCGACGCCGCGGATGGTGCGGATCAGCTCCGCTCCCAGCTTCTTGCGCAGGTGATGGACATAAACTTCGATGGCGTTGCTCTCCACCTCGTCGCCCCAGGCGTAGAGGCTCTCCTCCAGCCGCGCCTTGGACAGTACTTTGCCGCGCTGCTCCAGCAGCAGTTGCAGCACGGCGAATTCGCGCGGCGACAGCTCCACCGGTTTGCCGTTTCGGCTCACGGCATGGGCCTCCGGGTCGAGCACGATCGCGCCGTGGCTGATGGTGTTGACGGCGCGGCCGCTCTGGCGCCGCAGCAGCGCGCGCAGGCGGGCGGTCAGCTCGTCCAGGGCGAAGGGCTTGATCAGGTAGTCGTCGGCACCGGCATCGAGACCGGCGACGCGGTCGGTGACGGTGTCGCGGGCGGTGAGGATCAGCACCGGCAATGCCGAACCGCGTCCGCGCAGCGCCTTCAGCACCTCCAGCCCGGAGCGGCGCGGCAGTCCGAGGTCGAGCACCATCAGTTCGAAGTGCTCGCTCTTGAGGGCGTTGTCGGCCGCCTCGCCGTCGCGCAGCCAGTCGACGGTGTAGCCCTCCTGGGTGAGGCCGGCGCGGATGCCGTCGCCGAGCAGTGTGTCGTCCTCAATCAGCAGCAGGCGCATGGAAATCTCCGTCCGTTGTTCATGATGCCTCCGCTAATGCCGGGTACGGGTGTGCCGGTCCGAAAAGCTGTGGGAACCACCGAAGACACCGAGGGCACCGAATATATGCCACACACCCTGATCACTTGTTGCCTATGGCCGGTCTGTTGCGACTTTTCGGTGTGTTGAGTGTCTTCGGTGGTTCCGTTCAGACGTTCTCCGTGTTCGGCTGCTTTTATAGGCTACCCTGCTTAAGGTTATATTAATTCCGCTTGAACGGTAGGGGATACGTCCCCATCTCGGAAGCAACCGTAAAATTCAACCGAAAGGGGTTGCCAGATATGCGCATGGACAAACTGACCACCAAGTTCCAGACCGCGTTGCAGGACGCGCAGAGCCTGGCGGTGGGCCGCGATCACCAGTTCATCGAACCGCTGCACCTGATGACCGCACTGCTCGATCAGCAGGGCGGCACGGTGCGCCAGCTGCTCGGCCAGGCCGGCGTCAACGTCAACGCCCTGCGCTCGGCCCTGGGCGAGGCGCTCGATCGCCTGCCCTCGGTGCAGGGGGCGGGCGGCGACGTACAGGTCTCCAACGGCCTGGTCAAGCTGCTCAACGTCACCGACAAGCTGGCGCAGCAGCGCAAGGATGCCTACATCTCCTCGGAGCTGTTCGTGCTGGCGGCGCTGGAGGATCAGGGCGAGCTGGGCGAACTGTTGAAGAAGCACGGCGCCAGCAAGGGCGCGGTGGAGAAGGCCATCGACAACATGCGCGGCGGCCAGAAGGTGGACGACCCCAACGCCGAGGAGCAGCGCCAGGCGCTGGAGAAATACACCATCGATCTCACCGAGCGCGCCGAGCAGGGCAAGCTCGACCCGGTGATCGGGCGCGACGACGAGATCCGCCGCGTGGTGCAGATCCTCCAGCGCCGCACCAAGAACAACCCGGTTTTGATCGGTGAGCCGGGCGTCGGCAAGACCGCCATCGTCGAGGGGCTGGCCCAGCGTATCGTCAACGGCGAGGTGCCGGAGGGGCTGAAGGGCAAGCGGCTGTTGGTGCTCGACATGGGCTCGCTGATCGCCGGCGCCAAGTTCCGCGGCGAGTTCGAGGAGCGGCTCAAGGCGGTGCTCAACGACCTGGCCAAGCAGGAAGGGCAGATCATCCTGTTCATCGACGAGATCCACACCATGGTCGGCGCCGGCAAGGCCGAGGGCTCCATGGATGCGGGCAACATGCTCAAGCCGGCGCTGGCGCGCGGCGAGCTGCACTGCGTCGGCGCCACCACGTTGGACGAGTATCGTAAGTACATCGAAAAGGACGCCGCGCTGGAGCGCCGCTTCCAGAAGGTGCTGGTGGACGAGCCGAGCGTGGAGGACACCATCGCCATCCTGCGCGGCGTGAAGGAAAAATACGAAGTGCACCACGGCGTCGAGATCACCGACCCGGCCATCGTCGCCGCCGCGACCCTGTCGCACCGTTACATCACCGATCGTCAGCTGCCCGACAAGGCCATCGACCTGGTGGACGAGGCCGCCTCGCGCATCCGCATGGAGATCGACTCCAAGCCGGAGGTGATGGACCGTCTCGACCGCCGCCTGATCCAGCTCAAGATCNNGGCGTCGGCAAGACCGAGCTGTGCAAGGCGCTGGCCTCGTTCCTGTTCGACACCGACGAGGCGATGATCCGCATCGACATGTCGGAGTTCATGGAGAAGCACAGCGTTGCCCGCCTGATCGGCGCGCCGCCGGGTTACGTCGGTTACGAGGAGGGCGGCTATCTCACCGAAAGCGTGCGCCGCAAGCCCTACTCGGTGGTACTGATGGACGAGGTGGAGAAGGCCCATCCCGACGTGTTCAACGTGCTGTTGCAGGTGCTCGACGACGGCCGCCTCACCGACGGCCAGGGGCGCACCGTGGACTTCCGCAATACGGTGATCGTGATGACCTCCAACCTCGGCTCGCAGCTGATCCAGGAACTCTCCGGAGAGGAGCGTTATGGACAGATGAAAGAGGCGGTGCTCGATGTGGTGGGCAAGCACTTCCGTCCCGAATTCATCAACCGCGTCGACGAGGTGGTGGTGTTCCACCCGTTGCAGCAGGCGCAGATCCGCGCCATCGCCGACATTCAGATCGACTATCTGCGCAGGCGGCTGGCCGAACGCGAGATGCAACTGGAGCTGACCGAGGCGGCGTTGGACAAACTGGCCGAGGCGGGCTTCGACCCGGTCTACGGCGCGCGTCCGCTCAAGCGCGCGATCCAGCAGCGCATCGAAAACCCGCTGGCCCAGGCGATCCTCTCGGGCCGCTTCCTGCCGGGCGATACGGTCAAGGTCGATGCTGTCGGCGGCGAGCTGACCTTCGCCAAGGGGTGACGTGCAAAAAGGTATTAACCACGGGGGACACGGGGTGCACGGGGAAGGCGATTGTTGAATAATTCAGGTCCCCGTGTCCCCCGTGGTTCATGTCCGGTTTTATTTTGAGTTGGCTTCCAATGGTTACATACCGAAGGCGCCGATATGCCAGTTGCCGACGTTGGTTCTGGCGCTGGGATAGCGGCCGTAGACGAACGTCTTGAGCCGCTTGACGTGACTGCGCGGCACG
>DFMR01000066.1 GCA_002376325.1 Proteobacteria bacterium UBA3588 | reverse complement strand
ATATTCGACCTTGAACGAGACGGTCGGACGCAGCCGGTAGTTGACCCCGAGCGTGTTGATCGTGGTGGTCTGCGCTATTACGGCGGTCTTGTACCGCTCGTAACGTCCCACCAGGTAGAGCCGCTGCCGCAACGGGATCACCGCCTGCACGAAACCGCCGCGCTCGTCGACGCTGCCGGTATTCCTGCGGGTGCGATAGACGGCTTCGCCGCTGAGGTCGGCATAGCGGGTCGACCAGCCGAAATCGACGCCGATGAGGCGGTATTGCTGTTCCGGTTCCCTGAACTCAAAGTCGAGCAGGGAGGCGCCGAGACTCACTCTGTCGTCGAACAGGTGGTAGAGCAGTCGCGCGCCGGCCGCATGGTTGAAGTCGTTCTGCAGCGGACTGGACGCGCCGTCGGTGGTAAAGGCGAGGTCGTGGCGCCGCGAAGGGGTGAGCTGTTCGCTGTCGTCCAGAAACAGCCAGTAATCGAGGTCGTTCTGACGGATGGGAATGCTGCCGTAGACCATCGCGCCGGTGGCGTGACGGGAGAAGGCCGCCGAGGTCGTCAGCGGGCGCGAGACGGTCCACACCAGCGGGTCCGCATGGATCAGGTTCCACTGCCCCACAGGGGTGAGGAATTTTCCGAACCGCAACGTCACGCCCTGGCGGGCGTGGTAGTCCGCATAGAGGCGTTCGATGTCGAACTCGGCGCTGTCGTGGTTGGCGCCTTGGTCGGTGACCGTCACGGCATCGTCGATCTCCGCCTCCGAGAACAGCTGCCAGCGGGTCCCGACCTGTTTGGTGATGAACAGGCTCAGGTCGTGCAAATTGAGGGTGGCGGTCTGTCCGTGAAGATCGTAATAGTGGCTGCTGATGTAGCCGCCGATGCGCAGCCCCTGCTGCGGAAAATAGAGCCCCTGGCCGAGCTGATAAGGCAGGTGTCGCCAGGCATCGCCGTTGCCGGCGGCCTGCGCCGGAGCCGGGCCGGCCAGCGCCGCCAGCGCCGTGAGGAGCGCGGCGGCAAGACGTTTTACGATGGATGCGGGATCTGTCATGTTGTAGGGCGGTATCGTGGCGGTGGCGACCGGCGTGGCGGGATAACAGTACAATGTCCGGCCTGGCGGACGCGGTGACTTTAACGAGGATGTCCGCAAAATACCAGCCTCGACGCATGGGCATCGGCCAACCGGCCGATAACACAGGGCTTATTCACGCGATGACGGGCGTTAACCGAAAATGAATCGAGACAGGGCGCGGCGGTGACGATACGCACGGCGCTGTTGCGCGCCTTTTTCTGGATGGTGCTGGGTTCCATCGTGGTGATGGCGGCGCTGTCGTTCTTTCAGTTTCGCCGGGCGCTTCAGGGCGAGATCGCGAACAATTTGCAGTTCGGCGCGAGCTCGGTAATGCAGCGTATCGACACCTTCCTGTTCTCACAACTGGAGAACGTGCGGGTCTGGCGCAATATCGAGGTGATGCAGGACATTCGCGTCAACGACGTGGACAAACGCCTGTCACACTTTCTCTCCGACCTGCGCACCGGGCAGGGCACGGTCTACCAGGCGTTGTTCTGCACCGACCGTGCGGGACGTATCGTCGCCGCAAGCGATCCGGCGCTCATCGGGCGGCAACAACCGACCATCAGCGGCTGGCGCAAGGTGCCCGGCATGGGGCTGGACGACGTGCTGCTGGCGCCGGTTTCGGCGCAACAGGGAAATGTGGTGGCGTTGCGCACCGCGATCCCCAACGCCTTCGGCAGCGGCAATATCGGCAACCTCTACGCCATGCTGAATTGGGATGCGGTATTGGATCTGCTCGACAAGGCGGTGGCGGGCGGGCCGCGCAGCGCGGTACTGCTGGACGCGGAGGGACACGTGATCGGCGCATCGCAAACACTGCGCGATCGCCTGGTGCTGTCGCAGCTGAACCTCAAGCGCTGGAACGTGCCCCGCGCCGGCGCCGTCACCTACATCCACGACGGTGCCGCCCTGGGCTATCGCTCGCTGCTGGTGGGCGCGGCGACGGCCGCCGGTTACCAGCGCTTCCCGGGGCTCGGCTGGCACCTGTTGATGGTCGAGCCGACCAGCGTCTCGTTTCGCCCGGTCTGGCACCTGTTGTGGGCGATGTCGGGACTGTTGCTGTTCACCCTGGCGGCCGCGGTGTGGATCTCGTCGCGGCTGGCCAGCCGCATCGCGCAGCCGATCACCGAGCTGACCGCATTCACCCGCCTGTTCCGTCAGGGGGTGACGACACAACCGCCGCTGTCGACCACCACCCTCACCGAGGTCGGCGAACTCAATCGCGCCTTCGCGCAGATGATCGAGGCGTTGGAGCGCTCGCGCGAGCAGGTCGTGCGCGCCGGCAAGCTGGCCGTGGTCGGCGAGATGGCGGCGACCATGGCGCACGAGGTGCGCACGCCGCTGGGTATCGTCCGCAGCTCGGCGCAGCTGCTGGAACGGCAATCGGATCTGAGCGACAGCGAACGCGAGTTGATCGGTTACATCGTCAGTGAAACCGAACGGCTCAACCGGCTGGTGACGATGCTGCTGGAGTGCGCCAGCCCCAAGCCGCCGGTGTTCAAGGCGCACGACCTGCACGCCATCATCGATAATGTACTCAACCTGCTGGAATCGAAAGCGCAAAAGGGCAGCGTGCGGCTGGTGCGGCAATTCGAGGCCGACGACCCGGTGTTCGAATGCGATCGCGAACAGATCGTGCAGGTGATTCTCAACCTGGTGCTCAATGCGCTGCACTTCGTCCCCGAGGACGGACGGGTGGCCGTCGCCACGCGCCGCGGCGGCGGGACGCTATGGATATGTGTCGCCGACGACGGCCCCGGCGTCGCGCCGGAGATCCGTGAGCGTATCTTCGACCCGTTCTTCAGCCGCCGCGAAGGCGGCATCGGGCTGGGGTTGACCGTGGTGCAGCAGATCGTGCAGGTGCACGGCGGCGAGATCGAAGTGACCGGCAGTCAGTGGGGTGGCGCCAGCTTCAATATGCGTTTTGATTTGACGCGCAACGTGCGGACATAGAGGAATGGATATAAAACGGATACTCGTGGTCGACAACGAGGCGAAGATGCGCCGCATCCTCGAATTGTCGCTGAAAAATATGGGCCACGAAGTGGCGCAGGCCGAGGATGGCATCGAAGCGCTGGCGGCGCTGGATGCTGCACCGTTCGATCTGGTGTTGACCGATCTGCGGATGCCGCGCAAGGACGGCATCGAATTTTTGCGTGACCTGCGCGCGCGCGGCGACGAAGTGCCGGTGATCGTGTTGACCGCCTACGGCACCATCGAAACGGCGGTGGAGGCGATGAAGCTAGGCGCCTCCGACTACATCATCCGGCCGTTTGAAATAGAGACGGTCGAGCTGGCGGTGACGCGGGCGCTGGCGCTGGTCGCGGTGCAGCGCGAGAACCGCTTTCTGCGTGACGAAGTCGCCAGGGGCTGGGGCGAGTTCATCGGCGTCAGCGAGACGATGCAGACGCTCTATCAACTGGTACAGCAGGTGGCGCCGGTGCGCAGCAACATCTTCATCGTCGGCGAGACCGGCACCGGCAAGGAGCTGGTGGCGCGCGCCGTACACCAGGCGTCGGGGCGCAGCGGGCTGTTCGTGCCGATCAACTGCGCCGCAATTCCGGAAGAGTTGCTGGAGAGCGAACTGTTCGGCCATCAGAAGGGGGCGTTTACCGGCGCCACCCGCGATCGTGTCGGCAAGTGCGAACTTTCCAGCGGCGGCACCATCTTTCTCGACGAAATCACCGAAATGCCGCTGGCGTTGCAGGCCAAGCTGCTGCGTGTGGTGCAGGAGGGGACGATCGAACGTCTGGGTTCGAATGTGCCCACCCACGTCGATTTGCGCATCGTCGCGGCCACCAACCGCGATCCGTTACAGGCGGTGGAAGAGGGGGCGTTGCGGCGAGATCTCTATTTCCGTCTCAACGTGGTACGCATCGATGTGCCCCTGTTGCGCCAACGGCAGGCCGACATCCCGTTGCTGGCAGAGCACTTTCTACACAAATATGCCTCGGAGCTGGGGCGCAAGGTGCCGCGCCTGACCGCGGATACCCTTCAGCGCCTGCAGAGTTACCCGTGGCCCGGCAACGTGCGCGAACTGGAAAACCTGATGGAGCGCGCCGTGGTGCTGTGCCGGGGGGGAGCGATCGACGCGGGCCACTTTCCGCCGGAAACCATGCAGAGCGCCAGCCACGCTGCCGCGCCGCTGCCGGCCGGGCCGGCGCTTCCCGAGTCGTTGGCGATGAAGGAGCATGTGGAATCGCTGGAAGCGCAGCTGATTCAGGCGGCGCTCGAGCGCAGCGAGAACAACAAGTCGGCGGCGGCGCGTCTGCTGGAGATCAGCGAACGCGCCCTGTGGTACAAGATCAAACGCTACGGCCTTTGATAGCCCCTGCATCCCGATCTGTCGAAACCGCTGAAGACGCCGAATTCACCGCCGAGGCTCGTAACGAAATTCTCCGCACTTGGCGCGACCGGCGCCTTTTTTGGCTGGGAGATATTCAATCGCTCTCCAACTCCAGCGACATGCGCGCCAGCTCCGATTTGATGCGGTGGGAGTAGCGGGCATAATCGCCCTGCATCAGCAGCTTGCGTGCCGCCTCCGGGTCGCCTGCATCCACGGTGCGGATGATATCGCCCGCGCAGCGGTGAAAGTGGGCGTGGGTGGTCTTTAGGTCGGGAAACAGCGGGTGTTCGCCGAACTTTTCGTCGCCGTGTCCATGCAGCCACTTGCCGAGCACGCATTGGTCGTCGGCGCCGACCACGCCGGCATCGAGCTGCTCCTCGCCGGTTTTGTTGATATAGGCCTCCAGCCGTATCTTCCAGCGGACATGTGCCTCGATGGCGTTCATGAAATTGAGTCCTGCCTGCGTCTCGTCGGCCACTTCGGTTCCCCGCTTCGTGCTTATCGGTAGTAATGGAGCGCCTGATTAAACCCTATTTCCGGAGCCGGCAAAAGCCCCTGCCGGACGAGACGCCGTGTCGGCGAATTCGGCGTCAGGCGCGATATAACCCCATTTTTTTAAGGAAAACGCTATCCGCCGACATTGACATTCCCTTGACTGAGGCCAGACTCTCTTCATCATGTCTGCTCGTCGAAACTCTTTCGTCCACTGGTTGCTGGCGCTGGCGCTGGCGCTGGCGATCGCCCCCGTACTGCGTCCCCCCGCCCAGCGCATCTAACGATTCCAGCAAAAAATTGACCGGCTGAGCTGCGCGACAAATCCGCCGCGCTCTTTGGCCGCCGAGCGTCGGTCGCCGTCTCTTGAACTCCCGCTGCGGCGATGCCGGATTGGTTGGAGAAAGCTTCGCAGAGGCGAACTATAACTATCGCAGTGTGGCGGGAGAATGATCGGCGTGCGCCAGGCGTCGTGTTGAGGCATCCCGCTGTTCACCGGCTTCGCCAATCAGGAGGAGATCACATGTATGGATTTACCGTAAATGTCGCAGGGGATTTTGACGGCGCCGTCACCCGTACCGTCGACGAGCTGAAAAAGGAGGGTTTCGGCGTGCTGGTCGAGATCGACGTGGCGGCGACGCTGAAGGGCAAGCTCGGTATCGATCGGCGCCCCTACAAGATCCTCGGTGCCTGCAATCCGCAGCTGGCCAATCAGGCGCTGGAGGCGGAACCGGATATCGGCCTGCTGCTGCCGTGCAACGTGATCGTGCGCGAGGAGGAGAGCGGTCAGGTTGTCGTCGGGTTCATGGACCCCTCTGCGGTGCTCGGTTTGGCGGGGCGTGCGCAGTTGCAGGCGCTCGGCGACGAGGTACGTACCCGGCTGGAGCGCGTGCGCGACGCATTGCAGCGCGCTGCGTAAGGTATTTCGATTTTGTTCTGTTCCGGTGCCATGGTGGCACACAACTGTGGAGGATGCGGCAATGAAACACGCGTCGTGGATGAAATGGAGTGTTCCTCTGATCCTGGCCGGTGCGATGGGAATGAGCGCTGCGCAGGCGGCTGACCAGACCGCTCCGCCGCAATACGGACCGGGCTACGGCCCCGGCATGATGGGCGGCGGCTACGGCTACGGTATGGGGCGCGGCGGTTACGGCCCGGGCATGAGATACGGCGACGACGGGAGCTACGGCGGTTACGGCCCGGGCGGCGGTTACGGTCGAGGCATGATGGGACGCGGCTGGGGCGGCTGGGGNNCCTATCTGGTCGCTGAACCTTAGCGACAACCAGCGCCGGACGATCGACAACATTCTCGACCAACAGCACAAGTTGCACTGGAGCATGATGTCGTCGCTGTTCACCGATTACGGCAAGCTGAGCGATCTCTATGACGCCGAGCATCTGGATGCTGCCGCCATCGGCAAGGTCTACGACGATCTGTTCAAGACCCAGCGGGCGATGATCGAGACGGGTATCAAGACCCGCAATCGCATCTATGACCAGCTGACCAAGGAGCAGAAGGAGCAACTGCGCCGCGATCGCTGGGGCCGGGGCTGGGACCGCTAGCGGTATCGGTTGGACGGCGGCCGTGCGCCGCCGTCCGATCCCCGCTATCCGCAGTACGCATCTGCCTTAATCCTACCGGCCTTGCTACACTGGCCGCCGGCGATGACGGCGGCAACCGGAGTGATGGCGAGGGTATGATGACAGAGGCAGGCTTTCCGGCGCATTCGCCGTTTCATCCGGACAATCACGACGCTTATCGCCGCTGGCGCGACGCCAAGCTTGCCGCCTATCCGACGACTGCGACGGATCTGATCGTCGAGGTGAAGAACCCGCGCAATCTGGCGCTGGCCGAGTATGAGGCGCTGCGGCAACGGTTGTGCAAGACGAATATGGTGATCTACGCCGGTGCGACCGGCGATGATCCGGACAAGAATATTCCGCGCAATCTCGGTGCGCGCTTCGGTCTGTTGCGGCTCGATTCGAACTATCTGGCGGACGACGACGGCATCACGTCGCTGACGGTCAACCCGGAGGGCGAACATCCGAGCTATATCCCTTATACCAATCGCCCCATCAAGTGGCATACCGACGGCTACTACAACACGGCGGAGCGTCAGATTCGCGGTCTGATCCTGCACTGCGTCCATAGCGCGGGCGAAGGCGGCGACAACGGCCTGATCGATCCCGAGATCGCTTATATCCGTTTGCGCGACGCCGGCCCGGAACATATCCGCACCCTGATGCGGCCCGACGTCATGACCATCCCGCCGGGCAAGGACGGCGAGGGCAGCGCCCGCGGTTGCGCCACCGGTCCCGTGTTTTCCTACCACGCCGCCAGCGACAGTCTGCACATGCGCTATACGGCGCGCAAACGCAACATCGAGTGGCGCGACGATCCGATGACGCGCGATGCCGTCGTTCTGTTGGAGCGGCTGCTGGACGAGGAGCCGGCTTTCTGTTTTCGTGCCCGCCTGGCGTCCGGCATGGGACTGCTGTGCAACAACGTGATCCATGATCGTAGCGGCTTCACCGACCCGGCAGGCGTCGCAGCGCGATTGATCTACCGTGCGCGCTTCTTCGACCGTGCGTCCGGCACCGGCGTACACGATATCTATCCCCAACTGCGATAGCCGGCGGCGCAGCCCGCCTTGATGCGGGTCAAGGCGCGGCCCGCGCAGCGATGGCACAGTGCAGTCCTGCCTCTTTCGGAGTGTGTCATGAATACGATTTCCCACTACATGTCCGGCGACCACAAGCAGTGCGATGAGCTGTTCGTGGTTGCCGAACGCGGTGTCGCCGATGGACGCTGGGCCGACGCCGATGCCGCTTATGCGCTCTTTCAGCAGGCGATGGAACAGCATTTCGCAATGGAGGAGGAGGTGCTGTTTCCCGCCTTCGAGACGGCGGCCGGCAGCAGCATGGGGCCGACCCAGGTGATGCGCGTGGAGCATCGCCAGATGCGTGAGCTGTTGCAGCAGATGCAGCAGGCAGCAGCGGCGCGGCAGGCCGACGAATTTCTCGGCGCCTCGGAGACGCTGCTGATCCTGATGCAGCAGCACAACATGAAGGAGGAGCAGATCCTCTATCCGATGTCCGAGCGTACCCTGGCGGCCGGCGGCGACGCCGTGCTGGAACGGATGCAGGCGCTGCGCACGACCCATGCCTCCGGCTGAACACCTGCTCGACGTACATACGCTGGCCGCGCCGGAACCCCTGGTTCTGGCGTTGGCCGCGCTAAACGAGTTGCCGTCCGGTAGCTACCTGCGCATGCGCCACCGCATGAAACCCTGCCTGCTCTACGATCGCATCGAACCGCTGGGCTTTGGCCACGATACGCGGCGCGGCGCCGACGGTATGTGCGAGGTGTTCATCTGGCGCTACGACGATGGCGGCGCCGCAGCGGCGGCCCGTGCCGCCGCCGCCGCCCTGGCGCCGTGGTTCGAGTGAGAGAGAAAACGGCCAACCGGCGTCAGCCGGCTCCCACCCCCATCGCAGCGCCGGTTTCTGCGTTTCAATAACCGGGTCGGAACTATCAGGATGACCGCCAGCACCGCCATGCTTTCGCTGGAACAGACGCCGCCGATGGCGGTGCCGTTCCGCTTCTTTCTCACCGCGCCCCTGTTCGGTATTGCCGCCTGCCTGCTGGCCGGGTTCACCGGCCCCGACATCCTGCTGTCGCGCTGGCAGCCTGCGCTGCTCGCGGTGACTCATCTGTTCACCCTGGGCTATCTGGCGATGGTGATGTGCGGGGCCATGTTCCAGTTGTTGCCGGTGCTGGCCGGGGTGCAGGTT
The DNA here is from genome assembly GCA_002376325.1 of Proteobacteria bacterium UBA3588. Classification (GTDB taxonomy): domain Bacteria; phylum Pseudomonadota; class Gammaproteobacteria; order Thiohalomonadales; family Thiohalomonadaceae; genus Sulfurivermis. The sequence goes on along the minus strand of DFMR01000066.1, from coordinate 15,486 downwards.
GTGCGTAACACGGCCCTGAGCGCCGCGGTCCATCTGCTGCTGGTGGCGGGCACCATCGCCCTTGCGCTCGCCTTCGTGAGCGCGCGGCCGGTGCTGTTCGGTGTCGCCATCGCGGCACTGTCCGCGGCGGTGCTGCTGTTCATCGCGATCATCGGCCGCGCGCTGCGGCGGGCCCGCTCGCTGCACGATACGGTGTGGGCGATGCGCCTGGCGCTGTTCGCCTTTGCCGTGACTCTGCTGTTCGGGGCCTGGCTGGCGGCCGGACATGCCGGCTGGGGGGCGCTGCTGCGCCGCTTCACCGATCTGCATCTGGCCTGGGGGCTGCTCGGCTGGGGCGGCGTGCTGCTGGCCGGCGTCGCCTATCAGGTGGTGCCGATGTTCCAGGTGACGAAGGAATACCCGCGGTGGCTGCGGCGCGTGTGGGGCCGGGCGGTGATCGGCCTGTTGTCGCTGGCGTCGGCGCTGTTGATGGGCGGCCTGTCGTCGCGCAGCGCCGGTTACGGTCTGGCGGCGGCGTTCGTGGCATTCGCGATCATCACCCTGCGGTTGCAGCAGCGGCGTCTGCGTCGCCTGCCGGATGTCACCGTCGATTTCTGGCGCCTGGGACTCGCAGCCATGATCCTTGCGGCACTGCTCTGGCTGCTGCAACCCTGGCTGCCGCCGGCGTGGGCGGCGCGTGCGGAACTGGGTTGGGGCGTATTGGCGATCATCGCTGCGGCGGTGTCGCTGATCAGCGGCATGCTCTACAAGATCGTGCCGTTCCTGGTCTGGCTCCATCTCAACAACCGGTTGCAGGCTGCCGGGGCATGGCAGGGACGGATACCGCACATGAAGCAGGTGGTCGGAGAACGTTGGACGCGGCGCCACCTGCGGCTGCATCTGACCGGTAGCGTGCTGCTGCTGGGGGCGGTCCTGGTGCCGCGCTGGCTGTTCTATCCGGCGCTGTTGTTGCTGCTCGCCGCCTTCGTCGTGCAGCTACGCAACCTGCTGGCGGCAGTGTTGCTCTATCGCCGGGTCGCAGCGCAGTAGCGGCGGCAGAAATCCGGTGACACGCGGCGGCGGCGCTGAAAGAATGGCGTTCGGTTGCGCACCGCAATGCAGGAGGATGCCGACATGCCCGCCGCCCCTATCGCCGAACCCGCAACGGTATTGATGCTGCTCGGCACGGTCACGGCGCTGTTGTCGTTGCCGTTGCTGTTGCGCCGGGTGCCGCCGAATCGCTATTACGGCATCCGCCTGGCGGCGGCATTCCGCTCGGAGCAGCACTGGTACGAAATCAACGCCTTCGGTGCCCGGCGTTTCATCCTGTTCGGAATCGTCGTCGCGTCCATGGGGCTGGCTCTGCACACTTACACGGCGCTGCCGTTCTGGCTGCCCATCGCCTGCATGGTGTCGACGCTGGTGTTGCTGTTGATGACCGTGCAGGCGATCAGGCGTTATGCGGCAAAGCGGTTTCCCGCCTGATCGATTGATCCGTAGCGGCAAGTGTCTTCATGCGTAATTGACTGCGCCCGCAGTACGCCGGCTTCCCTCGCGGACCTTGCGCCTTTTCCCGGCATCGTTCTCAATAGCGCACCGTCGCCAGGAACAGCGCGATGGCGAATCCGATGAGGGCGACCAACAGCGTGAACAGCACTCCGAGCGGCAGGCCGTGGCCGGGTGCGCCGCAGCCCTCGCGGCGAAACCGCAGCTCCAGACCGATATAGCGCACCGCCGCCACCACCGCCATCACCGCTCCGCACAGTACCAGCCCGGTTCCCGACCAAAACGAATAGATGGTCGGATGGGTCGGGATGCCGGGCTGGGTGGGCATCATGCGCAGCACCAGACCGAACCGGTCGATGACGAAACCGAGCGCCATCATTCCCAGCGCCACCCGTACCCAGGCCATCAGCGTTCGTTCGGCGGCATAGTAGACCATGGCGCAGGCGGACTCTTCGGAATAGTTCTGCGGCCGCTTCACGCCGCTGTCATCGTCTTGGTGGTCGCTCACTTTCTTATCCTTGTTATTTGCAGAACAAGTTTAGCCCAACCGCTGAACAGCAGCGCTTACATTCGGATTGGCTGTCATGCCGTTGCCATACAAACGATGCGTGTATAGTCCGTTGTTACGTCATGGTGACAGCAGCGGGCGAAACGAACGGCGCAGTGCCGCCGTCGTCATAATTCTGCAACAGGCCAGCGCCACACTCTTTCCCTCCCCTCAAAGTCTCTCCAACGCCATGACGTTCACTACGCAACTTCGCCTGATCAACGCCGCCACCGTCGCCGGCCTGATCGCCGTGATCGTGCTGGTCTCGATCAACCTGTCGCGCTTGCAACAGCAATTCGCCACCTACCAGTCCATCGAGGCCGGCGATAAGGCGCTGATCGGCATCAAGGCGACGGCGCTGTCGGTGGCACGTGGCGATCCGATAATGGCCGAGACGGCGCAGAAGCTGCAAGCGGCCGACGACAGTATCCAACAGTTGTTGCAACAGGCAGGCAAGACATCGCCGGGCACCGATCTCAAACAGGTCGCCAGTCAATGGAACGCCTATGTTCACGAATTCAAAGGTGCGATCAAGATCGCTGCCGACAGTCCGGCCGATGCGCTCGGCATTCCCGACGCGGACTACAAGACGCACATGCAGCCGATGGTCGACATCCTCGACCGGATGACGGCCAAAGAAGCGGACCGCGAACGCCTCTCCACCAAGCGCATCGACGGCGACGTGAGTCGGCTGATATGGATCGTGTTGCCGCCGCTGCTGGCGGCGGGATTGATGGTGACGCTGTTCCAGCTTTGGTTCGGCCATCGCCTGCGAACTCGCGTGCAGGCGATCACCGAGGCGATCGACCTGCTCAACGGCGGCGATCTCAGCGGCCGCCTGCCGGAGCATTATCGCGACGAGGTGGGCCACATGGCACGTTTGATCAACCATTTCATTGCGCGCCTGGAGTCGGTATTCCGCGAGGTGCACGCTGCCGCCGAAAAGACCCGTGGCGCCGCCGAGGGGATCAGTCGCAGCGTCGGCAGTGTCACCGAAAGCGCGAAGCGGCAATCGGAAAAATTTTTCCAGGTAAGCTCCGCTGTGGAGCAGATGGGCGCCAGTATCCACGATACCGCGGCCAACGCAGGCAGTGCGGCGCAGCGCGCCGACGGCGCACTCGACATGGTCACCCGCGGCAACGATGCCGGACAGCTGACCATCGGCGCGCTGGGACGTATCGACCAGGCGGTGAGCGCATCGGCGCAGACCATCGGCGAACTGGACGGCGCCATCCAGCGTATCGGCGAGGTGAGCAAGGCCATCGAAGGCGTCGCCGAACAGACCAACCTGCTGGCGCTCAACGCGGCCATCGAGGCGGCGCGCGCCGGTGAACAGGGGCGCGGCTTCGCCGTGGTCGCCGATGAAGTGCGCCAGTTGTCGGTGCGCACCGCCACATCAACGGCCGATATCCTGACCATCGTGCGCGCCATCCAGGAGCGCACCGCACAGGTGACACGGGCCATGGGCCACGCCAAGGAGGAGGTGAGCCAGGGTGTGCGTTACGGTGAGGCAATGGGCGCGGTGTTGACCGACATCGATCGCGCCGTGCGCGCCGTGACCGAACTGATGTCGCAGATCGCCGTCGCCACCGAGCAACAATCGACAGTTGGCGAAGGTATCGGGCAAAACGTCGATAGCGTCGCCAACATCGCGGCATCGACAGTGGACGATTTCGAGGCGACGCGGATCGCCATGAACGATCTGGTGGCCATCTCCCAGACGCTGCACTCGGCGTTGGCGCGGTTTACGCTGGCGGCGGCCTGATTAGCGCAAGCGAACGAAATGGTCGGAACGATGTGATTCCACTGTGGGTCGGACTTTCAGTCCGACAACGCTGCCGAATACGCACAAAGCAGTCGGACCAATACCCAAAGCACATTAGCGTCCGATCGACAGTAATAATCCAAGCGTAACATATCTTCCGGCTGCCTACGCGCTCACTTGAACCGGAGAATCGTTGTGCAGAGCACGGAACTGCTCGGCCTGATCACGCCCCATATACTTGGCCAGTACCTTCGCATCGGTCTGGCGCAGGTCGACCATGATCAGCCCGTCCAATGCGTTGTTGAACCGATCGTCGACATTGAAACCGAGGATGTTGCCGCCCAGCTTCAGGTATTGGCGCAACAATACCGGCACGCCCTTTTGATCGTGTTCGATGGCGGAGACCAGTTCCGACAGCCCTTCCAGGTTGCGAGCCGCATTGTCGTTCAGCAACACCGTGCGGCGCCGCGAACCGCGGAACGGACGGCGCGGGCGCACATGACGCGCCAGATGCGGCAGGAAGTTGTTGGCGCGCAGGAATTCCACCAGCAGCTGTTGTGAGCTGGACTGGTAGTCGCTGCTGATGCTCACCGGTCCAAACAGGACGCGATACTGCGGATGCTGTGCGACGAACTGACCGATGCCCTTCCACAGCAGCAGCAGCGGCGTATAGCTGCGCTGATATTCCGGGCGGACGAAGGAGCGCCCCAGTTCGATGGCCGGATTGAGTTCGTCCATCAGGCGCCGGCCGTAGTGGAACAGGGAGTGGGTGTAGAGGCCCTTGCGGCCGAAACGGCGCACGATTTCGTCGGCGAGGCCGAGCCGGTAGGCGCCCACCACGCCGTTGTTTTCGCTGTCCCAGATGAACAGATGCAGATAGTAGGCGTCGTACAGATCGATGTCGCGCGCGTGGCCGGTGCCTTCGCCGACGGCGCGGAAGGTCTCTTCGCGCAGGCGGCCGATCTCCTGCAACAGCCAGGGGATCTGTCCGGCGCGCGCATAGTACACCTGCATCGCGCCGCTGCTGTCGAGCCGTTGCTCGGACGGCAGGGCGGCCACCTCGGCCTGCAACAGCGTCGGCGGAACCGGCGCGGCGATCGGCTCGCCGGCGGCGGACAATGTCATTACGGCCGCGCCGGCGGCCTCGTTGCGCGCACCGAGCGAGTAGCAGCGCATGCGCAGATGGGCGGTCGCTTCCTGGTCGCTGAACGATTTGATGCGCGTGACGGGAACGGCGGCGCCGATGCGAATCGGGATCGCGCGGTTGCGTTTGTTGAGCAGTTCGCGCGGCAACAACGCCGTGCGCAGGCGCGGATGGAACAGGCCGGCCAGTTGGAACAGCAGGCTGTTGCTGCCGTGGAAATAAACGGGGATTACCGGCACTTCGGCGCGGCGGGCGATGCGTGCGACGGTGGGATGCCAGGTAGGGTCGGTGATCGCACCGGCGGCAAGTTTCAGATGCGACACCTCGCCGGCCGGAAAGATGACCAGCAGGCCGCCCTGCTGCACCCACTGCATCGCCTCCTTCAGCGGCGCAATGTTGCGTCGCGTGGCGGTGTTGCCGCCGAACGGATCGACAGCGATGAATAATTCCTTCAGTTCCGGGACCCGTTGCAGGAAATAGTTGGCCATGATCTTCACATCGCTGCGCACGCGAAGCAGCATGGCCGCCATCATCAGCCCTTCCAGCGCGCCGAACGGGTGGTTCGCCACCACGACGGCGCCGCCTGTTGCCGGAATGTGACGCAACTCGTCCTCCGACCATTGCGGCTGGACGTTGAAGACCTGGAATACGTGTTCCAGAAATTCGTCGGGACTTTCAACGGAGGGAGCGTCCTGATACATGTCGTCCAGCACACGTAGAGCGCTGGCCTTTTCCACCACGCCCTCCAGCAACCGGTCGACGGCGCGGCGGCGGGTAAAGTTGAGAGCACCGTTCAGGCGAAAGGGATGAGCTCGATCGCGCCGATCCATTGAATACCTCCGCAAAGGGACAAGGGCTTGAAATCTGCGACGGCAACGGTAGCGTGCGGGTGTGACGGGACGATGACCGGCGGGTTGCCGAATCGCAACGACGCGGCGGACAACTGTCATTGAAGTGTAGTCGGAGCGCAATAAACAGCGTCGATACTGCGCGCATCCTACTGAAGGCCAAGGGGGATCCAATGAGTACGCTGAAACTGCGCACGATATTCATCTCTGACGTTCATCTGGGAACACGCGATGCACAGGCTGAGCAACTGCTCGACTTTCTGCGTCACAGCGAAAGTGAATTCCTCTATCTGGTGGGTGATATCGTCGATTTCTGGAAAGCACGTAACGGCTGGTACTGGCCGCGCCTGCACACCGAGGTCGTGCAGGCGATACTGGAGAAGGCGCGGCGCGGAACGCGCGTGATCTATATACCCGGAAATCATGACGAATGGCTGCGCGACCATGCCGGCGCCGAATTCAACGGCGTCGAGATCCGGCTTGGCATGGTGCATGAAACGCTGCAAGGAAAAAGGTTGCTGCTGCTGCACGGCGATGAGTTCGACAGCGCCGTGCGTTGCAACCGTCTGTTGAGCCACGTCGGCAGCGGCTTCTACGACGTGCTGCTCTATCTCAACCGCATTTACAACGGCGTCCGCCGTCGGCTCGGCTTCCCCTACTGGTCACTGTCGTCCTACATCAAGCGGCGGGTGAAGAACGCCATGGCCTATATCGATCAATTCGCCGCCGCCGCCCGCCACGAGGCGGCGCGCCACAAGGTGGACGGTCTGGTATGCGGCCACATCCACCACCCTGCCCTGGCCGAGGTGGACGGCGTGCACTACGTCAATACCGGCGACTGGGTGGAGCATTGCAGCGCCGTGGTGGAGACGCAGCAGGGCGAACTGCATCTGCTGAACTGGACAGAAGACAGTCTCCACTGGCTCGATCGCAGCACCGCTCCCGCTGCGACGACCGAACCCGCGTTCGCCAAGCAGGCCGGCGGTTGAAGCGATAACCACGCAGAACACGGAGTCCATAAATGCCTGCTGTCCGGCCATCCGGTATATGCAGCGTATGCCGCGTTCTCCACGGCTCATATTCCGGACGAGACGGACAGCTGTTGACGGGGACATGACGCGGTTGCAGTTAACGTAGGGGCATCGTCAACGGCACAGAGGATGTCCGCCATGCACCAGTATCTTGTCTTCGCCCTTACTGTGGTCACCGGTTTCTTCGCCATCATGAACCCGGTCGACAACACCCCGATCTTTCTCGGCCTGGTCGACGGTCTCGACGAGCCGACCCGCCGCAAGGTCGCCTGGCGCGGCGTGCTGATCGCCTTCGTGGTGGTGGCGCTGTTCACCGTCGGCGGAAACCTGATCTTCCGCCTGTTCGGCATTTCGCTCCCCGCATTCCGCATCGCCGGCGGACTGCTGGTGTTCATGGTCGGCTATCAACTGTTGCACGGCCGCACCTCGGCCATCCACCATTTGGGCCCCGACGAGGCCGACGACGACGGCGCCGCCACTTCCATCGCCACCACGCCGCTGGCCATCCCGATCCTGGCCGGCCCCGGCACCATCTCCACGGCGCTGAACTTTGCCGGCAGCCACACCGATCGCATCCACGTGATCATCGTATTGCTGGTGTTCGCCGTGATCTGCCTCCTTACCTACCTCGCCTTCCGTTTCAGCGAGCAGCTGACCGCCGTGGTGCGGCCGTCGATCATCGCCGTGGTCACCCGGCTGATGGGCGTGATCATCACCGTCATCGCCGCCCAGATGGTGATCGAGGGCGTCGCCGGTGCGGTGCGGCAGTTTCACGCCTGACGGTTGCGGCCAACCGGCGACAGGCCATACCAAGATCCAAAACCAAACGATATCGCCGCTGGGGACATGAGCGTGGAGGACATGGCGAGTTTGTCGGCAAAATCGTGCCCCGCCGTCACGACACACCTCGATGCCCGCCGTGGTTAATCCGGTTCCTCGCCTGTTTGCGCCAGGTTCCGCAACCGTTCGCACGCCCGCTTGACGCGGCCCTGGCCTTCCTATATTTGTTGGTCAGTCGGCAGGAGAGCAGGATGCGTTGAAAAAGGTATCGGGATTTGATCTTGAGGCGGCGGTGGAGCTGGCCGTGCAGCACCATCAGGCGAATCGTCTGCGCGAAGCGGAAGCCGCCTATCGTGAGGTGCTGGCGGCGGAACCCGCGTGCGCCGATGCGCTCCACGGGCTCGCGATCCTTTGCTGGCAGCTCGGCCTGCTGGATGAAGCGCATCGCTTGGTGCTGCAAGCCGTGGCAAACGCCCCGGAGGTGTGGCGCTATCACCTGACGCACGGCCTGCTCGCATCCGCCGCCTCCGTGCCCGCCGAGGCCGTCGCCGCATTCCGGGCCGCCTGTGACCTGCGCCCGGAATCGGTCGAGGCATGGACCGGTCTGGCCGCCTCTCTTCAGGCGCAGGGCCAATTGTCCGCAACGGCGGCGGCCTACCGCGAGGCGCATGCGCTGGCGCCGCAGGATGTCGAAATAGGCAACAATCTCGGCGTCGCGTTGGATGCCGCCGGCCGCAGCCTCGAAGCCGCCGACATCTTTCGCGAGGGCCTGCGGCAGCGACCGGATTACCTACCCTTTTACAACAACCTGGGCCATGCGCTGTCGCGGCTGCGTCGCTTCGACGAAGCCGTCGCGACCCTGCGCCAGGGTTTGCAACTGGCGCCTGCGTCGGGCACGCTCTGGTTCAACTACGGCAATGCACTGGCCGCGCAAGGCGCCGGCATGGAGGCCGTCGCCGCTTACAACCGTGCGCTGCAAATCGAACCCGGCAATTACCCCGCCCTGGTGAATCTCGGCAACAGCCTGCGCGCACTGGGCGATTTGACGACCGCGATCGACTATTACCGGCGCGCGATTGCCTGCGTTCCCGACAACCCCGACGCCTACAACAACATGGCCGTCGCGTTGCAGGCGCGCGGACAGGCCGATGAGGCTGCCCGCATCCTGCGCGAAGCCATCGCGTTGAATCCCAATTCCTCTGCCGCCCACAACAATCTCGGTAATGCGCTGAAGGACACCGGCCAACTGGATGACGCCATCGTCGCCTACCGGCGGGCAATGGAACTGGCGCCCGATGACCCGGAACCGCACAGCAATCTGCTCTATCTGCTCTCGTTCCATCCCGGCTATGACGAACGGGCGATCCTGCACGAGGCGCGGCGCTGGGCCCAGCGCCATGCGCCAGTGCCGCTGGAAGGGCACGCGAACCATGACGCCGATCCGGCGCGGCGGCTGCGCGTCGGTTATGTGTCGCCCGACTTCCGCGACCATTGCCAGGCGTTCTTCCTGATGCCGCTGCTCGCCAATCACAACCACGAGATGGTGGAGGTGCACTGCTACGCCGATGTCGCTGCGCCGGACGCGATCACCGATCGCATCGCGGCCTTTGCCGACGTCTGGCGTCCGATCCACGGCTTGAGCGATGCAGAGGCCGCGGCACTGATACGGAGCGACGGCATCGATATCCTGATCGATCTCACCATGCACATGGCGCGCAGTCGTCCGCTGCTGTTTGCCCGCAAGCCGGCACCGGTGCAGGCGGCGTGGTTGGCATATCCCGGAACCACGGGACAACCGGCCATCGATTACCGTCTGACCGATCCCTGGCTCGATCCGCCGGAGCTGGGCGACGACCGCTACACGGAGCAGTCCATTCGCCTGCCCGACAGCTTCTGGTGCTATGACCCGTTGACTGACGAGCCGGCAGTCAATCGGTTGCCGGCCGCCAGCAGCGGACAGGTTACATTCGGCTGCCTCAACAACTTCTGCAAGGTCACCGATCGAAGTCTGGAACTGTGGGCGCAGGTGCTGTGCGCCGTTCCCGGTTCGCGGCTGCTGCTGATGTCGCCGGGAGGCCGCCACCGGGAGCGCGCGCTGACCACGCTCGGTCGGCATGGCGTGGCAGCGGAACAGGTGGAATTCGTCTCTTTCCAACCCCGCCGCCAGTATCTGGAAACCTATCACCGCATCGATATCTGCCTCGACACGCTGCCTTACAACGGCCACACGACCAGCCTCGACGCCTATTGGATGGGCGTGCCGGTCGTGACCCGGGTGGGCGGCACGGTGGTCGGCCGGGCGGGCTGGAGCCAGCTGAACAATTTGGGTCTCGCCGAGTTGGCGGCCTTCGACGACGCGGGCTTTGTGCGCACCGCCGTTGCGCTCGCCTCCGATCCCGCGGCACTGGGCCAGCTGCGCCAAACACTGCGGCAGCGCCTGCAACAAAGCACGTTGATGGACGGACGGAAATTTGCCGCGGCGATGGAGGCGGTCTACCGTAAGATCTGGCGCGATTGGTGTGCGGCGCGATGAGGCACAACAGGAACAAAAACGTCGATTCGCGCATGCACGCGAATACACGCCGATAATCATCAATTACATCGGGTCGGTCATTCGCGCTCATCTGCAGAGCGTTCCCAGACGGTATCTACCGCTCCATCAAGGCGGCAGGCGATCCATTATCGTTTCCATGAGGTTCGTTGCCGTACAATCCGCGATCTCTCAACGCAACCGAGGTGCCGCTATGCCCGAACGCCTGTTGCTCGGCGCCCGTCCTGTCGCTGAACCGCAGCAGTGCGGCACCGCCGCCTCCTTCGGTGGCCGCTCACCGCGTCCGCCACTGGAATTGCGGTTGTCAGCCGGCGTGCTGACCCTGTTCCGGTCGTGAGTGCAGGTCCGCGTAATCGCCATATCCTGGCGCTCTCCACTCTCGCCTTCACCGGGGGTCTCGGTGGCGGCGTGGTATTTCCGATCCTGCCCCTGCTCGGTCTCCAGCTCGGTATCTCCGCCGCGCTGATCGGCCTGATCCTCTCACTCAACCGGATCACGCGTCTGGCGGTTAATCCGCTGACCGGCATCGTGGTGGACCGCATCGGCGCCCGTTGGCCGTTGATCCTCGGCATGTTGGTCGAGGCCTTCTCGACGCTCTGCTTTTACGTTGGCGTGCACAGCAACCATCCCGCCGCGTGGTTCCTCGGCGGACGTGCGCTGTGGGGCGTCGGCTCCTCGTTGTTGATGATTGGTGTGCTGACCGCGGCATTGGTGTTCAGCGACGCCAGCGAGCGCGGCCTCGCCACCGCCAAGGTGCGCATGTCCATGAGTATCGGCATGCCGGCGGGCCTGGTGCTCGGCGGCGTGGTCGCCGCCGACTTCTCAGCGGGTGCCGCCTTCCTCACCGCCGCAGCAATCACCTTTGTCGGTGCGCTGATCGCCTGGCGCTACGCCCCCTCCGGAATCCGGACGGAACCGGCGGCCGTTGCAGGTGCACGGATGCCCACCTTGACGCTGCGCTATTTGCTGCGTAGAGGGCCTTTGTGGAACGTCTGGTTATTTAACTTTTTCATGTTCTTTGCGGTACAAGGGGTGATCCTCTCCGTGTTGGTGCTGCTGGTGCATGAGCGCCACTTCGCTCTGCATGGCTGGGGCACGGAAGGCACGGCGGGCGGATTGATGGCGCTGATGATCGGCAGCTCCGCGCTGGTCTCCTGGTGGGTCGGAAAGCGCATTGATCGCACCCAGCACAAGACCCCCGCGATCGCCGTCGGCATCGCCGCACTCATCAGCGGCTTCCTCACGCTGGCCTTGGCGACGCAGACCATGCACGCGGCCACCGCCCTCATCCTGATCGGCATCGGCGTCGGCGCGATCAACGTGCCGATGATCCTGTTCATCGGCGAACTGGTTCCCGGCGCCAGCTACGGCCGCGCCATCGGCGTCTATCAGGTGCTGGGCGACCTCGGCGGCAGTTTCGGTCCGATCATCGGCCTGGAGGCGATGCAGCGCTTCGGCGGTACGTCCGCGCTGCTGGGCGTGACTGCGCTGCTCACCGTAACCATACCGCTCGCCGTATTGTTGTGGCGGCGCGAGCGGAGCAACGGGGGGATATCCCGTAGGATGCGGTGAGCGCAGCGAACCGCATCATTCGCGTTTCATCCCGCTGTTTGCGGCCACTCAACTTTAGGCCGAGGAAAATGCCGAACGACGATCGCACCAAGAGAATTCCGAGGGGAACGCCGGAGTCCGCAGCCATGTTGGCGAGCGTCAAGCGAGCTATGGCCATCACCGCAAAGCTCAACCGGCTGACGTTCAACGATGCGGATGAAGTCCGAGCCTTGTTCAGTGAGCTTATCGACAAAAGGGTGGATGACAGCTTCTTGCTCATCCCTCCCTTCTACACAACCGGCGGACCCGATATCAGTGTCGGGCGCAATATATTCGTTAATCAGAATTGCACCTTTTACGACCTGGGCGGGCTTGAGATTGCCGACGATGTGATGATCGGGCCGAACGTAAGCATCATCACTTCCGGTCATCCCATCGAGCCCCATCTGCGGCGCGCCTTGGTTGTCGCAAACCCCATCGTGATTGAAAGAAATGTATGGATTGCAGCCAACGCAACCATCATCGGTGGCGTAACAGTGGGCGAGAACTCGGTCGTTGCGGCCGGTTCCGTCGTCACCAAGGATGTACCGCCGAACACGCTCGTCGGCGGAAATCCTGCAAGAGTCATTCGCTCCATTGGTGACTGAGAGAAACGACGGTTCCGGTCCGAGTTCTTGGTGTCGCGGCGCGCAGCCTATGGGTTCTTCAGGAATCTCAAATAAAAAGCGGCAAACACCAGGACAATGCTGATGTTCACCATTAGCCGCTCCCAGAAGCGATGCCGAAAGAACACGAAATCCACGCCAACGATGACGGCCACCAACACCACAACGTAGAGCGCGGCAGACGGGCTTCTGGTCATTTCAATCGTCAGTTCCGGTAAAACGGGGACGTTCATTCCTAAGCCGAATATCATCCTTGGCACCGTCCCACGATTTCAGTCCATGGCGGGTAGCGGCGTTGAGTGCCGGCCCTACCCATTACGCGAGAAGCCTTATATTTCAATCAAGCCGTCGGAGAGTTCGTTCACATCGTCCGCGTCCCGCGGATAGTGCTCGGCCATGGCGGCGCCGCAAGTATCGACGGCCGCAATAAATCCTTCTGTCACCTCGCCCTTTTGCATATGGGTGACGAATATCTGGACAATCCCTTGCCAGCGGGCCTCGCCGATCTTCTCGTGAATACCCTGGTCCGCCACGATTTCCACGTAGTGTTCCGCCAGGGAGACAAAGAACAGCACGCCCGAGTGATGCTTGGTCATGTGTACGCCCTGCTGATAGAACTGGGCCTTTGCGAGGCGACTTGCGCGCGAATGCTTTACCCGCTTGGGAACCAGCCGCAAGTGCAGTTCCGGAACGAATAGAAACAGCGCGGTCAGCGCTATAAAGACCACCAGTTGCATCTGATACACATGGATCAAGGAGAGCGGAATGGAGGACAGAATGAAGACGCCGGGCAGTAGCAACGCGACAACGGCTCCCCACAGCAGAGGAAGAAATACATAATGATCGCTGATCCGTGCCACCACCGTAACGAATTCGCCGCTGGTGTTCTTTTCGGCGGCGCAAATCGCCGCCGTGATCCGGGCCTTGTCCTGCTCTGAGAATTTAATCATGTTTCACCAGCCTCCCGAGGCACCGCCGCCGCCAAACGATCCGCCGCCGCCCGAGAATCCGCCGAAGCCGCCGCCGCCGCCGCCGCCGAATCCACCGCCGCCGCCGCCGCCCAGCATCCCCAACAACAACCAGGCCAGCCAGCCACTGCCGCTGTTACGCCCAGCTAGACGGCGGCGACCAAAAATCGACCCAAACAGCGGAAAGACGAAGAACACGATGATGAGTAGCATGAGGAATCCTGTGCCTGAGTGCGCACGCGCCGTCTGCTTCGGTGCGGTGCCCTGCTGACCACCAAGCACAGCGAGAATCCCATCGGTACCCGCGACGATACCGCCGGCGTAATCGCCCTTCTTGAATCGCGGCAAGATAATGCTGTTAATGATATTGGAACTTTGGGCATCCGTGAGCGTACCTTCCAGGCCGTAACCCACTTCGATGCGCACGCGCTTCTCGCCGACGTCCACGATAAGCAGCGCACCGTTGTTCTTGCCCTTTTGGCCGATGCCCCAATGGCGTCCCAATTGATAGCCGTAGTATTCGATGGGATAGCCGTTTAGCGTCGGAACGGTCACGACGACCAGTTGCGTGCCGTTTTTGCCGGCGTATGCGGCGAGCTTTTGCGACAGACTGTCGAAGACTGCCGTCGGCAACAGATGCGCCTGATCCACCACCGGCCCGGTCAGCGTCGGAAACGCCGGCATGCCGGCATCCAAGGCGTTGCCGGCTGCGAAGGCAGGCGCGGCCAACGCGATGCATAACAGCAGGCCCACACCAACAAGGCGTCGCATAAGAATTTGCAGCATGCCGAACTCGAACCTCATTTCACGCGGCGACATGGCCTAGAACTTTACTTTGGGCGCCTGTTGCGCCTGTTCCGAGATCGTGAAGTTCTGGATCATCTTGTAGTTCGAGTACAGCAGCGAGTGGTACCAGCGCCCCGGGTAGGTGGTGAGTTCCGTATCGTACTGCTGCACCGCCAGGATATAGTCGCGGCGCGCCACGGCGATGCGGTTTTCGGTCCCTTCCAGTTGCGATTGCAGGGTCAGAAAATTCTGGTTGGCCTTCAGGTTCGGGTAATTCTCCGTCACCATCATGAGTCGCGACAGCGCCCCGCTCAGCGTCGCCTGGTTCTGCTCGAACTGGTGAAACGCCTTGGGATTGGTGAGGATATCGGCGGGAATCTTGGTCTGCGTGACCTTGGCGCGAGCTGTCGTCACGGCTTCCAGTACGTCCGCCTCATGCGTAGCATAACCTTTGACCGTGGCGACGAGATTCGGTATCAGATCCGTACGTCGCTGATATTCGTTCATCACCTGGCTCCAGCTGGCATCCACCTGCTGCTTGTCGGCGGGAATGTTATTGATGCCGCAGCCGGACAGTGTCAGCACGATCCCCAGCATCACTATAAAAACGGAACCTCTCATTACGGCGTGCAACTTGGGCATCAGGGTATTCCTCTGGATATAGGCAAGCGTTACGGATGCCCTATGATAGCAGCGGAATGGCCATGGGGCACATGGCAACTCAGCGTCAGTGCGCGCGCCGGGGCTGAATAAGTGTTCCGAATTGGTGCCACGTTAGGAGCTTTCAGTTGGCAACTCGTGGGAGCCAGGCTTCGCCGGGCGATGGTTGCGGATTCGACCATCGCCCGATGGATCGGTTCCCACGGGTGGCCGCGTTAGGTCGACGAAGGACTACCGTCGACGCCGGCTCCGCGCTACCGTGTCCGGCATCGGCCTGAATATCACCGGAGACCCGATATGTCCCAATGCTGGAACTGCGGCGCCTCGCTCGAACAGGTGCCGCTGCCCTTGTCGCGCTACGCCCGGTGCCCCGCCTGCGCCGCCGACCTCTATGTCTGTCGTCAGTGCCGTCATTTCGATCCGCGTTACAACAACGCCTGCCGCGAGCAGCGCGCCGAGGTTCCACGCGAACGCGACCACGCCAATTTCTGCGACTGGTTCCTGTTCAATCCCGACGCTTATAGTGGCGATGCCAATGACACTGCACACAGTGAGCTCGACGCGCTGTTCGGCGGCGCGGGAACGGAATCCAAACCGGCAGCCAATCCGCTGGATGAGTTGTTCAAGAAGTGATAACGGAAACGAAAATTACGGACGCTGATCAACGATATGACGAGAGGAGGCTAAGAGGAGGCTATGGGGTCA
>DFMR01000197.1 GCA_002376325.1 Proteobacteria bacterium UBA3588 | reverse complement strand
TCGAATTTCACCCCCTCTGAGGGACGGTTCCGCCGCCGGCACATATTCGCGGCCATTTTCCTTTACCATAGCCCCCCCTTTTCCCGGAGGCCTTGGCGGTGCTCGATTTCATTCCCGGTCAACGCTGGATCAGCGATACCGAACTACAGATGGGGCTCGGCACCGTGCTGTCGGTCGACTTTCGCACGGTCACGGTGCTTTTCGGTGCCACCGAAGAGGTCCGCACCTACGCCCGGCAGTCGGCCCCGCTGAGCCGGGCGGCGTTTGCGCCCGGCGACCGGGTGCGAAGCCATGAAGGCTGGTCGCTGGAGGTCCAGTCGGTGGTCGAGCGCGATGGGTTGCTGGCCTATCGCGGAGTGCGGGAAGGGGGCGGCGAGACGGAGCTGCGCGAGGGCGAACTCGATAACCTGATGCAGTTGAACCGTCCGGCCGACCGGCTGTTCACCGGTCAGATCGATCCGGAAAAATGGTTCGTCCTGCGTCAGCGTACCCGCCTGCGCGCGGCGGAGTTGGCCGCCACCGATCTCCACGGCCTCATCGGCACGCGCACCCGCCTCATCCCGCACCAGCTCTACATCGCCCACGAGGTCGCCGGCCGTTATGCGCCGCGAGTGTTGCTGGCGGACGAGGTGGGTCTGGGCAAGACCATCGAGGCCGGCCTGATCCTCCACTACCAGTTGCTCACCGAGCGGGCCCAACGGGTGCTGATCGTGCTGCCGGAGAATCTTCAACATCAGTGGTTGGTGGAGATGCGCCGCCGTTTCAATCTGCGCTTCAGCCTGTTCGACGAGGCGCGCTGCGACGCGGCCGAAGAGAGTGACGAGGGGGGCAATCCGTTCCAGAGCGAACAGTTGGTCCTGTGCAGCCTCAACTTCCTGGCCGGACAGCCGACCCGCTTCGAGCAGGCGCTAGAGGCCGGCTGGGACCTGTTGGTGGTCGACGAGGCGCACCACCTGCAGTGGTCGCCCCAGGGCGCCAGCCACGAGTATCGCTGCGTCGAGCAACTCGCCGGGCGAACCGCCGGCGTGCTGTTGCTCACCGCCACCCCCGAACAGCTGGGCAAGGAGGGCCACTTCGCCCGTCTGCGCCTGCTCGACCCGGACCGCTTCCCCGATTTCGCCCGCTTCGTGGCCGAGGAGCAGGCCTACGAACCCATCGCCCGTGCGGTGCAGGAACTGCTGGCCGGCGGCCCGTTGAGTGAAACGGCAGTGGCCACCTTGGACGAGACGGTGGCCGAGGGCGACAACCAGCGCCTGATCGAGGCCCTGGCATCACCCGACGCGGAGGCGGCGGCGGACGCCCGCGAGGCGTTGGTCGGACACCTGCTGGACCGCCACGGCACCGGACGGGTGCTGTTCCGCAACACCCGCGCTGCGGTCAAGGGTTTCCCCGAGCGGCGACTCCACCCCGCGCCGCTGCCGCTGCCCGAGGCCTATGCCGAATGTCTCGCCGGCCACTGCGGCGACGCCGACAACCGGCTGCCGTTGCTCTGCCCCGAACACCTTTACTCGTTTGAGGAGGGGCTTGAGGAGGGGACGGCGCAGACCCACTGGACCCGCATCGACCCGCGGGTCGATTGGCTGGTCGCCACGCTCAAGCAGTTGCGCCGGGAGAAGGTGGTGGTCATCACCGCCAGTCAGGAGACCGCCGGCGATCTGGCCGATGCGCTACGGGTCGGCAGCGGTATTCAGGCGGCGCTGTTCCACGAGGGGATGAGCCTGCTGGAGCGGGACCGCTCCGCCGCCTTCTTCGCCGACCGGGAGTACGGTAGCCCGGTGCTGATCTGCTCCGAAATCGGCTCCGAGGGGCGCAACCTCCAGTTCGCCCAGCACCTCGTCCTGTTCGACCTGCCGCTCAATCCCGATCTGCTGGAACAACGCATCGGCCGCCTCGATCGCATCGGCCAGGGCGATATCGTCCACATCCACGTCCCTTACCTCGAAAACAGCCCGCAGTCGGTCCTGTTCCACTGGTATCACGAAGGGCTGAACGCGTTCGAGCAGACCTGCCCCACCGGTCACAGCGTCTTCGTGCAGGTGGAACCGGCGCTGCAAGAGGCGCTGCACAACCCCGACGCCGACCGCGCCAACCTCCCGGCGCTGCTCGCCGCAACCCGCGAGTTGAACCAGCGCCTGCTCGATGCGCTGCACCGCGGCCGCGACCGCCTGCTCGAATACAGCTCCTGCCGGCCGCAACGCGCCGAGACGCTGACCCGGCGGGCGCGTGCCGAGTCCGCCGCCGGCGAGGCGGAATTGCTCGGGTATCTGGAGGCGCTGTTCGATGCCTTCGGCGTCGAGCAGGAGGAGCACAGCGAGCACGCCTTCATCATCCGCCCCGGCGTGCAGATGCAGGCACCGTTTCCCGCCCTGCCGGAAGACGGCCTCACCTTCACCTGCCGCCGCGACATTGCCCTCGCCAACGAAGACATGGAATTCATCACCTGGGAGCACCCGCTGGTACAGGGCGGCATGGAGATGGTGCTGAGCGGCGAACAGGGCAACACCGCCATCGTATCGCTGAAGCATCCCCGCTTCCGGCCCGGCTCCCTGCTCCTCGAGTGCGACTACGTGCTGGAGAGCGCCTCGACACGCGCCGTCCAGTCCGCCCGTTATCTTCCCCCTGCCAGCATCCGGGTCGTGGTCGACTTGAAGGGGGGCGACCACACGGGCGTTCTCCCGGATACCTTACTGGCGGACCACGGCGCCCCGGTGGAGATCGACACCGCCCGAAAAATCGTGCGCGCCTACCGCCAACCGCTTCGCGAGCTGCTCCAGCTCGGCGAGACGGCCGCCCGAGGCCGTGTCCCCGAACTCCTGGCGCAGGCCAGCCAAAGAATCCGGCGGACCCTGGACCCCGAAATCGACCGCTTGCGCGCGCTGGGGCGGGTCAACCCGAACGTGCGCGAAGCGGAACTGCTCTATCTGGAGCGCCAACGCGACGCCGCCGAAAGGGCGATCGCCTCGGCCACTCTGCGGCTGGACGCCCAGCGGTTGATCGTGACGACGTGAACGGAGCGGCTGCGGCTCATTCATCTCTTACGGCCAATAGGCGAAGACCGTCAGCCGCTCCATCCAGGGACAATCCGCTGGCGCAGCGTAGCTAACCCGCCGGGACAATATCGAACACGGTGATTTCCGGTGCCGCCCCGACCCGCATCGGCGGACCCCAGGTGCCGGTGCCGCGGCTGACGTAGATCCAGCCCTGTTTCAATGCGGTGAGTCCGGTGGCGATGGGGTAGCGCAGCCGTACCAGCAGACCGAACGGGAAGATCTGGCCTTTGTGCACATGGCCGGAAACCTGCAAATCAAATCGGCCGACACTTGTTTCGTCGACCAGCGGCTGGTGCTTGATCAGGAGGGTGAAGTGTGCGGATGCGTGCGTCGCGAACAGGGCGGTCTCGTCGGTGTAGGTCGGTTTGTTCAGACGCCTTCCGGTGGGGTCGTCGACGCCGGCAAGGGTGAGCACATTGCCGATTTCAATGCCGGTGCCGCGCAGCATGGTGAAACCGGCGGCGTGATGGAAGGCCAGCGCCTGTTCGATGCCGACGAAATACTCGTGGTTGCCGGTCACTGCATACTTTCCGTAGCGCGGCTCGAAGGCGGCCAGCATCTTTGCCAGATGATCGATGTGTCCCGGCTGGCCGTCGACCAGATCGCCGGCGGAGATCAGCAGGTCCGGTTCCAGGACGCGCAGTTTCGCCAGGATGCCCTCCAATCGGTGCGCACCGACGATGGCGCCGAGATGTACGTCGGAGATCAGGGCGATGCGCAGGGGCGGGCTGCCGGCCGGCAGTTTCGGCGTGCGTAGGGTGACCTGCTCGATGCGCGGCCGCCAGGCGTCGACGAAACCATAGAGCGCTATTGCCAGCGTCAGTCCTGCGGCGAGCAGAAATCCGAGGTGTGACGGGATGGCCAGCGCAGGGACGGCAAGGTCAAAGAAGAGCGCGAACAGGCTGAAGAGCAGGGCAATCCAGAAGAACAGAAAGGCCAACCCCATCCAGCTGTAGCCGATCCAGGCTCCCACGACCACCGGCCGGTGCCGGCCGCGCGCCTCCCAGCGCCAGATCAGCAGCGGCATGAGGGTCATCAACGCAACCCAGCCGATCAGCGTTGCGGTTTCCGGCCAGGCCAGTTGCAGGCCGTTGCGGGCACGCTCCACGCCATAGAGCTGCATGGCGGCGTACAGCGACGCCATCAGGGTGAACAGGGTGCTTACGCGCAAGCGTCTGGCCGCCATCGGTGGTGTCTCGCGAAACGAACAGGAACGATGTACGACACAGTATACGAATTAATCAGGGGGCACGGAGCTGTCCCGCTGCCTTACGAGCGAGCGCCATGGGACTGACATCTCCGTGCCCCGCTGTCCTCCGTCGTTGATACCGTCTGCCGTGGCCGCCCTTACTTGAAGGCGCCGCCCATATCGATGCGCTGACCCTGCGCCAGCGAGCTGACATAGGTCACCAGGGCGCGCATTGTAGCGCTGTCGTAGGCCGGCTCTTTGCCGCCGAGCGCGCCATGGATACAGCCGCGGATCTGCTCTTCCAGGGTGATTACTTTGTGCACACGCGCCTTGTAGCGCGGAAACACGGCGGCGGCGTTGGCGAGGCTGGGGCCTTTGCGGTCCATGCCCGGGACCTCGGTCGTACCCATGCCGGCCGCCTTGTGGCAGGAGGCGCAGGTCATGCCGCGGCCACCGAAGGTATCGTGCATGAAGATCTGTTTGCCTTGCTCCACCGTTTGGGCGAGCGGGCCGGTGATGGCGGCCTGGGCGGTCGGCACGGCACCGACGGCCAGCAGGGCGCCGAGCACCGCGCCGGACAGGGAAAAAAGTCTCCACTCTTTGACGGGGTTACATTGCATGCCTTGTCTCCTTGAAGGTTATGTGAGGGGTCTGTAACTAGACTCGATAGCGAGGTGGATTGTTCCCTGGCTTCGATCCGTGTCGGGTTGGTATGCCCGCACGTCTAGACTGAGAATAGCGCTGGGCGACGGCTGTCGTGTCCCGACCAGGCGATATCAGGGGTTACAGCAATGCTCTATCGGTGGTTGGCCGATGCGGTGGTCGTGGTGCATGGCGCCTTTATCCTGTTTGTCATCGCCGGCGGGCTGTTGCTGCTGCGGTGGCCGCGCCTGGTCTGGCTGCACCTGCCTGCCGCGGTCTGGGGCGCATTTATCGAATTCAGCGGCCGGATCTGTCCGCTGACGCCGCTGGAAAACCGACTGCGTCTCGACGCCGGTGTAGCCGGTTACGGCGGCGGTTTCGTCGCTCACTATCTGCTGCCGCTCATCTATCCGCCGGGACTGACCCCAACGCTGCAGTACCTGCTGGGCGGGATCGTGCTGCTGGTCAACGGCGCGATTTACGGCTGGCTGTGGCTGTGCCGCGAACGATAAGGGAATAAAAGATTTCACCGCAGAGGGCCTTTTAGCCCTTCGGGTACCGAGGACGCCGGGGCTATTAACAGGTTGCTGAAAAAGGTATTCGTCCCTTCTCCCCCAGGGAGAAGGACAGGATGAGGGGATCAAAAATCAATGACTTACGCCAATTCTCTTCCCTCACCCCAACCCTCTCCCTGAGGGAGAGGGAGTTTTTCAGCAGCCTGTTAAATTAAATCCTGCCGTGCCCTCTACGTTGCAAAATCGTCGAAGATTATGTGCGGCCGCTGTCGGGCAACACGGTGCGCAGAAACTCCCGGGTGCGCTCCTCGCGCGGTGCGGTGAAGATCTGCTCCGGCGGCCCCTGTTCCAGGATGCGGCCCTGGTCGAAGAAGCAGACGCGATCGGATATCTCGCGCGCGAAGTTCATCTCGTGGGTCACCAGGATCATCGTGAGCTCGTGTTCGCCGGCCACCTGGCGGATCACGTTCAGCACCTCGCCGACCATCTCCGGGTCGAGGGCGGAGGTGGGTTCGTCGAACAGCAGCACCCGCGGCCGCATCGCCAGGGCGCGGGCGATGGCGACGCGCTGCTGCTGGCCGCCGGAGAGCTGTTCGGGAAAGGCGTCGGCCTTCTCCTCCAGGCCCACCAGGCGCAGCAGTTCGCGCGCCCGTGTCTCCGCTTCGGCGCGAGGCAGCTGGAGCACGTGGATCGGCGCCTCGGTGATGTTGCGCAGCACGCTCATATGGGGAAACAGGTTGAATTGCTGAAACACCATGCCGACCTTCTTGCGCATCCGGCGCAGGTGTTGTTCCGACGCGGCGACCGTGCGCCCGCCCTTGCGTTCGTGCCACAGCGGTTCGCCCTCGATCTCCACCTCGCCGTCCTGGAGCTCTTCGAGCGTCATCAGAATGCGCAGCACCGTCGACTTGCCGGAGCCCGAGGCGCCGATGAGGGTGACGATCTCGCCCTGGGCGACCTCGAAATCGAACTGCTCCAGCACGGTGAGGTCGCCGAAGCGCTTGGTGACCTGGCGAAAGCGGACGGCGGGGTTCATCGCAGCGGGATTCCTCGTTGGGGCAGGCGCCGCTCCAGGCGGCGCAGCGCGGTGGCGGTGAGCAGCGTGAGCAGCAGGAACAGCACGCCCACCATCGTCAGCGGCACCATGTAGCGGAAGGTGCGATCGCCCACCATCTTGGCGACATCGAGCATCTCCAGCACGGTCACCGCCGAGAGGATTGGCGTGTCCTTGATGATCGACACCAGATAGTTGCCCAGCGCCGGCAGGATGCGCGGTATCGCCTGCGGCACGATGATGTCGCGGTAGGTGCGCAGCGGCGTCAGGTCGAGGGCGAGGGCGGCCTCCCATTGGCCTTTGGGCACGGCCTTGATGCCGGCGCGGTAGACCTCGGAGGTGTAGGCGCTGTATTGCAGCCCCAGCGCCAGAGTGCCGGTGAGAAAGGCCGGCAGGTTGATGCCGTAGAGCGGCAGCACGAAATAGAGAAAGTAGAGCTGCACCAGCAGCGGCGTGTCGCGCAGGAATTCAATGATAAATGCGGTGGGCCAGGCCACCAGGCGCGAGGGCGCCATGCGCAGCAGGGCCAGCAGCAGCCCCAGCGTCAGCGCCAGCAGGTAACCGAGTACGGTCGCCTCGACCGTGACCACCAGCCCCTTGAGCAGCATCGGCAGGATGGAGAGGGCGAAGGCCCAGTCCGAGGTGAGGTTCCAGTGATAGCCGAACAGCAAACCGTTACCTCTCGTGACCGGCGGCGTAGCGGACGCGCCGCTCCAGCCAGCGCATCGCCGCCGTCAGTACCAGCGCCATGGCGAAATAGAGCAACAGCGTCGCCGTGAGGATCGGCACCGTCTGCAGGGTGATGTTGCGCAGGTTCTGCGCCTGGTAGGTGAGATCGGCCAGGGTGATCAGCGAGACCAGCGCCGAATCCTTCAGGTTCTGCACCGCCAGGTTGCCGAACGGCGGCATCATCTCCGGCAGCGCCTGGGGCAGCAGGATGCGCCACAGGGTCTGGCGCGGGGTGAAGTTCAGCGCCCTGGCCGCCTCGCGTTGGCCGCGGGCGGTGGCCTGCAGCGCGCCGCGCACCACCTCGGCGCCGTAGGCGCCGATGTTGAGCGAGAGGCCGAGGATGCCGGCGCTGAGCGGCGACAGGCTGATACCGATGATGGGCAGGGCGAAGAACAGCCAGAACAGTTGCACCAGCAGCGAGGTGCCGCGGAAGACCTCGATATAGCCGACGGCCGGCCAGCGCAGCGCGCGGTGGCGCGACAGTTTGCCGATGCCGGCGGCAAAGGCGAACAGCGCGCCCAGCAGCGTCGAGGCGAGGGTGATCTGCGCCGTTATCTCTGCGCCTCTCAGCAACGGCGGCAGCAGCTGGGCGAACATCATCACGCGCTGCCGCTCAGCGCCCCGCGCACAGTTGGGCGGTGGTCTTGGCCATGGCTGCGTCAATCGCCTTTTGCGGCAGGCCGTAATGTTTCAGCGTGGTGGCGTAGAACGGCGTCTGCTGCACTGCCTTGAGTTGGCGGTTGAAGGCGGCG
Organism: Proteobacteria bacterium UBA3588; assembly: GCA_002376325.1. GTDB lineage: Bacteria > Pseudomonadota > Gammaproteobacteria > Thiohalomonadales > Thiohalomonadaceae > Sulfurivermis. The sequence goes on along the minus strand of DFMR01000197.1, from coordinate 8,688 downwards.
AGCAGGGCCGTATCGTCCTTGCGGAAGGTGAAACCGCCCCAGCTGCGCGCCGGCTTGCCGTCGATGACCGGATCGCGGAACGGCTGCGCCAGCGTCACCTGGGACAATTTATCCGCCAGTCGTGCGGTGCTGAGCCGGGTGGCGGCGTAGGCATCGATGCGCCCGGCGATGAGTGCCGACACCGCGTCCATGTTGGCGCCGAGGATGACGATCTGTCTGTCCGGGATGCCCATGGCATGGGCGTAGTCGATCTGATCGGCGCCGGAGACGATGCCCATCTGGAGATCGGGACGTTGCGCGAAATCACGGTAGCCGTGGATATTCTTCGGATTGCCTTTCTTCACCAGCAGTCCTTCACCATAACTGCTGTTGGGCTCGGAAAAGGCCACCTGCTGGCAGCGCGCCGGCAGGATCGCCTGGCCGGCGGCGACCATGTCCACGCGCTCGGCCTTGAGCGCCGGGATCAACGCGCCGAACGGCAGCACCACCCAGCGGATGTTGTGAATGCCCATGCGTGCGAGCACCTGGCGCGCCATATCCGGTGCAATGCCCACGGCCTTGCCTTGCAAATTCATGTAGCCGTAGGGGATCTCGTTGGCGATGGCGATGCGGATATAGCCGCGGGATTTCAGTTGTTGCGGAGAGGCCGCCGTTGCCGGCAGCGCTATCATCAGCGTTGCGAACAACAGTGCCAGACGTTTCCAAGGCGTGGTCATCTGTGTGCCGTCCTTTGTTGCATTTATCGGGGCGGGCACCGCATAACGGCGGCAGTGACGTCATGGTAACATCCTTGAGCGGTATCATTGAGTTTTCCGCGGGAAAACACGGGAAAAGACTGCGCCGCAGCCGCTTTCTTCATAGGAGTATTGCAATTGCACGTCATCACCGGGAACGCTCTTTTGAGCGAACGTCTGTCGCATCTGCATGCGTCGAGCGAAGCACAAACCTATGCCGAGGCGCGTCGGCAATTCGCCGGCAGCGAGGCCGAATTCACTGCGTTGGCGCAGCGTTACGCGGAGTTGTCGCCCGAATCGAAGGGCAAATTCCTGCAATCGCACGGCATAGCGGTGCAGGATGCTGCACTGTCGCTGGCGATATCGCCGGAAATGGGCGAGTTCCTCTGCAATATGGTGTTGTCCAAGGCGGCGAAATCGATCCTGGAATTGGGTAGCTCAAATGGTGTGTCGACGCTGTATTTTGCCGAGGCGTTACGGCTGCGCGGCGCAGGCAAGGTGGTTGCGACGGAACTCGATGAGAGTAAGTGCGCGGCGTTGCGGCAGAACATCGCCGCCGTCGGTCTTTCCGACTTCGTCGATTTGCGCCGCGGCGACGTGTTCGCAACGGTCAAACAGCTGGACGGTCCGTTCGATATCGTGTTCATCGACATCTGGGCGGATGGCTATCTGGATATCTTTCAGGCGATAGAGGGCTTGCTGGCCCCCGGCAGCGTGGTTCTGGCCGACAACATGTTCACCTCCGCGGAAGCGGTGCGGCCGTTCAAGGAATATCTGAATGCCAAGCCAAACATATGCAACACGACGCTGCCGTTCGAGTCGGGAGTCGAATTCGCCGTGGTGTTATGAACGCCGGAATAGGCCCTGCAACTGGGCGTGGTCATGAAATCGTGGCGGCGACGACGCAGTCGTCGTGTAAAGCGGCTTGAATAGTGCCGCATGCGCCGTAACATTCCCTTATTCAACGCCAGTGCAGCGGAGAGAACGACATGACCACTTTAACTATGCAACAACCGGCGACGGATGAAGTCGTCGCTGAAACGGATATTTATACCGATCTGCTGCCGCTGGACGGGGCGCGCATCGTCGAACTCGGCTGCGGACCGGCCGCCCATACCCGCGCCATCGCCGCAACCGGCCGACCTGCCTCAATCCTCGCCTGTGAAGTGGATACCCGACAACACGAAAAGAATCTGGCGGTGACGGACCTGCCGACGGTCAGCTTCGTGCTCGCGGGGGCGCAGGCGATCCCCGCCGAAGATGCCAGCGTCGATATCGTCATGATGTTCAAGTCGCTGCACCATGTACCGCTCGATGCAATGGATACCGCGTTGCGGGAGATCGCGCGGGTATTGCGTCCCGGCGGGCTGGCTTATATTTCAGAGCCGGTCTATGCGGGCGATTTCAACGCGGTGGTGCGCCTGTTCCATGATGAACGCGAGGTGCGGGAGGCCGCTTTCGCGGCGCTATGCCGCGCGGTCGACGCCGGTTTGCTGGAGTCGGTGGAGCAGCGCTTCTTCAATACCCGCAACGACTTTGCCGACTTTGCGGAATTCGAACGCCGCGTTATCGGCGCGACCCACAGCGACCACCGGCTGACGCCGGAACTGCATGCGCAGGTGCAACGCGCATTCGAACGGTTCATGGGACCCGACGGCGCGCAATTCGTCATGCCGATCCGCGTCGATCTGCTGCGCCGTCCGGCGTAGGCCGCGCAGTGTTTTGCAGCGCGCCGTCTCGCCGGACGGTGACTTGCCGACTTGACGGTTCAAACACGAAATGTCCCGGCGGCGAGGGCATTCGTGCCTCGTGGGTAGGCCGCGCGGGATTGGGTGCATGAGTCAGGCGATGCAGGATTCGTGCGGCTGCCTGACGCCGCTCTCTGTAGCGGCTACTTCTTGGAACTATGGAGTTTGGTCGGTTGTAAATGTTTCCGTATCTCCTGGCGGAGATAGAATCCGTCGATCTGTTCGCGCAACGGCTTGATACGGTAAAGCCAGAGTCCAAATAGGCCCCGCCGCATTTCGAACGTCCATTGACTGCCGTTGGCCTGTTGCCGCCAGTAGCCGCGATCGAGCGGGGCTGCGAAGGTGGGGAGCGAGGGTTCGACGGGGCGCATCATGCGATTTTTCGTCAAGCGGTAATCGTGCGGCTGATAATGTCCGGCCGCGACGACGTCGCTGATGCGAAGCAGGCCGGGGTACAAGGCGCAGGCCAGGGCGATGCCCGTTATCGCCGCCAAGCCTGCCGCTTCCGCGCGCGGGACCGACCCGCGGTGCAGCCACAGGTAGCAGGCGCCCGCCGCCGCAAGGCCGCATAGAACAAATAGCCAGTAGGGGGCGGAGCTCACGTACCCGGTGTCGGCGGTCAGGAAGATATCGACCACCGCATAAACGGCCAGTACGGCAAAAAAGACAACGGCGGCTATGGCGTGCGGGTGCTCGTCGAGCTGGAAGCCTTGTCCCGTCAACCGGCGCATCCGGCCGAAGCGCAGCCCGTCCGTCGTCTTTGTCGGAATGTCCATGCAGATACCTGTGGCAGAGGAGGAACATGCGGCCGCGACGCGCTGTGTGCGGCGCCCGGGCTTGCGTCGGTGGCGCAAGCACCGGGTATCGGTGCCAACCTTTCGGCGATGTTACTTGGTTTCGTCTGCAGATGTCTGTTCGATGCTTTCGAGCAGCTTGCCGTCCAGGGCGGGCAGCGCAGGCAGCTCTTTGGCGTCGGCGACCAGCGGCTGAAGCTGTTCGTGCAGCGACTGCGTCAGGGTGTGCAGTTCGCGGTACTGGCCGGCCAGTTTGCTGCCGTTTTCCAGCGCGGTCTTGGTGTCCGCCACGTTCTTTTCCAGATCCCGCTTTTCCTTGCGCAACGTGTTGGAGAGCGCTTCGGCCTCTTTGCGCGCGTTGGCTTCGTCGGTCTTCTGCTTGTTGAGCGCCTTGAGCTTCTTCAGCACATTTTCCGGCGAGTCGCCCAGTGCCGTCTTGATCGCCTTGAGTGCGCGTTCGCTTTCGGCCAGCTTGTCCTTGACCGTCTTCACTTCCTTGGCTTGCGCGGCGCGGTCGGCGACCAAGCGCTGTTCCAGATTTTGCTGCGTGGCGAGTAGGTCGGCCTTGGCGGCTTCGGCGGCGGCCAAAGTCTTTTCGCTGACGGCCACCTTCTTTTCCATCGTCTCGGCGGCGATGCGTGCGCGCTCGTTTGCCTCTTTGACGCTGCCGTCGGCTTCGATGGAACGCTTGATGGCGGCGTCTAGCGCTATCTTGAGTTCAGCGGGGCTGCAATCGGGGGCCAGCTGCAATGCGTCGGTTGCGGCCCTGATCATCATCTGCTTGCTTACGGCAAGGTCTTTCCAAACTTTCAGTTGAAGCTCTAATTCGGCTTGACCCACATGGTTCTCCTTTTGGGGCTGTGTTGCTGGGAGGGGGGAATTTCGAGGGAGTGGATTGTAGTCCAAAAATGGTCCGAAATAACGCACGAAACAGGCGAAAACAACGAAATATGGGCAGTTATCCGGCTTTTCCAGGGGAAATGTCCCTCCGACGGCCGTTTCGGGACGTTTTTGGCACCTCCGGTGGCCCGTCGGCACGAAAGTGCGCCGACCTTAATCCGGCGCCGGTGCCGAATTGGCGGCCGCCCTTTGGGGCAACGGGGCGATACCGACCTGCACTATGAAGGTCGAAAGTCTTGCCATGGACGGCCTGCAAAAGAACCGGCGCAAGGTGCGCGCCTTCCAGCGCCTGCTGACGCCGGCCAACTGGATCGCCGCGCTTCCCAACCGGGTGACGCAGGCGCCGTTCCGGCTTCGCCGTCGAGAAGATGGTCGAATTCAGGGCGCTTGCAAACTTTATCGTGACACGACCGCACTAGCGACTTGCGGTGCCGGTTGTTGGCTCATCTGGCGCATGTCGGCCGGCGGCATGCCGTGATGCAGCACCGCGGCAGCCAGCAGCACGAAGGCGCCGAGTACGCTCTCCAGATGGACGGTGCGCACCGAGTGGGCGAACACCTGACGCCGGACGGTGCGGCGTTCGAGGTGGTGCCAGCCCGGCAGTCGCGACCATAGCGGATGTGGTTCCCAGCCCCCTCCGGCCCAGCGGCGCAGCGCCGGCAGTTTGAGATAGCGGTTGTGGCTGCCCAGGGCGAGCATCCAGGCGACCAGCGCTAGTTTGACCAGCAGTATTCTGCCGTAGCGGCTGTGCCACAGCGCCGCGACGCTGCCCAGGCCCATCCAGGCGTTGTAGAGGCCGGTGCCGATGATTACGGCGAAGGCGATGCCGGCGACCATGGACAGACGCCCGAACACGTTGGCGGCCAGTGAGCGCTCCTGTTCGGCCAGGCCCCGCAGCGGCGGGAACACCAGCACGGACATGGCGAACAGGCTGCCGACCCAGACGGCGCTGCCGAGCAGGTGCAGGCTGTCGATCCACACGCCCAGAGAGAAAGTGCCCTGATCGCCCGCATGGCCGGTGGCGCTGCGCGAGAAGATCACGGCCAGCAGCGCAAGGCCCGCCACCGTTCCGGCCATGCCGCGCCAACGCGGGCGCCAGCCGGCAACCCAGCAGAGCCACAGCAGGCCGACCGCCGCCATTCGGTAGCGCCATACCAGACCGTAGTGGCTCTTGCTCACCACCAGCGGCAGATAGCCGCCGACCGCGGCGAACGGCGCCCCGCTGAATTCCAGCGTGCGCGAGACCAGCAGCAGTCCGCTCGCCACCGTCAGCATGGCAATGGTCGAGCCGAGCCCGGCCCACAGCACCGTACCGAAACGGCTGGGGGCATGGCGCGGCACTACCCAGCCAATGCTGATCAGCGTGCCGACGCAGGCCGAAATGGCCATCACGTCCGCCCAGGTGGCGGCGACGAAGAACCACTCCATCACGGCCTCACTGCACTTCGAACGGGAATTTGCCTTCGGTGTGATGGCCGTCGCGGGCGACGACGCTCCACTGCGCCCAATACTGGCCGGGTGCGAGCGGTTTGAGGCCGGTCGTGAGCAGCCGCGGGTTGTCGGCGGCGACCTGGCTGTCGCCCGTGCTCACCACCTGTCCCGCCTGATTGGTTACCGTGATCTTGGAAAACAGGCCGTTCAGATCGGCATCGAACCAGATCTCGACCTCCTTGGGGGCCGTGCTGACCGCGGCGCCCACCGTCGGCGACGACTTCACCGGAAAGGCGTGAGCCCACGCCGCTGCCGGCGCGAGGGCGGCGGCCAACAGGCCGCCGGCCAGCACAAACTGTTTAATCATGCGCAACATGCGATTGCTCCGATTGAGTGTGGTGTCCGCCTCAGCGGAAAATCGGTGCGCCGAGGCTGTGCGGCATCACGTCGTCCAGGTAGATGTCGACGCCGAGCAGGATGCCGATGTGGTTACCGGAGGCGCTGTTGGCGGGGATCTGCGCCTCCAGTCCCACCTGATAATAGTGGCCGATCCAGATCACGCCCGGATTGATCGAGCCGGTGTCGTTCAGGTTGCCGCTGCTCTGGCACACGGCGTGGCTGTCGACGCACTGGGACTGGGTGTACTCCACGATCGGTATCAGGTTGTTGAACGGCGCGCCGAGGCCCACCTCCTTCACGAAGTCCTGCAGGTAGGGGATGCTGTATTGCAGCGACACGCCCCAGTTGAGCATCCGCGGCTGGGTCGAGTCCGAGGGCAGATCCTCCGAAATCGCGCCCGAAAGCGCCAGCGGGCGCAGGTAGCGCATCGACCAGGGCAGGTCGCCCATCCCTTTGCCGAAGGCGAACTCGGGGGAGATGGTGGAGTAATTGCTGCCGATGCCGCCGGTGCCCGAATCGGCCAGGGAGTCGCTCACCGCCAGCATGCCGATCGCCTCGTGCGGAGCGTTGACGAACAGCTGATAGGCGCCGCCCACGGTGAGATTGTCCCAGCCGCTCTGATTCGCCGCGCCCGACTGCGTGATGCGGTTGTAATCCGTCGCCATGCTGAGGCCGAAGCGCGGGGTGATGGTCTTGGCGTAGGCGAGCGACAGCGTGTCGGTGGTGACGCCGTAGGCGTTGATCGTGCCGTAGTTGGCGGAGAATTCGTTGGCCACGCCCGGATCGTCGAAGCTCATTGTGGCGGGAAACACCCGCATGCCCGCTATCGCGTGGGCCCAAGCGGCGCCGGGCAGTGCCAGCAGGATCGACAGCGCAAACCGCGGTATCAGTCGTTCGTGAGTTTCTCGGTGCATTGTTGTTGCTATCTCTTGGTTGTGGCGCATGCTTCCGTCGCTCCGGCGGTACGGGTCGGTACATGCGTTTCAGGCGGGAAATTCGACTTCGGTCTGATGCGGTCTGATGCGGCCGATAAAGGTTTGATATGAGTGCGGCGGGTTGGTTCCGCGACGGGTGTCAGACGGTCGGGGCATGGGCCGGGTGGTGCGCCCTTTTCCTCAAGCTACACGAGCCGATGCCCCCGCTGTGGATGAGTGTAAGCGGCCTGATCGATAGCGCAGGCGCCGCCGCCGGGCGCGGCCTGCCCCATCGCCCAGTTTGCCGTCGGGATGCCGCCGGGCAGCAGCCGGCCGCACGAGGCGTGCAGGGGTGCCTCATTGGCGTGGCCGTCCATTGGGGAGCGGGTGCCACCGCCATCGTGGGTCTGATAGAGCCAGGGATAGCGGGAGTGGCCGGTCGCAGACACTGCGTATCCCTCACACACCCGGCACGTCTTCACCGAAGGCGAAGCAGCTCATGCCGATGTTGCCGTAGTCGAAACCGGCATAGACACGCCGGCCGGGGCGGGTACGGTCGCCCGCGGTCCACGCCACCAGCAGCGGCGTGAGGTGCTCGGCGGTGGGATGGGCCATGGCGAACTCGGCGGGCCAGTTGGACGGGTTGGCGAGCTCGTCGATCCCTTTCTGTTCGACCACCTCGAGCAGCCACTGTTCGAACGACTGGGCCCAGGGGGCGGTGTCGTTGCGCAGGTTGATCGCCTTCAGATTATGCACCGTTGCGCCGGAACCGATGATCAGGGTCTTGTCGTCGCGCAGCGAGCGCAGCGCGTCACCCATCTCCAGCAGCTTGTCCGGCCGGTCGTGGGGCAGCGACACCTGGATCGTCGGGATGTCGGCCTCCGGGTAGATCATCTTCAATGGCGCCCAGGCGCCGTGGTCGAAACCGCGCGCCGGGTCGATCACCGCATCGACGCCTGCGCGGTGCAGCGCCGTCTGTACCCGCGCCGCCAGCGCCGGGTCGCCGGGGGCGGGGTATTGCATGTCGTACAGCGGATCAGGAAAACCGTAAAAGTCGTAGATGAGATCCGGCCGCGCGGCGCCGGTGATGGCGACCGGGTCGGCAATCCAGTGGGCGGAGACGACGATGATGTGCTGCGGGCGCGGCAGCTTGGCGCCCAGCGCGCGCAGCCACACGGCCGCCGGCCGGTCGCCGAGGATCAGGTCCGGTGCGCCGTGCGAGATGAACAGCGAAGGAAATGCGGTGGTGATGGCCGTGCCTCTTTGCGATGCGTCGTGGCGCTAGGCCAGTTTGTCGTGGCTGCCGTCGCAGAAGGCGCCTTTGCCGCTGTGTTTGCACTGGCAGAAATAGACGGTCTCGCTCTTTGCGGCAGTGAATGCCTGCGGCGCGAACGCCGTGCCTTCGTGGCTGCCGTCGCAAAAGGGCTGGCTCTTGGAGCGGCCGCAACTGCACCAGTAGTAGGTTTCGCCGGCCTGGACGGCGACGGCGGCGGGTTGCTTGGCGGCTACGGTGGGTTGACTCATCGGTGCTCTCCTCGGCGTGAAGGCGCCCTCCAGAATGCGGCTTGGATACCGAAGCGGTGCATGCACCCTTCGAGTTGTGCACCGGCAGCCAAGCCGCATTCGGGAGGACGCCGGGGAGTGGTTGGCCGGGAGTATTGGGGAAGGGGCAGGGGCGAACAACCGCCGAACTGTGCATTCACTTTTGCGCGCAGAGCAACAATCGCAGCGGCGGCCGTGGGCCGCGCCGCCGCTAGGAGCCTGTCGG
>DFMR01000176.1 GCA_002376325.1 Proteobacteria bacterium UBA3588 | reverse complement strand
AGGTCAATCCATGATGTCTACTATGAGTACATGGTTAACCAAGAGGGGGAGACCATGTCCGCATTTATCATATGGGGCGACGCCCTTGAACTCGGCATCCCGTCGGTCGACGAGCAGCATCGGGAACTGGTCGACTTGCTCAACCGGCTTGCAGCGCTGAGCAGCTCCGACATTGGGGCGGAGGCCCACGACGACATGCTGGAGTTGTTGGGACACCTCTATCAGCATACCGTGGTGCATTTCCGCCACGAGGAGGAGTTGATGGAGACCATCGACTACCTCGATCTTGCCGCCCATCGTGACGAACACCATATGCTGCTGGCGGAACTGCGCAGCTTCGTCCATCAGATCGAGAACGGCGACTCCATCCTCGACGCCAAGAGCATCCACGCCCTGCGCGACTGGCTGATGGTGCACATTACCAGCAGCGACCGCCCTTTTGCCGCCGCCTACACTGCGATCACGGCGCTGGAAGAAAGCGTCACATAGCGTTAACCAGCCTCGGCTATGGTCAGTGTTGACCCAACCCCGGAATGATGGGGTTATACTGGACACCGCCACCTGGGAAATACAAGGTCTGGTCTCATGCCCGGCACACGCTATTCATTGGAAGTACAGCCAAGGATTCCGCAGCGCCTCTCCCGTCTCTCCGAACTGGCTAACGATCTCTATTACAGCTGGGACCGCCAAGTACGCGGACTGTTTCGGCGCCTCGACATGGTGCTGTGGGAGCACTGCGGTCACAATCCCAAGGTGTTCCTGCGTCAGGTCGCCCAGGAGAAGCTGGAGAAGGCGGCGCAGGATCGGATCTATGTCCAGGACTATAACCGGGTGCTTTCCTCCTACGATCTCTACCTACAGGAGGAGGCGAAGAGCGAAATCGAGCCCTACCTGGACCCGCGCAAGGATTTGGTTGCCTATTTCTGCGCCGAGTTCGGCCTGCACGAGAGTTTCCCCATCTACTCCGGCGGCCTCGGCATCCTCGCCGGCGATCACTGCAAGGCCGCCAGCGACCTGGGACTGCCGTTCGTTGCCATAGGCCTGCTCTACCGTCAGGGTTATTTCGACCAAACCATCGACGGCAACGGTTACCAGATCGCCCACTATAAGCCGGTCGATTTCCGCGACCTGCCGGTCTGCCCCGCCCTGGACGAACACGGCGCAGAGGTCCACGTGTTTGTCGATCTGCCGCACCGGCGGGTCGATCTCAAGGTATGGGAAGCGAAGGCCGGCCATATCCGCCTCTACCTGCTCGATTCCGACCTGCCCAGCAATCAGGAAAACGACCGTTCCATCACCTACCAGTTGTATGGCGGCGACATTCACACCCGTATCCAACAGGAGATGGTTCTCGGTATCGGCGGTGTACGCGCCCTGCGCGCGCTGGAGATCACGCCGACGGTATGGCACATCAACGAGGGCCACCCCGCCTTTCAGATACTGGAACGGATCCGCGAAAAGGTGGCGGCCGGGTTGGATTTCGACAGTGCGTTGGAACTGGTCGCCGCAGGTACCGTGTTCACCACCCACACGCCGGTCCCGGCAGGCCATGACATATTCCCCCATCACCTGATGCGCGAGTATTTCGGCGGTTACCTGCAGGAACTCAACACCAGTGAAGAGCGCTTCCTTGCCCTCGGTGCCTCGCCGTCCAATCCACAGGGATTCAACCAGACGGCGTTGGGTCTGAACGGCTCGCGCTTCCACAACGGCGTCAGCCGTATTCACGGCAGCGTCGCCGCACAGATGGAGTCCTACATCTGGCCACAGACTCCGGCGCAGGAAAACCCCATCGGCTACGTCACCAACGGCGTGCACGTCCCGACCTTCCTGGCGCGCGAATGGGTCAACCATCTGGACGCTCAGCTCGGCGGCGGCTGGCGCAATGAACTGCTCAATGGGCAGTACTGGGAACAGATCGAGGCGATTCCCGACCACACCTTCTGGAGCCTGCGGCAAACGCTCAAATCGCAGCTGTTGGAAGAGGCGCGCAATCGCGCCACCCTGATGCACCGGCGCAACGGCGTCAGCGAATCGCAGATGGAGCGTTTGGTGCGTCACCTGCGTCCGACCGAAACCGACATCCTTACCGTCGGCTTCGCGCGCCGCTTCGCCACCTACAAGCGCGCCACCCTGCTGTTCGCCAACCCGGAGCGACTGGCTCGGATAGTGAACAATCCCGAACGGCCGGTGATCATCCTGTTTGCCGGCAAGGCCCACCCGCACGACCAACCGGGGCAACAGCTGATCAAGATCATCTATGACTATTCGCGCCGCCCCGAATTCGAAGGGCGCATCATTCTGTTGGAAGACTATGACATGGAGCTGGCGCGCAAACTGGTCACCGGTGTCGACGTCTGGCTGAACAATCCCGAATACCCGCTGGAGGCCAGCGGCACATCGGGACAGAAGGCCGGCATCAACGGCGTCATCAATCTCAGCATTACCGACGGCTGGTGGGGCGAGGGCTACAACGGCGACAACGGCTGGGCGATCACGCCGCACGGTCCGCAATACGATGCGACCTTCCGCGCCCAGGAGGAATCGAACGAGCTGCTCGACCTGCTCGAATACCACGTGGCGCCCCTGTACTACGAACGCAACGGCCACGGCTACTCCACCGGCTGGGTCAATAAATCCAAGGTATCCATGAGCTCGCTGATACCGAGCTTCAACGCACAACGCATGGTAATGGATTACATCCGCGACTATTACGGCCCGGCACGGCGCCAACACAAACTGTTTGCCGCCGACGGTGCGCAGTGCGCGGCCGAGCTGGCGGCGTGGAAGAAACGAATCCAGAGAGCCTGGCCGCAGGTGAAGATCGTACGCAACGACAACGTGCAGAAACAGATCTACTCCGGGGAAGCCCTCCCCATCGAGGTGACGCTGCAGCTAAACGGCCTGCAACCGGAAGATATCATCGTCGAGTGCCTGATCGGCACCGAAAACGAAGCGGGTGAATTCATCACCAGCGCCACTTCCACCCTCGGCTATCAGGGGATCGACAGCAACGGCGATACCCTCTATCACCTCGATATGCGCCCGCTGCTGCCGGGGATGCAATATTACAAACTGCGCGCCTATCCCCACCATGAACTGCTCAGTCATCGATTCGAAATGGGGGCAATGCTGTGGGTTTGAGGTCTCGCACTACGAGCCACCTCAACATTCAAAACAACAGTATCAACCACGGGGAACACGGGTGCACAAGGGGTAGTCAGGACATTGGACCTCGGTTAGCTGTGGTCCCCATGGTCGATTCATCGCCTTTATATTTTTGAGATAAATTCTAGTCATCGAGCGAAACAGGCAGGATATCCTGATTGTGGCTCGATACCAGCGGGGTGAAGTCGAGTCGGATCAGGGTGCCGCTACCCTCGGTACTGGCCAGGCTCACGTTCCACCGATAGCGGTCGCAGATGCGCTTAACCAACGACAGGCCGATGCCTGCCCCGGCGCTGCCGCTGCCGCGGTAGTAGCGCTGGAATACGCGCTTGATCTCTTCCGGACGGATTCCGCTGCCGGTATCCTCGACGCAGACACTGTCGGCGGCCAACTGGATGCGGATGCTTCCACGCTCGGTGAAAGAGAAGGCATTGCGCACGATATTGCCGAGCACAATGGCCAACATGGCCTTCTCCACCTGCAACTGCGGCCGCGCCCGGATATCAAGCTCGACGGCCACCGGCTTCTTCTGCAGCAACACCGACAGCTTATCCACCACATCGCGCAGCACCTCCTCCACCGAACAGGCGCCACCGGGCGGCATCGCGCCTTCGGTCTCGCGCGCCAGTCCCAGCAGGGCCGAAGTCAGTTCGGTCATCTCGCTCGAGGCGCGCGCTATACGCTTGATCCGCTCGCGCGCAGAATCGGTCAGGTTGGGATCGCCCAACAGCACCTCCGCCGCCCCGGCGATGATCGCCAGCGGGGTGCGCAACTCATGACTGACGTCGCCGGTGAAGGCGCGTTCGCGCTCGATGAAATCCTGCAACCGCTCCAGGTAGTGGTCGAAGCTGGCCGCCAGCTCGCCCACCTCATCGTCCGGATAGAAGCTCACCAGCGGCTCGGTCCGCAGCTCCGGATTGAGGCCGCGAACCCGCTCGGCGAGCTGCGTCACAGGGGCGATCACCCGGCCGGTCAGCCACAGCCCGACGGCCGCCGCCAACACCGACATCACCACCACGCCGGTGGCGAGGAACGCCATGAAGCTGCGTTCGCGCCGCTGCAGCATCACCTCGCTGAACAGAACGTAATAACGCAGGTTGCCGCGATCGGCGACGATGGCGCGATAGGGGGTGCCTTTGAGCTCCACATGCTGGGTGCCGGGTTGCAGCGACGCCAGCGACGGAGGCAGGTTTGCCGCGAGGCCGCCGGGGCCACGCACATAGCTGCGAATGGTGGCGGTGGCCTGAGGAATCGACGTGGGGTTACGCTCGTGACGGGCGATATAATCCTGCAACTCGGAATTGAGCGTCTGATCGATGAGACGCTCTTCCAGGTCGTGGGAGGCGATATAGAGGCCGATGGCAAGCAGCACGCTGACCAGTCCGCCGAACAGGGCGAATGACAGCGCTACGCGATAGCGTAGACCGTGCTTAAACCTCATCCGGATCGGCTATTTGATAACCGGTGCCGCGCACGGTGCGCAACAGCGGCTTTTCAAACGGCTTGTCGATGGCGTTGCGCAGCAGGTGCATGTGGGCGCGCAATGCGTCGCTGTCGGGCGGCGAATCGCCCCACACTTCCTGCTCTATCTCGCGCCGCCGCACCACCCGCGGCGACTGCCGCATCAGCATACGCAGGATGGTCAGAGGGATCGGCGGCAACTCGATGACGCGGCCACCGCGCTCAATGCGCATCAGCGCCGGATCGAACTTGAGATCCGCCACTTGCAAAGGCCGCTCCACCGTCTCGCCGCGAGCGCGGCGCACCAGGGCAGTCAGGCGGGCCTCCAGCTCTTGCAGCGCAAACGGCTTGATTAGATAGTCGTCGGCCCCCACGGCAAAACCGTCGAGTTTCGATTTCAAGGTATCGCGCGCCGTCAGCATCAGCACCGGTGTGTCGCGTCCCGCTTCGCGCAGGTGGCGGCAGACATCGAGCCCGTCCATTCCCGGCAACATCAGGTCCAAGACCATGACATCGTAACGCCGCTCCTGCGCAAAGCGCAGCCCGCTGCTACCGTCGTAGGCGACGTCGATGGTGTGTCCGTGTCGTTCCAGATAGTCGTAGAGATTGGCGACTAAATCGGGATTATCCTCGATGACCAAGATGTACATGGCGATCTCTCAGCAGGTTGAGCACGCCATACTATAACACCAAGGCGGGCGGGAAGCGCCACTCCCCGTCCTCATCGCCGTTCAATTCTGCAACAGGGTGTCGAGCCGTTCCAGGTCGTTGACCACGCGCCAGTGACCGCCGCCCGCCTCGACCCGCTTCTTCCAGTAGGCCAGGCGGCCCATATATTTGAGTGGGTCCACGTTATCGCTGTGCAGCTTGGTGACATTGAGCGCCACCACGTCGAAGCCTTTCAGCTTCAGCGGTATCCGCTTGCGGATGTAGCCCTTTGCCAGGTCTTCCTGCAGATCGGAAAAAATCAGGATGGTCTTGCGGCCCGCACCCTGCTCGTTGAGGAATTCGATCGCCTGCAGGAGACCGCCGGTGATATCGGTGTAGCCACTCGGTTTGACCCCCTTGACGAAGCGGTCGATCTTGTCGCGGAACATGCGTTTTTGCAGGTTGGCCTTGCTCGGCTGCCCGTCGAAGGTGATGGCTGCCACGATATCCTTCTCGGTGAAACTGGCGGTGTTGATCCGCGCCACCGCGAACGAATCGCCTGGATTGAGCTTCGCCAGCACGAAATTGATGATGTGCTGCGCCTTGTCCAGCTCCTGGGTGTAGGTGCCGGAAGTATCGAGCAGCAGATAGACGCCGCGGGTATGAGACACATTGTCGCCGCAACCGGTCAACAGCAGGGTCAGCAACGGCAGCCAAAGCCAGAGCCGGCGTTTCATGACCGCCCCTCCGTCGCCGCATCCGACGCAACGGGCAGAGCGTTATCCTTGCGCATTTTCATCCGCTCTTCGACCCACAACGGCAGAAAGATCAAGAGATCGTAAAGACGAATCAGCATGGCGCCACCGTAGCGGGAGATATTGCCGAGCAACCGCATCAGAAATGCCAGGGTGCGCAGCACTGCCTGGCCGAGCAGACCGAGTACGGTACGGGAAGAATGCACGAATGATTCCAGTGGGATGGCAACGAAAGTGAGCACAAACGGCAAGATGAAGCCCATCCCCATCTGTGCCGCCGTAGTGATCCATTGACTGCTGGCGACGACGCTGGCCGTGGCTGCAGACGTAACCGTCGCGTGGTTGCTCATCAGCGAGGCCAACAGAGCGGCGTCATCCTGCGACAGCTTCTCACGCATGAATGCGAGACCGGCCTCGATGCTGGCCAACAACAGCAGCATCACGAACGTCGCCCAGATCATCTTCACCCGCATCCGATCGTCCAGCGCACCTATCACCGGAAACAGGCGGGTGATGCGCAGCGACTCCATCAGGAACAGACCGAGGGTGGCCTCCACCAGAATGATCACCAATGCCGCGATATTGGCCACCTTGTAACCCATGATATAGCTGCTGCCCCCCACCATCTCCTGCATCGGCCGTGCGATGAGATGGAAGTTGATGGCAGCGCCGCCGACGGCGATGGCAAGGACGAAACCGGCGATGAAGAACTGCGTCAACGACGACGACGACAGCATGCGTTCGGCACGGTTGCTGCCGCGTACGACCTCTTCGTAATGTTCCATATGGCGGTCGATGCTGGTGGAGCGCTCCAGCAGCCGCGTCACGCGACCATCCATGTCGCCCACCACGCGCGCCACCTTACGCCACAACGGCATCATGCTGTGCAGGATACGGTGGCGCTTATTATTGTCGACACGATATTGCGCAACGGCATCACGCTGGCCACGCACCATCGACTGATGGATATCCTCCAACACCTCGACGATGATCGGCTCTTTCGGCGCAATCTTGGCCACCGATTCCACCACCTTGGCCCACGCCGGCGGTTCCGGCGGCACCTCGCTGCTGTCCTGGTAGTCCTGCTCGATGCGATTCACCGCCTCGCTCAGTTCGCGCTGCAACGCCGGGTATTCCGCAAGGTCACGGCGCACCGCCGCGTCGATGCGCTCGAACTCGCGTTCCACCACACGCTCCGCCGCCTCGCGGCCCGCCGCCAGCAGTACCTCGCTGTTTCGCTGCCGCAGCTTCTGTTCCGCCTGCATCGCCGAGTGCGCCGCCAGGCGACAGGCGGAGTGCAACACCAGCGATAAGGCCCGGATGGCACGGTGTGCCGCCGGTCGCGCCAGGTAAAGCGCGGCAACAAGCAACACCAACCAGATAACCACGGAAAACAGTGGTGAGGACGGCACCACGAACAAAACGTCATGAAACGACATAGCCACCTCCCTAACGACGGATAAGGGCGGCACGCATGCCGCCTGAATACCTACTATGGAACTTATCGGCTATGCGGGGGTGTGACTGCTATGGGAGTCACAATTTGGAGCGCTAACGTCCGTATAGCGTCGTTAGCCGTCGCAAACGCGGCGCCAAATCCGCAGGAACCATCTCCCAACTGAAACGCCAGCGCCAGTTGTCTGTACTGGTGCCCGGAGTGTTCATGCGGTGTGTACCGTCCAGCCCCAACACATCCTGCAACGGCGCCATCGCCAATTTCGCTACCGACGCGTAGGCCGCCCGCAGCAGCGGCCAAGGCATCGCCTCGCCCGGTTTGCCGAAATACTCAGCCACCTGCAGTTGCAGCTCTGCGGTCAGCGAATCGTACCAGCCGACGGTGGTATCGTTGTCATGGGTGCCCGTATAGACAACGCTGTTGCGGCGGTGGTTGTGGGGCAGATAGGGATTGGCGGCACCGCCATCGAAGGCAAACTGCAGAATCTTCATGCCGGGCAACGCATATTTCCGGCGTAACGCATTCACTTCCGCAGTAATGATTCCGAGATCTTCGGCAACCACCGGCAACGGATCGATACGCCGCTGCAATACCGCAAACAACGCATCGCCGGGCGCCTTGACCCAGCGCCCGTTCATTGCAGTCTCCTCATGCGCAGGAATTTCCCAATAGGCCTCGAACCCGCGAAAATGATCGATGCGCAGCAGATCGAACATCCACAACTGTCCTTCGAACCGCTGCAACCACCAGCGAAAACCGTCGGCCTCCATCCATTCCCAGTCGTATTGCGGATTGCCCCAACGTTGACCGGTGGCGGAGAAATAGTCCGGCGGCACGCCGGCGACCACCAGCGGCCGGCCGCATTCGTCGAGATCAAAACAGTTGCGTTGCGACCAAACGTCGGCGCTGTCGTGGGCGACAAAGATGGGCATGTCGCCGAAGATCGCCACACCGTGTTCGTTTGCATAATGCTTCAATGCAAACCACTGGCGGAAAAACAGGAACTGCTCGAAACGCACCACGGCGAGTTCGTCCGCATGGTCGTCCGCAAGCCGTTGCAATGCCGC
The DNA here is from genome assembly GCA_002376325.1 of Proteobacteria bacterium UBA3588. Classification (GTDB taxonomy): domain Bacteria; phylum Pseudomonadota; class Gammaproteobacteria; order Thiohalomonadales; family Thiohalomonadaceae; genus Sulfurivermis. The sequence continues at coordinate 2,476 of DFMR01000176.1, read as the reverse complement.
GGCATCGTGATCACGCAGCTGCACCGGCCATTCGTTCCACGGCTTCCCCTGCTGGACATTTTTGATGACGCGAAACAGCGCATAGTCTTCCAGCCAGTACGCCGTGTGTCCAATGAAGCGCTGCAACTCATCACGGCCGGCCGTATCGGCGCGGGCGTCGAAGGTCCGCCATGCCCGCGCGATCAACTCGCGCTTCGCGTGCGGCATCGTAACCGGCACCGGCTCAACATCGAGCCAGCCCGATTGCAACAACGCCTCGATACTGATCAGTTCGGGATTGCCGGCGTAGGCAGAAGGACTTTGATACGGAGAAAGATCGTCCTGTGTCGGTCCCAACGGCAACACTTGCCATACCCGCTGACCGGCCGCCTGCAGAAAATCGACAAAGTGATATGCTTCGGCGCCAAGATCGCCGCAATGCCATGGCCCCGGCAACGAAGTTGGATGCAGCAATATGCCCGCCTGGCGTTGTTGCAGCGGCGTATGCGCTTTGACTTGTTCCATTCATTCCCTTTTTTAATGGGCTTCTTTACCGCGACGCATGACGCCGCCCACTTGCGGTGCACCTCCGCCGTGGAATATTACATGCGTCAGCAGTTCCGGCGGCTCTGCGCCGATCATTTGATACAGGCGGGCCAGCTGCAAACGATAGAGGCGGTCAAAGTCCCGCACGGAATCGGAAGGATTGTAGTCGCCGAACCACCAAAACCAATCCGATCCTTCGCATACTCCCAACTGCCTTTGCGCATCGTGCAGCTGCGCGCCGCTCAAGCGGCCGGCGGCCACTGCGGCATCAAAGGCATGTTTGGCGTCGCCCAGCATATCCCAGGCGCGATTCTTGTCCTCATCGCCGATCCAGGTGGAAAAGGTGCCGTATACCCAGCTGCCGGCAACCAGTTCCTTGAGCGGCGCCGGCTTCAGGCCGGCGTCGACGCAATCGCTGAAAGTGGTGAGCTCAATGGCTGGATGCTGCGCCAATCGGCGATATAACGCCGTCAAGAAATAGTAGCCGTTTTCCGGATAGTATTCCCAGGCGTTTTCGCCGTCGAGAATAATGGATACCACTCTGTCGGGTTCGTCCGCGCAGGCGTCGGCGATGTTTTCCAGATGGTGAATCAAGTTGTTCACCGCATCGTCGCCATGCCAGTTGGCGTAGGTGAAACCGATCAGATCGGACAAGCCATCGTCGCGAAAGAAGCAGTGGGTATCCGCGTCGTCGACGCGGTACGGGCGGTGAATACAACCGCCGTTCTCGATGCCGCAATGGCGCATGCTGTTGCGCAACACCCCTTCGCCGCTCGCCACCCAGGAAAAGCCCTCTTCGGCGAACAGCTTGACAGCCGGCGTGCTGACGCCGCCTTCCGACGGCCAACAGCCGCGCGGTTTCATACCGAAATGCTGCTCGAATACGCGAATGCCTTCGCGGATATGCCAGCGCGCCCGCTCCTCTCCGTCGGGGTAACCGCTCAGATGGGGCATTGGCGCATCGGGTATCGCTTCACGGGCGGAGTCGAGATCAATCAGCAACGGTACGATGGGATGAGCGTACGGCGAGACCGACAACTCGATACGCCCGCTTTGCGCCAATGCACGATATCGGCCCAACACACCATCCAGCAACTCGCTGATGATCTCCAGCAGCACATGCCGATCATGTTGCAGAAAGCCGCTACCCTTGTCCATCAAATCGCGTACGCGGCTGTCATTGCGCCGCACCGTTTCGCCGAGCCATGCCAAGTGATACCACATCAGCAGGTCGACCAGATACTGCGAGTTCATATACAGCGATTTACGTGGTGCGTCATCGATGCATTCAGCGATATCCGCCAACAGGCGATAGTGGGGGAACCTATCGATNNGCCAACAGCGGATCATGCAGCGGTGCGCCGTCACGCAGGTACGCCCGTACCTGCTGCGCGTAGTCGTCGAGCTGCTCCAGCAGCGTCGGCGCAAAATTGACCACCGCGCGCGCGCCCGGCGTGGTCTCGATCACCGCGGCCATGTCGACGTAGTCCTTGATGGCGTGCAGATAGGTCCACGGCAGTTGGTACTGGCCGCTCTCCAGATCGAAATATTGCGGTTGGTGCATGTGCCAGCACAGCACCACCTTCAGGGGTTGGTCAACGGACATGATATATCTCTTGTCCGAGCATTTCCGGGCACACCAGCACCACGCCGTTCGGCGTTACGTGAAAGCGCTTCGCGTCCTGCTCGAGGTTTTCGCCGATTACCGTGCCGTCGGGAATGATGCAGCCGCGATCAATCACCGCCTTACGGATGCGGCAACGCTCACCGATAGTCACATCGGGAAGAATGACCGAATCCTGCACATACGAATAGGACTTGACACGAACATTGGAAAACAGCAGCGAGTGACGCAACCTGCCGCCGGAGATGATGCAGCCGCCGGACACCATCGAGTCCACCGCCATGCCGCGCCGATCGTCGTCGTCGAACACGAACTTGGCCGGCGGCA
>DFMR01000064.1 GCA_002376325.1 Proteobacteria bacterium UBA3588 | reverse complement strand
GATCAGCGGTACCGCGAAGCGTCGGCTATGCGCCCAGCCGCGCCGGTATGCCAGCATGCGCAGCCGCACCAGCAGGCAAAACAGCCACGCCAACGGCGCCAGCAGCAGGGCGATCGGATTGAGGCTGTACCAATAGTGGTCGAGGCGTTTCATCGTAGCGCCTCGGCGCCGTTCATTCGACCACGGCGGCGGACGGTTCGTCGCGGAACTGCAAGCGGTGCAATGCCGCATAACGGCCGTCCTGTGCCAGCAGTTCCTGGTGGCGTCCGACCTCGACGATGCATCCCTTGTCCATCACCACGATGCAGTCGGCATTTTCGATGGTCGACAAGCGGTGTGCGATCACCAGCGTGGTACGGTTGCGCATCAGCGCCTCCAGGGCCTGCTGGATGTGCCGTTCCGACTGGGTGTCGAGCGCCGAGGTCGCTTCGTCGAGTATCAGGATCGGTGCATCCTTCAGCAGTGCGCGCGCGATGGCCAGACGCTGACGCTGGCCGCCGGAGAGCAGCACGCCGTTCTCCCCCACCATGGTGTCCAGACCAGCGGGCAGCTCGCGAATGAATTCCATCGCATGGGCGGCCTCGGCGGCGCGTTCGACCGCGTCGCGGCCGGCCCCTTTCAAACGGCCATAGGCGATGTTGTTGGCGATACTATCGTTGAATAGCACGATGTGCTGGCTGACCAGGGCGATTTGGTCGCGCAAATTTTCCAGCGCGATATCATGCAGGTCGACACCGTCCAGCAAGATCTGCCCCTGACGGACGTCGTAGAAACGCGGCAGCAGGCTCACCATCGTGGATTTACCGCTGCCGGAGCGCCCGACCAGCGCCACCGTGGTGCCGGCCGCAATCTTCAGGTCGATGTCGTGCAGTACCGCTCCCATCTCCTGCGCATAGCCGAAAGTGACGGCGCGGTACTCCACCTCGCCGCGGCAACGCTTCACACTGTGTGTCCCGGCGTCGCTTTCCGGCGACGTGTCGAGAAACGAGAAGATGCTGGAGGCCGCAGCGATACCGCGTTGCAGCACCACGGTAATGCGCGTCAACCGCTTGGTCGGTCCGTACATCATCATCATCGCCGCCAGGAACGAGACGAAGGCACCGGAGCTGATCTTGTGCAACATCGGGCCCGAGGTGGCAACGTAAATGATGCCGGCAGAGGCAATCGCCGCGATAAACTGCACCAGCGGTACGCTGGCGGCGACATTGGCCTCCAGGCGCATGGTCAGGCGTCGGTTGCGCTCATTGGCTTCGTCGAAACGCCCCATCTCGTACCCCTGGCCGCCGAAGGTCTTGACCACGCGCTGCCCTTCGATCGCCTCCTCCGCCACATGCGCCACGTCGCCCACCGAGTTCTGGATGCGCGAACTGTAGCGCCGGGCATGGCGACTGATGGTGTTGATCACTTTGGCGATCACCGGTGCGCCGATCAACAGGATAATCGCCAGCTGCCAGTTCAAATAGAACATCCAGAACAACAACGCGATGATCGTCAGGGTATCGCGGATCAATACCGAAATCGCTTCGGTGGTCGCCATCGACACCTGCTCCACGTCGTAGATCAATTTGGAGATGAGGTTGCCGGCGGCGGCGTTGTCGAAGAAGGTGACCGGCAGGTGCAACAGTCGTTCAAACATGTCGCCGCGAATCCGCTTGATGACACCCCGCGCCACCCAACTCATGCCATACGACGCGCTGTAGCTGGCGAGGCCGTTGACCAGGAACAGTGCGATCATCACCACCGGCGTCCATTTGATCACCGTCGGGTCGCGCTGGACGAAGGTACCGTCCATCATCGGCTTGATCAACGCCGCGAAGGCGCCCTGGGTCGCGGCGCCGGCCGCCAGACCGATGCACGCCGCGCCGAACACGCGCCAGTGCGGTTTGACGTAATGAAGCAGACGACGGTAGAGGGTAAGCGACTCGCCGCTCAATGGAATGGTCGACATCGCTCCTACTGCCCCTCGGGAGGCTGGCTGGTGGCGAAGGTGATGTGTACGAAGCCCAGCTGGCGCGCCGCGTCCATGGCGCGCACCACGGCCTGCAGTTGGGTGCGACGATCGGCCTGCAGCACGATCTGCGGGGTGGCGTCGTCGCCGGCAGCCTTGGCGATAGCCTGCTTGAGGGTATCCAACTCGGTGTTAATCACTTCCTGTCGGTTGACGTAATAGCGGCCATCGGCATCGATGCTGATGTCGACGGAACGGTGTTGGTGTACGGCGGCCGAACTGTCCGCCTCGGGCAACACGATGTTCAGCGCACCCATGCGGTTGAAGGTGGTCGCCACCATGAAAAAGATCAGCAACATCAACAGCACGTCGATCAGCGGGATGACGACGATTTCCGGTTCTTCGCGCCGGCGCGGCCGCAGCTGCATCGCCTACTCCTGCCCCGCCGCCGCGGCGGCGGTGCTCTCGGCGTGTGCGGCGTCGATGAGCTTGAGCACCTCCTGTTCCATGGTGATCGCCAGATCGTCCACGCGACGCTGAAAATAGCGGTAGAAAATCACGCTGGGGATGGCCACCACCAGACCGGCGGCGGTCGCGACCATGATCTCGGAAATGCCGCCGGCCAGCACTTGGGGATTACCGACGCCATGCCGGGTCACCGCGCTGAACACCTTCATCAGGCCGGTAACCGAACCGAGCAGGCCAAGTAAGGGAGCGACCGCAGCGATACTGCCGAGGGCGGTCAGGTAGCGCTCCAGATCGTGGATCACGTAGCGGCCGGTATCCTCGATTCGCTCCTTCATTATCTCGCGGCCGTAGCGCATGTTCGCGATCCCGGTCACCAGCATCTTGCCCAGGCCCGAGCTTTGCTCGATACCTTTGAGCCGTTCGCCGTTGAGTTGACCGCTGTGATACCACTGCCAGACCTGGGCCGTGAGCTGTTTCGGCACCACCTTCTCGGCGCGCAAACTCCAAAATCGCTCGGCGATGATGGCCGTGGCGATGATCGAGCAGAGGATAATCGGCACCATGAGCCAACCGCCGGCGACAATGATTTCAAACACCCGGAATGTCCTTCTCTGGCTAAGGAAAAAAGTGGCCACACTGTAGCAAATGTGGCCCGCTTGCGAAACGCCGCCGCATCACTCGGCGTACCAATAGTGGTGCGACCGCTGCCGGTAGCGCTCGACCGTCGGCTGCCCGGCGCCGAACCGTATGGTGGTCGCCCCGCCGGAGGCCGTATCCAGCAGCCGTGCGCCGACTGCGCGATAGCGCGCCACCACCCGGCGGGCGGGGAATCCGTAGCGGTTGCGATACCCTACCGCAAATACCACATAGCGCGGTGCCACCGCGGTCACGAAAGACAAAGTCGAGGAGGTGTTGCTGCCGTGATGCGGCGCCACCAGGGCGGTCGAGCGCAGGCGCTGCGGCGCCGTCCGCAACAGCTCCTCCTCGGCCGGCCACTCTATGTCGCCGGGCAGCAGCACGCTGCCGCCGGCAGCGCTCACCCGTAGCACGCAGGAGCGGTCGTTGCCGCCGCTGCCGTCACCCGGCGGGGGATAGAGCATTTGGAACAGTACCCCATCCCAGTGCCAGGCCATGCCGGCGCGGCAGCTTTGCGCCGGCTGCCGCAGACGCCAGCGCCGCACGCCGGTGACGATATGCCCCACCGGTATCGACGCCAGCAGCGACGCGGCCCCGCCGATATGGTCCATATCGCCGTGGCTGACCAGCAGCGTGTCGACCTCGCCGATGCCGCGGCTGCGCAGGAACGGCACAATCACCGCGTTACCGGCGTCCAGCTGATCGCTGTAGCGTGGCCCGGTATCGAATACCAGGGTGTGGCCGGCAGTACGCACCACGGCCGCCAACCCCTGCCCCACGTCGAGCAGGGTCAACCACATCTCGCCCGGTGCCGGACCGGGCGGCCGCGCCAACAACGCGGGCAGCAGCCACAGCATGCCCAGCCAGCGGGACGGCCAGCCGCGCGGCGCCAGCAACCACGCCAGACCCACCAGCGCCGGCACCATGGTCCACGGGAGCGGCGCAAACGCGCCCCACCGTTGCGGCAGCAGCACCGCCAGGTGCGACAGGAACCACCATAAAATATCCAGGGTGTGGCACGCGGCGGCCAACAACAGCGGCGCCGCCGCCGGCAGCAGCGCCGCTGCAACCGTTCCCAGCAGCGTCAACGGCACGGTGAGCAGGGTCACCCACGGCACCGCCAACAGATTCGCCAGGGGCGCGATCAACGGCACCTGTTGAAACCACAGCGCGAGCAGCGGGGCCAGCCCCAGCGCCACCAGCCATTGCACCCGACCCCAGCGCCACCACCAGCCGGTCGGCGCCAGCCGTCCGCCCATACCGTAAACGATTAACGCCACCGCGCCATAGGAGAGCCAGAACCCCGGCGCCAGCGGCGCCAACGGGTCGGCCAGCAGCACCAACAGCAGGGCGAGGGCCAGGGTACGTGCCGGCCGTAGCGGGCGTTGCCACCACAGCGCCGCCAGCGCCACGGCCAACATAATCAGTGCGCGTTGGGTCGGCACCGAAAAACCGGCCAGGGCGGCGTAACCCGTCGCCGCCGTCAGCGCCGCGGCCGCGGCGGCCTTGGGCGCCGGCAGCCACAACGCCAGACGCTGCGACCAGGCCCAACCCCAGCGGACCAGGAACAGCACCAGCCCGGCGACGATGCCGATGTGCAGACCGGAGATTGCGACCAGGTGCGTCGTGCCGGTGGCACTGAACACCCGCCACTGGTCGCGGCCGATGCCCTGCCGGTCGCCCAGCGCCAGTGCGGTGACGATCCCTGCCATCGGCCGTTGACCGAGGTCCGCCCGTAAGCGGTCGCGCAACCGCTGCCGCAACTGCTGTAACGGGAATTGGCCTGTCTGCGGTTGCAACAGCACGGCCCGGTGCGGTCGCACATAGCCGGTGGCGCGGATGTGCCGTTGGAACAGCCACCGTTCGTAATCGAAGCCGCCCGGATTGGCCATGCCGTGCGGCCGCCGCAGCCGCACCTGCAAGCGCCAGCGCTGACCGACGCGCAACGGCGGGGCGCTCCCGTACCAACTCAACAGCACCCGTCCCGGCGGCGCCAACGCCACCCCGTTTCGCTGCAGCGCGACGCTATCGAATTGAAACCGGACGCGCTCCGCCTGCGCTTCCGGCAACGCACTCACCACCCCTTCCAGCCACAGGTCGCGCCCTTCCAACGCCGCAGGCACGCCCGCATGCAGCAACGGCACGGCGCAACCCCAGGTCCACAGATAGCCGGCGGTGACCGCAGCGACCATCAGTGCCGGGCGCCGCCCCACCGGCCGCAATCGCCACGCCAGCGCCAACAGCGGCACGGCGGCTCCCGCTGCCCACCACGGAGGCGGCACTGCCGACTGATGAAATAGGAGAATGCCTGCGAGAAAGGCCAGCGTCCCTGTGACCATGTTCCCTGTCCCTAGCCGTTAATGGATAATAGGATCCGCTTCCCTCTCCCAAACGGACCTGCGCCTTTCCGATTATGCCGAAAAAACTATTGAAGCGCTTCATGCCGGACCCGCGCGCAATCCGTGAGCATAAATACCTGCGCATCTTCGGCCCGTTGGTGCACGACCCCAACCTGTTTCACCTGAATCGACGCTCTGCCTCCGGCGCGTTTGCGGTGGGCCTGTTCATGGCCTTCGTGCCGGTACCGTTTCAGATGGTGCTGGCCGCCGCCGGTGCCATCGCCTTTCGCGTCAACCTGCCGCTGTCGGTGGCGCTGGTGTGGCTGACCAACCCGGTCACCATGCCGCCGATGTTCTACTCCTGCTACAAGGTCGGCGCCTGGCTGCTGCGTACGCCCCCCGGCAAATTCCATTTCGCCCTCTCCAGCGGCTGGCTGATGACCGAACTGTCCACCATCTGGCAACCGTTTCTGCTCGGCTGTTTCGTGGTCGGCAGCATCAGCGCCACCCTGGGCTATGGGGTCATTCGCGGCCTGTGGCGCCTGAACATCGTGCGGCAACTGGAGCAGAAGCGACGCGCCCGGCGCCAGCGGCAGGATACCCCGCCGCCGCAGCCGTGAACCGCTAGACGGTCCCTGCCAGGCGGCCGCCTTCCAAGCGCAGAATGCGCTGCATCCGTTCCGCCAGGCGCATGTCGTGGGTGACCACGACGAAGCTGGTCCGCAACTCCTCGTTCAGCTCCAGCATCAAGCCGTAGACCTGCTCCGCCGTCTGCTGATCCAGGTTGCCGGTGGGCTCGTCGGCCAACACACACTTGGGCTCGGTGACCAGGGCGCGAGCGATGGCGGCGCGCTGGCGTTCGCCGCCCGACAGTTCGCCCGGCTTGTGCTCCAGGCGCTGTCCGAGCCCCACCCGTTGCAGCAGTGCCGCCGCCTTGGCGGCAGCCGCCGGCGGTGCCATGCCGCCGATCAGCAGCGGCATGGCCACGTTCTCCAGCGCGGTAAACTCCGGCAACAGGTGGTGAAACTGATAGACGAATCCCAGCGCCGCGTTGCGTAGCCGGCCGCGGCCGGCCTCGCTCAGCGCCGCCATATCCTGGCCCGCCACTTCCACCCGTCCGGCGCTGGGCAGTTCCAACCCGCCCAACAGGTGTAGCAGGGTACTCTTGCCGGAACCGGAAGTGCCGACCACCGCCACCCGCTCGCCCTGCGCCACCGCCAGGTCGATGCCGCGCAGCACCTCCACCGGTTGCGGTCCCTCGGTGAAGGTCTTGCACAAGCCGTGACAGGCGACTGCCGGCTGTCCGCGGTCACTCATAGCGCAATGCCTCGGCCGGTTGGGTACGCGAGGCGCGCCACGCGGGATAGATCGTTGCAACGGTGCTCAGCAGGAACGAGACCACACCGATACGCACCACGTCATGCCAGTGCAACTGTGACGGCAGTTCGCTGATTTGATAGACGCTGGCGGGCAGGAACTGGACGTGGAACAGATGCTCGATAGCCGGCACCACGGTCTCCACATTAAGCGCCAGGGTCACGCCGCCGACGATCCCCAGCAGCGTACCGATAAAACCGATCATCGTACCCTGCACCATGAATACCCCCATCACCCCGCGCGGCGACAGTCCGAGGGTGCGCAGGATGGCGATGTCGGCGCGTTTGTCGGTCACCACCATCACCAGGGTGGAGACGATGTTGAATGCGGCCACCGCCACAATCAATAACAGGATAACGAACATGACGGTCTTTTCCGTGCTCACCGCGCGGAAGAAGTTGGCGTGCTGCTGGGTCCAGTCGCTCACCCGATGGCTGCCGGGCAGTTTTTTCGCCAGCTCACGTACGATCCAGGGCGCCCGGAACATATCGTCGAGCTTGAGCCGCACGCCGGTCACCTCACCCGGCATGCGGAACAGCGTCTGCGCGTCGTGGAGGTCGATCAGCGCCATGCCGCTGTCGTACTCATACATGCCCACTTCGAAAATACCGACCACGGTAAAACGCTTGAGTCGCGGCAGAACACCCATCGGGGTAACGTTGGCGGTGGGCGTCACCAGGGTGACCTTGTCGCCGACCATCACTCCCAACTGCTCCGCCAGGTCCACCCCCAATACGATGCCGAAGCCACCCGGGTGCAGATCGTTGAGCGACCCCAATATCATCTTGCGGCCGACGTCGGAGACAGTCGGTTCATACTTGGGCGATATACCGCTGATAAAGACGCCGCTGACCCGATCCCCTTCGATCAGCATGCCTTCTTTTTGAATATAGGGGGCGGCGCCGACTACGTGCGGCTGCCCGCGTACCCAGGGTTCCACCTTTTGCCAGTCGTTCAAGGTGCCGCCATAGCCGCTGATGGTGGCATGTGCCGTCATCCCCAGAATCCGATCGCGCAACACATGCTCGAAACCATTCATCACCGACAACACCGTGATCAGCACGGTAACGCCAAGGGCGATGCCGAGCATGGAAACCAGAGAGATAAAGGAGATGAAGTGGTTGCGCCGCTTGGCGCGGGTGTAGCGCAGGCCGATATAGAGTGTCAGTGGTCGAAACATGGTCGCACATTAAACCATAATCGCGGCTAAAACGCTGCCGGACTCATGGCGCAAGAGAGAAAATCAACCGCGAAGGACGCGGAACTTTCTGCGGAAAACGGAACATCTGGCTGCATCGGGCGGAGCCGCCGCACCACGCTACGCATCAAACCGAACGTGCGGTACAGACCGCACGCTGCCCGCAACAGAGCGCTGGAGTTCACGCGCAGACCACCGGCAACGCGCGGCACAGAGTCACCCCCTCCGGGGTGACCTCTGCGCCGTAGGCCAGGGCTTCGACACCGGCGGCGATTGCCCGGCGCAAGGTCTCTCCGTAGAGCGGGTCGATCGCGTCCGCCGGCCGCACCTGCCGCACGTCCCCGCGCTGCACACAGAACAAGATGACGCCGCGCCCGCCCGCCGCCACGACCTGCATCAGTTCGCGCAGATGCTTGCTGCCGCGACTGCTGACCGCATCGGGGAATATGGCGTTGCCGGCGCCATCCGCCGCCGTCACGTTTTTGATCTCCACGTAACAGGGCGGCCGGCCGTCGTCCTCCAGCAATAGATCGATGCGACTGCCCTCGGTGCCATAGGCGACCTCCTGCCGTATCGCCCCATAGCCCTGCAGTTCGCTTATCGCACCGCTGTCAATCGCTTCGCGCACCAGCCGGTTGACGATGCCGGTATTGATCCCGATGAGTACGCCGTCGTCGTTTTCCACCAGCTCCCATGCGTAGCGGTACTTGCGTTTCGGGTTGTCCGCATCACGCAGCCAAACCCGGCTGCCCGGTTCCGAACACCCCAGCATCGAGCCGGTGTTAGGGGTATGGGCGGTCAGTACCGAACCGTCCGCCAGCCGGACGTCGGCCAGAAACCGCTTGTAGCGCCGCAGCAGCGTACCGCACAGCAGGAGGGAGTCGAACTGCATCGGGAGTCAAAAACGATTCAATTCAGATACGACAACGGTCGGCATAACGTGCCGATATCCCGCCCGCCGCGGCTGCGTACTGGCCGCTCAAACACGGCGGTGCGCCTCCGTCACGTTCGGCAACTGACTGATGCGGCCGAGAACGCGGGCAAGCTCGTCGATGTTGCCTACCTCCACGGTGAGTGACATGTGGGCACTGTGTTCATTCTTATCGGTAGTGGTGTTGACGCCGATCACGTTCACCTGTTCGTTGGAGAGCACCGCAGTGATATCCCGCAACAGTCCCTGTCGATCGAAGGCCAATATCTCGATATCCACCGGGTAGGTCTTGCGCGCCTGAGTCCCCCAAGCGACTTCCACCAGGCGAATGCGCTTTTCCGGCGGCAATTTGAGCACGTTGCGGCAATCGCTGCGATGAATGGTCACGCCGCGACCCAGTGTGATGTAACCGACGATGGGATCGCCCGGTGCCGGCTTGCAGCAACGCGCCATGGTCGTCAATAGATTGCCGACGCCGCTCACATGGACATCGCTGCGGCCGCCTGGTCGCTCGGTTCTGGGCGACGCAAGCGGCAGCGACGGTTCCTCCGTTTGCGCCGGAACCACCTGTTTTTGCAGCGCGCGTGCGATCTGACTGGTATTGATGTCGCCGCGGCCGATCGCCGCCAACAGATCGTCGACCTGCGGCAGACTGAATTGGGCCGCGATCTGCTCCAGGGACTGATCCGATACGCCGAGGCGCCGCAGTTCCTTGTCCAGTACGGCGCGCCCTCCGCTGATGTTGCGTTCCGCCGCCTGTTGCTTGAACCAGTGACGAACCTTGGAACAGGCGCGTGAAGTCTTCAGGTAACCGAGGTGCGGGTTAATCCAGTCGCGGCTGGGATCGCCATGACGCGTGGTCAGAATCTCCACCTGCTCGCCGCTTTTCAGCTCATAGGTAAGCGGCACCATCCGTCCATCCACCTTGGCGCCGCGGCAGCGGTTACCCACCTCGGTATGGATGTAGTAGGCAAAGTCGAGCGGCGTCGCGCCCTGCGGCATGTCCACCACTTCGCCCTGCGGAGTCAGCACGTAGACCCGATCCTGAAATACTTCCGACTTGAAGCGATCGATGAAATCGCCCGCGCTGCCCTCTTCGTCCTTCCATTCCAACAGTTGACGCAGCCAGGCGATCTTCTGCTCGAAGTCGCGGTTGCCCTTGCCGCCTTCCTTGTAACGCCAGTGGGCCGCCACACCGAGTTCCGATTCGTTGTCCATATCGAAGGTTCGGATCTGCACCTCCACCGTCTTGCCGCCGGGGCCGGCCACCGCAGTGTGAATCGAACGATAGCGGTTCTCCTTCGGCGTAGCGATGTAGTCGTCGAACTCCTTGGGGATGTGCGGCCACAACGTATGTACCACGCCCAAGGCGTGATAACAGTCGGGAATGGTGTTCACCAGAATGCGCACGGCGCGCACATCGTACAGTTCATGGAAACTCAGCCCCTTGCGCTGCATCTTCTTCCAAATACTGTAAATGTGTTTCGGCCGTCCTTTCACTTCCGCCTTGATGCCGGCCTGCGTCAGCTCCTGTTGCAGCGTCCGCGTCACCATGTCGATGTAGCGCTGGCGATCGACGCGGCGTTCATCCAGGGACTTGGCGATCTCCTTGTAGGCCATGGGTTCCAAGTAGCGGAAGGCCAAATCCTCCAGCTCCCATTTGACCTGCCAAATGCCGAGCCGGTTGGCCAACGGCGCATAGATATCCAACGTCTCGCGGGCGATACGCTGCTGCTTGTATTCCGGCAGGTGCTGCAACGTGCGCATGTTGTGCAAACGGTCAGCCAGTTTGATCAGCACCACGCGGACATCTTCGGCCATCGCCAGCAACAGCTTGCGCAGACTCTCCGCCTTGACCTGTTCTTTCTTGCCCTGCTCCGCCGCCTGATATTCGCGAATGACTTTCATCTTGGTCAGTCCGTCGACCAGGTGGGCCACCGCCAGCCCGCATGCGGTCTCGATATCGGCCAGCGTGATACTGGTATCTTCAACCACATCGTGCAGCACCGCCGCCGCGACCGTCTCGTGGTCCATGCGCAAGCCGACGAGGATGTCGGCCACGGCGATGGCGTGGGCAAGATAGGGTTCGCCGGAAGCCCGCAACTGCTCGTGATGCGCCCGTTCCGCCAGCTCCATGGCGCGGCGAATCAGTTCGACCTCCGCCGCCGTGCGGCCGACCGCAAGGTTGTCCAGCCAAGCATTACGCCCCGCCTCGAGCAGCAGGACGGCATCTTCCATTTTTGATTCGATGTAAACCATCGTATTCGGTATCGCCAACGCGTATCGCGGATAGGCTAAGTTTAGCGTGGATTCAGCGCCGCCGTCGCGGCTTTGCCGGCACGGTACGCGCTCGGTGAGTTCGCGGCTGCGACGGCGAAGTCGTCTTGCCACCGCTCGCCGCTGGTTGCCACGCCGGTATCAGATGCCGTTTGCCGTTGCCGATCAGATCGGAACGTCCCATGCGTTGGAGCGCCTCGCGCAGCAGCGGCCAATTGGCCGGATCGTGATAACGCAGGAAAGCCTTGTGCAGGCGTCGTACCCGCAGCCCGTTCGGAACCGACATCGGCGCGCTATCGCGCCGCACTCTTTTCAGTGGATTGTGGCCGGTGTGGTACATCGCTGTCGCCAGAGCCAACGGCGCCGGCAGGAAAGTCTGCACCTGATCCAGACGGAAGTCGTTGCGCTTCAACCACAACGCCAGCTCCAGCATGTCGGTGTCGGTCGTGCCGGGGTGTGCCGCAATAAAATAGGGGATCAGGTACTGCTCCTTGCCCGCCTCCTTCGAGGCCTGCTCGAACAGGGTCTTGAATTTTTCGTAGGTTGCGATGCCCGGTTTCATCATGACGCCGAGGGGCCCGGCCTCGGTGTGTTCCGGCGCGATCTTCAGATAGCCGCCCACGTGATGAGTCACCAGTTCCTTGATGTACTCGGGCGAACGCACCGCCAGGTCGTAACGCAGTCCCGAAGCGACGAAGATGCGCTTGACCCCGGGCAGTTGGCGCGCGCGCCGGTAGAGATGGATCAGCGGCTTATGGTCGGTATTGAGGTTGTCGCAGATATCCGGAAACACGCAGGAGAGGCGGCGGCATGCGGCCTCTATCTTCGCCTCCTTGCAGTGCATGCGATACATGTTCGCGGTCGGTCCGCCCAGATCGGAAATCGTTCCAGTGAAGCCCGGGACCGTATCGCGGATCATCTCGATCTCACTGATGATGGACGCCTCGGAACGGCTCTGGATGATGCGTCCTTCGTGTTCGGTGATAGAGCAAAAGGTGCAGCCTCCAAAGCAGCCGCGCATGATATTCACGGAAAAACGGATCATCTCGTAGGCGGGTAGCCGCGCATCGCCGTAGTCGGGATGCGGCCGGCGCGCATACGGCAGATCGAAAACCGCATCCATCTCTTTGGTGGTCAGCGGCAACGGCGGTGGGTTGAGCCACAGCTCACGGTCGCCGTGACGCTGGATCAAGGCGCGGGCATTGCCGGGATTGGTTTCCAGATGGAATACGCGTGAGGCGTGGGCATAGAGCACCGGGTCATCACGCACCTGCTCGTAGGAAGGTAATCGCACCACGCCCCGATGCCGCGCCGCGCGCCGGTGCGGCATCGGAGCAGCGTTCCCGCAGGCGGGGCGGTGGGCATAGGGGTCGATCGGTGTCGGCAGCGGCCCGGGGGTGTCCAGTTCGCTGGAATCCACCTCGTGCCATCCCTCGGGGATCGCCTTGCAGAGAATAGCGGTACCGCGCAAATCCGTGATCTCCGCCAGCGGCGTGCCGCTGGCAAGGCGATGGGCAAGCTCGACCACCGCCCTTTCCGCATTGCCAAACAACAGAATATCGGCCTTGGCGTCCAGCAGCACCGAACGGCGCACCTTCTCCGACCAGTAGTCGTAATGGGCAATGCGGCGCAGGCTCGCTTCGATGCCGCCCAACACGATTGGGACCTCACCGTAGGCCTCGCGGCAGCGTTGGCTGTAAACCACCGCCGAACGGTCGGGCCGACCACCGCCGACGCCGTCGGGGGTGTAGGCGTCGTCGCTGCGGATCCTGCGGTCGGCGGTATAGCGATTGACCATCGAGTCCATATTGCCGGCAGTGACGCCGAAAAACAGATTGGGACGCCCCAGCCGCCGAAAATCCTCGGCCGAGTTCCAATCCGGCTGGGCGATGATGCCGACGCGAAAACCCTGCGCCTCCAGCAACCGCCCGACCAGCGCCATACCGAAACTCGGATGATCCACATAGGCATCGCCGGTCACTATAATCACGTCGCACGAGTCCCAGCCCAGAGCTTCCATTTCGGCACCGGACATGGGCAAAAACGGCGCGACACCGAAGCGGTGCGCCCAGAACTTACGGTAGGAAAAGAGATCGCGTGCGCGTTCCATAGAATTTCAATATGCTAGAGTAGTTTCAGTCGCTTGCCGGCGTTTTGCTCCCGGTGAGCGCGTGCAGTATAGTTCGCTACATGGCTTTCACTGAACAACAAGACCAAGGAGCCGGAATATGCGCCTGTGCCACATGAGCCTCGCTGTCGCCCTGCTGGCGGCCAGCGGCCTCGCCTGTGCCGACGGCAGCGGTGTCGTACAGATGCCTCCCGCCACCCAGCAGAGTGCGCCGACAGATCACCCGCTGATTCAGATTGCGTTGCCCGTGCGAGGCATGACCATGCGCGAGGTGGAGCGCAAGTTCGGACCGCCGCAGGAAAAAATTCCGGCGGTGGGCCGACCGCCCATCAGCCGTTGGGTGTATAGCGATTATACCGTCTATTTCGAATACAAGTACGTCATAGACGCCGTCATCAAACGCAAATAAGTTCCTTCGATAAACCCACAAACGGCCGGTGGTTACCGGCCGTTTCGTTTTGGGAGCCCCTGGCCGATGCAACTCCTTCCCGCCGAATGGGCACCGCAAAGTGCCGTCATGCTCACTTGGCCTCATCGTCAAGGTCCCTTGGGCCGCATATTGGATCGGGTTGATACCGTATTCGTCGCGATCGCAGCAGCCATCACGCCGACCGAAGCGCTGGTTATTGCCTGCCTCGACCAGGAACACCGGACGCATATCGAGACATTATTGTCCCAGGCTGAAGTCGACCTTGGCCGGGTACGATTGGTGATTGCGCCGTCCGACGATGTCTGGGCACGGGACCATGGCCCTATTACCGTGCTGCGCGACGGCCGCCCGGTGTTGCTGGATTTCACCTTCAACGGCTGGGGACGCAAATACCCGGCAACGTTGGACAACGCGCTCAGCCGCACCCTGCAGCAACAGGGCATCTTCGGTTCGACCCCGATGGAACCGCAGTCTGTGGTACTGGAAGGGGGCAGCATCGACAGCGACGGCGCAGGGACGCTGCTGACCACCCGCAAATGCCTGCTCAATCCGCAACGCAACCCGGAATACGACTGCGTCGGCCTGGAAGGGCTGTTCGCCACCCTGTTCGGCACTCAACGGGTACTATGGCTCGACCACGGCTATCTGGAGGGGGATGACACCGACGGTCATGTAGACACCCTCGCCCGTTTTTGCGACGCCCATACCATCGCTTACGTGCGATGCGACGATCCCGGCGACGCCCATTACGCGGAGCTGCAGGCGATGGAGGCCGACCTGAGGTCGTTTCGCGACGCCAGCGGCGCTCCCTACCGGCTGGTGCCGCTGCCGCTGCCTGCAGCGCAGTACGACGAACAGGGAAAACGTCTGCCCGCCACCTACGCCAATTTCCTGATCATCAATGGTGCGGTACTGATGCCGGTCTACGACGACCTGCTGGATGCCCAGGCCCAGGCGCTGCTCGCCGCCTGCTTTCCCGACCGCCGCATCATCCCGATCAACTGCCTGCCGCTGATCCAGCAATACGGCAGCCTGCACTGCGTCACCATGCAGCTGCCCGCCGGAGTGGTGTAGACTTTTCGTCGGTAACCGACGCGCCTGGCGCCAGAAAAGGTGCCCGCCCCGCTCTGTCCAACCCATTGGAGAGTCGCATGCACAGCCGTACACTCACCGTCGGCCTGGTCCAACAGCCCTGCGGCACGGGACGCGACGCAAACCTGGAGCGCAGTATCGTAGAGATACGCGAAGCCGCGGCGGAGGGCGCTCAACTGGTGCTGTTACAGGAGCTGCATACCGGCCGCTACTTCTGCCAGACTGAGGATCCCGTCTGTTTCGACCTGGCCGAACCTATCCCCGGTCCCACCACCGATGCCCTGAGCCGGATTGCGCAGGAACTTGGAGTCGTCGTGGTCGGCTCGATATTCGAACGGCGGGCTACCGGGCTTTATCACAACACGGCCGTGGTGCTCGACGCGGACGGCTCACTGGCCGGGCGCTACCGCAAGATGCACATCCCGGACGATCCCGGCTATTACGAAAAGTATTACTTCACCCCCGGCGATCTCGGTTTCACCCCCATCGACACGTCGGTCGGCCGCCTCGGCGTGCTGGTCTGCTGGGATCAGTGGTATCCGGAGGCCGCGCGGCTGATGGCCCTCGCCGGCGCCGAGATACTGCTCTATCCCACCGCCATCGGCTGGGACGAAAGCGTCGAGCTGGACGAGCAACTGCGTCAACGCGAGGCATGGATAACGGTGCAGCGTGCCCACGCCATCGCCAACGGCTTGCCGTTGGTCGCGTGCAACCGTGTCGGTTTCGAGCCTGACCCTTCCGGCCGCGCCGCCGGCATCAATTTCTGGGGCAACAGCTTCATTTGCGGCCCGCAAGGCGAATTTCTTGCTCAAGCCCCCGAAGATGACCCGACCTATCTGGTCGCCACCGTCGACATGGACCGTAGCGAGCAGGTACGGCGGCTATGGCCCTACTTGCGCGACCGGCGCATCGATGCCTATGACGACCTGCTGACGCGATATCGTACCTGAGCCGCCACCCGGCAATCTCAACAAGGAAACACCACCATGATCATCATCCTGCAACCCCACGTCACGACCCAAAGTGCGGAATTCGAGGCCATACGCGCCTACGTCGCCAATCTGCCGCGGGTTCAGATGCGCATCCACGAAGAGCGCGGGTCCCAGCAGATGCTCACGGAGATCTATTTGATCGGCGACACGGGATCGTTGAGCGGTGAAGACATCAAGACCCTTCCCGGCGTCGAACGGGTGGTCAAGGTATCGCGCGACTACCGGGTGCTGGGCCGCCACCACGAAGACCAACGACCGAGCTACTTCGAGTACAACGGCGTTCGCTTCGGTCAGGACAACCTCAATGTCTTCGCCGGGCTGTGCGCCGTGGACACGCCGGAACATGTCGAGCTGATGATGCGCGCCTTGCGCGACAACGGCCAGGTCTGTACCCGCATGGGCGCCTACAAGCCGCGCACCAATCCCTATTCGTTTCAGGGGCACGGCAAGAGCTGCCTGCCCTACATATTCGAGCTCGCCGGAAAATACGGCATCAAGGTGATCGCCATGGAGGTCACCCATGAGAGCCATGTCGAAGAGATCCGCGAAGCGTTGCACCAGACCGGCAATCCTACCGGCGTAATGCTGCAGATCGGTACCCGCAACACGCAAAACTTCGAATTGCTGAAGATCGTCGGCCGACAACGCGAGTTTCCGGTGCTGCTCAAACGCGGTTTCGGCATCACCCTGGAGGAGTCGCTCAACGCCGCCGAGTACCTGGCATCGGAAGGTAACCGCAATGTGGTGTTTGGTCTGCGCGGGATGAAGACGAACGTGGGCGATCCGCACCGCAACATTGTCGATTTCGCTCACATCCCGGTGGTCAAGCGCTTGACCCGCATGCCCGTATGCATCGACCCGTCACACTCGGTCGGCACCCGTGATCGGGCCCCCGACGGTCTGCTCGACATCTTCCACATCACCGCTCAAGGTATCATCGCCGGCGCGAACATGGTGCTGGTGGATTTTCATCCCAATCCGGCCAAGGCCCTGGTCGACGGGCCGCAAGCGCTGTTGTTGAATGAGCTGCCGCACTTTCTGCAGGATGTGGCCATTGCCCGTGAGGCCTACCTCAAGCGTTGCTCGCTGGTCACGCCGACCTAGAATCAGGGCACTCCGCGCCCCCGTCGGCGCCGGCCTGACAGGGTGTGCCACTCCTGCGCGCCCTGTCGACTGGCATGCATCGTCATGTCAGCGTCATGCAGGATAAAACCGTAACCTATTGTTATATAACAATTAACAATAATGGCATGGATTCTGCTTTATAGCAGAGGTGGAGTAGTTGCCGACATCACCTCATGCGAGGAGTTGCGGCGAGATTCCCCTCCTTCCACACTGTGGTGTTTTCTAGCCGCGTCATTGAGTACGCGGCTTTTTTTTGCCCAACGCGTCAGCGCACGGTGATACCGGGCATTTTCGCCCGCAGCCGTTCCACATAGCGATACAAGGTGCGCTCGCTGACGCCCAACCGCTGTGCCGCCCGTGCCCGGTGCCCATCACATTGCGCCAGGGCCCGCAACACCTCGTCATCGGTCAAGCGCCCGTTGCGGCGTTGCAGCAAACGCCGTCCCATCGATACCGCCATCGGCTCGCCGTCGCCATCCCCACGCCCCCCGGCATCCCGCCGCGGCCCCTCGAACACTACGTGATCCGGACGCATGATATCTTCGCCATAGGCTAGGATAGCCGCGCGTTCGATTATGTTACGCAATTCACGCACGTTGCCGGGGTAGTCGTAGGCCATCAGCGTCTCGATCACTTCCGGCGCCAACGGGATGAAACGATCCCCCTCCTCGATGTTCGACAGAAAATATTCGGCAAGCGCCGCAATGTCGTCCGGGCGTTCGCGCAGTGGCGGGATCTGCACCGGGAACGCGGACAAGCGATAATAGAGATCCTGGCGGAATTCGCTGCGTTCTACCATGCGTTGCAGTTCGCGATTGGTGGCCGCGACGATACGCACGTCGACGTTGATATAGTCGGTGCCGCCGAGCCGGCGAATAGTACCTGTCTCCAGCGCGCGCAGCAGTTTGGTCTGCAAGGCCAACGGCAACTCCGCCAGTTCGTCGATAAAGAGGGTACCGCCGTGCGCCGCCTCGAACAGCCCCTTGGTACGCATGGTCGCTCCGGTAAACGCCCCTTTTTCGTGGCCAAACAGCTCGCTCTCGATGAGATTCTCGCCCAATGTACCGCAGTCCACGATAACGAAGGGTCCTTCAGCTCGCGGCGAGTACTCGTGCAGATACTTGGCGACGCACTCCTTGCCGACGCC
The DNA here is from genome assembly GCA_002376325.1 of Proteobacteria bacterium UBA3588. GTDB lineage: Bacteria > Pseudomonadota > Gammaproteobacteria > Thiohalomonadales > Thiohalomonadaceae > Sulfurivermis. The sequence continues at coordinate 2,123 of DFMR01000064.1, read as the reverse complement.
GCTCTCTCCCAACAGCAGCACCGTGGTCGAGGTCGGCGCGACCCGCTGCAACAGGCTCGTCATGCGCAGCATGGGACGGGAGCGACCGATCAGGAGATCGTCCTGGCGCCGCTGAGTCAGCGGAAAAATATACTCACCGACATACAGCACGTTGCCGTTACCATCCAACAACGGCGTGGAATGAAGCTGCACATATTCCTCTCGTCCCGCCCGGTCGTAATGCACGTGCATCACCTGCGCCGCCTGGGCGGTGCTGAACACGGTCTCCAAGGGACAGTGCTCGCCGTGCTGGCTGCACGGCGACGAGAGATGATGAGATACCTCGTAACAATACCGTCCCACCACGTCATCCATGCCCCGGTCGAAGCCGTATCGCTTCCGATAGTTATTGTTTGCGGCAATGATGCGATACTGCCGATCGATCACCACAAACGGATCGGGCAGAATATTGATGATCTGTTCGCAGGATGGTTTAACGATATGGTCGCAGCTCATGACTCCTCTACCCCTCTGACGGTGTTATTCTTATGTGTCATTGCATGACATGACATGCCTTGATGGCATGTTGTCATGTCATTATATGAATAATAAGGGGCCGATACAAACAAAAAAGGCGGGGCTAAAAGCCCCGCCTCTATCGCAGAATCGAGCGGCGACTTACTTGAGACGCTCGATACCCAGCGCCTTCAGCACATACTTCTCGAACAGCGGCTCGGAGGAACCTTTCTTCATCTTGTTGATGAAATACTTCTCGAATGCCACTTTGGCCATGTGCACCCACTTGCCCTTCTTCATCCAGGAGACGTTGCGGGGCGGAATCTGGGGCATCGCCACAAAGGCCACACCGGTGTCGCCCATGTCAGCCAGACAAATGGCATTCCAGGTGCCTTTTTCGTCCGGCTCCTTGCCCTCGATGGCATTTTTGACGTTGTGGGCCGCAGCGGTCACCATCGACTCGATCATGTACCCGGTCTTCGGCGTACCGGTCGGCACCGGGGTCGCCTCCACCGGAGGAATGGCGATACAGACGCCGACGGAGTAGATGTTGTGCCATTTCGGGTTGCGCTGATAGGCGTCTACCTTGATGAAACCGCGCGGGTTCACCAGATCCTCGCCTACCTTCAATACCGCATCCACGCCCTTGAACGCCGGCAGCATCATGGAATACTTGAACGGCAGTTCGTGCTCCTTGATCACCTCGCCCTTGTCGTTGTGCTCGGCCACATGCATCTTGCCGGGCTCGATCTTGGTCACCTTGGCGTTGCAGATCCACTTGATATGGTTCTGACGGAATTCCGATTCCAGCATCCCCTTGGAGTCGCCTACGCCGCCCAGGCCCAGGTGTCCGATATAGGGTTCGGAGGTGACATAGGTCATCGGCACCTTGTCGCGGATCTTGCGCTTGCGCAGATCGGTGGCATAAATGAGTGCCGTCTCGTAGGCCGGGCCGAAGCAGGAAGCGCCCTGCACGGCACCGACGATGAGAGGGCCGGGCTCCTGCACGAACTTCTGCCACTCTTCATAGGCCTTCTCTGCGTGATCGGTGGTGCACACGGAGTGGGTGAAGCCGCCGTGAGGCCCGAGTCCTTCCACCTCTTCGAAGGCGAGCTTCGGACCGGTGGCAATCATCAGATAATCGTACTGCAGCGTGCTGCCGTCCTGCAGTACCAGGGTATTCTCGTCCGGCTTCAGCTCGGTCACCGACTGGGCGATCAGCTTGATGTCCTTCTTCGCCAAGTAGGACTCCATGGGAAAGGTGATCTCCTTGCGGGTCCGCCAACCGACCGCCACCCAAGGATTGGAGGGGGTGAAGCTGAAATGATCGGAACTGCTTACGACGGTAATTTCATGCTCTCTACCCAGAACGTCGCGAAAATCGTACGCCGCAGGTAAACCGCCGATACCGGCGCCCATAACAACGATATGTGCCATTTAACTTCTCCTACTCACGTGCCCGAATCGGTAATCACTGAAATATAGTATCCAAACTAGCGCACAGCATAGCAATAAATATGCCATGCAACTGTAACAATCAGCGCCGCTGGCGTCGGTAAGCGCGCCGCCCAACCTTTCCGTATCCGCCCGTGAATGAGAAGCCGGTTAGGAGTGTAGTTGAGCACTGT
>DFMR01000075.1 GCA_002376325.1 Proteobacteria bacterium UBA3588 | reverse complement strand
CCCCTGTCCTTTTCCCACAACGTGACGGTGGTCACCGCCGCGCCCCCGGAGATCCCCTATCTTGAGACTCAGCGGACCACTGGGGGGCTGGAACATGGAACACATCATCGCAGCATTATTCACCATCGGCTTTCTCGCCAGCCACCCGCACCTGCAGCCGGCCGCACCACAACTTCAGCGTGTAGCCATGCATGTCGTCGCGCAACCGAACAACGCGCGGCTGCAACAACGCGATCAGCAGATTCTGGCCATCAACGCCTGGATGCGTCGCCTGCGCGGCGGCCACCTCCACACGCCCGCCACCGTCGCCGAGCGCTCCCGCATCCCCAACTCCTGAACACGGTGTATCCTGCCGGTACCTTGAATAGGACGGCATGAGCTGACCCTGCGCAGCACCACCCAGTGTACGTCCCGTTACTTCCGCCGCGCCGATCACCATCAAACTCCGGAACCGGCATGGAGCGCCATGATCTCACCTTCGCCACGATTTCCCCCGCCGACGGCCGCATCGTCGGCGTCCTACCCGATACGAAAATGGACAGCAAGGCCAAGCGAATTCAATCAGGTTTATCACGTGTGGCCGGTGGCCACCGATCTGGACGGCAACGATGACCAGGCGTACCGCAATCTCGGCCCGGCGTACGCTACGGCTTGCGTCGGCGTTTTGCCTGATCGCGTTCGTAGGCATTCGTGCGGCGGCCGGCAGTGTCGGCCCCGCCGTTGTCGCCAAGGCCGACTTCCGGCTATGGCCGGAACGCGTAAACACGGTGCCCGGTTTCGACCGGGCATCGCGCGCCGCGATCCTGGAATACGGCCTGGCCCTGCGGCAGATGGGGAAACTCTCCGACGACGAGATGCTCTCCGCGTTCAGGATCAAGAGCGTTGATCGCGCGTCGGTCGAGAAATGGCTGAACCAGGAGCGCAGGTTGGTGTTGCTCAACTACCGGCGGGCCGCCAGGAAGTGCGCGGCGAGCGACTGGAGCTGCGTGGGCGAGGTGCGCAGCAGCGCAGAGTTGTTGCAGAAGGCAGCGGAGGTCCACCGCACGATGCCTCAAGGCTATTTGGCGTGGCGCGATAATTTCGACGGGTTTGCCCGCGCCTACGTGGGGGAACAACTGCGCCTGGCGGCGTTGTTTCCCAGGATAAGCAGCGAGATCGAGCGGTTTAACGACAACGAGTTGAACGGAGACAAATTGGCCGACCGGCAATTCTTCCTGACGTTCGACGACGGCCCGACGGCACAGGGCGGCTTGACGGAAAAGACCCTGGCCATGTTGCGCAAGGAAAAGCGGACCGGCGTGTTTTTCGTGCTGGGCGCGCGTTTTCAGGAGCGACTGGAAAAATCCTCGAAGCAGACGATGAATGCCTTATACCGGGGGCAATGCGTCGGTTCACACGGCTGGAAGCACAAATCGCACGCGAAATGGGACCAATGGCAAGCGTCGATCGAGCGTACCCGTGACTTGCTGAAACAGACGCTCGCTCCCGACATGGTCGCCCCATTGTTCCGTCCGCCGTACGGCCAGCGCAGGGCGGATAGCGGGCCGTTTTTTCGGACCCAGTCGCTGCGGGTGGCATTGTGGGACATCGACTCCCAGGACTGGAACCGCCACGTGAGTGCCGCTGACGTGATCAATCGCATGATTACGTTGATGCTGATCAAACGGCATGGCGTGCTGCTGTTTCACGACGTGCATCCCAAGGCCAGGGTTGCCGTGCCGGCCATCATCAAGACGTTCGGGAACAGCGTTGACTGGGGGGATTGCCACCACCTGGCGGCGATGCCCTGACGAACCGGCGGCGGGTACGCTGTCGTACCCGCCGCATCGTTCCAAACGAGCGTTCCGAATGGGTACCCAACCAGCGCGAGAAGTTCGATGTCGGGGAGCGGGCTCCCGCGGGAGCCCGATTTATTGCCCGGGACGGCGTTATGCGGCGAGAGGACAGGCATCCGCAGCCGCCATCGGGCGATGGCCTAATCCAGGGCTATCGCCCGGCGGAGCCGGGCTCCCACGAGTGACTGGCCGAAGTTCCTAACCGGGTATCCATTCGGAACGATCATTTGGATTCGGCGCAACCGCTCCGGCGGAGCTGCGCAGAATCCCCGCCCACCCCTGATCCCGCACCGCCTCTTGGTGTATCATGCCGGCACTTCAGGATTGGCCGGTCAGAGCTCGCTTTTCGCACTCGCCGGGAGTGCTCCCGCCGCGCCATCCGTTTCCGAACAACAAGCAACTGGAGCCGGCATGGAACTCTCCGAACTCACTGCAATCTCCCCCGTCGACGGCCGCTACGGCAGCAAGGTCGCCGACCTGCGCCCCGTCTTCAGCGAGTACGGCCTGATCCGCCACCGGGTGCTGGTGGAGGTGCGCTGGTTGCAGAAGCTGGCGGCCCACGAAGGCATCCCCGAGGTCCCGCCGCTCTCCGAACATGCCAACCACCTGCTCAACGCCATCGTCGAGCACTTCAGCGTCGAAGATGCCCAGCGGGTGAAGAACATCGAGAAGACCACCAACCACGACGTCAAGGCGGTGGAGTATTTCCTCAAGGAGAAGATCGCCGGCAATGCGGAGTTGGAAGCGGTGAGCGAGTTCATCCATTTCGCCTGCACCTCCGAGGACATCAACAACCTGGCCTACGCCCTGATGCTGCGCGAGGCGCGCACCCAGGCGCTGCTGCCGGCGCTGGACAACGTGGTCGCCGCGATGCGCGACCTGGCCCACCGCTATGCCGAGATCCCCATGCTCGCCCGCACCCACGGCCAGCCCGCCTCCCCCACCACCGTGGGCAAGGAGATGGCCAACGTCGCCTACCGCCTGCAGCGTCAGCTCGAGCAGGTGAAGGCGGTGCCGCTGCTGGGCAAGATCAACGGCGCGGTGGGCAACTACAACGCCCACATCAGCGCCTATCCGGAGATCCACTGGTGCCAGTTCGCCGAGGAGTTCGTCACCTCCCTCGGGCTCGACTGGAATCCGTACACCATCCAGATCGAGCCGCACGACTACGTGGCCGAACTGTTCGACGCCATCGCCCGCTTCAACAACGTGCTGCTCGACTTCGATCGCGACGTGTGGGGCTACATCTCCGTCGGCTACTTCAAGCAGAAGACCGTCGCCGGCGAGGTGGGCTCCTCGACCATGCCCCACAAGGTCAACCCCATCGACTTCGAAAACTCCGAGGGCAACCTCGGCATCGCCAACGCCCTGTTCGATCACCTCGCCGCCAAGCTGCCCATCTCGCGCTGGCAGCGCGACCTCACCGACTCCACCGTGCTGCGCACCCTCGGCGTCGGCGTCGCTCATTCGCTGATCGCCTACAGCTCCACGCTGCGCGGCATCGGCAAGCTGGAGGTGAACGAGGCCGCGCTGGCCGCCGACCTGAATCAGAACTGGGAAGTGCTGGCCGAACCGATCCAGACTGTGATGCGCCGCTACGGCATCGAGAAGCCCTACGAAAAACTCAAGGAGCTGACCCGCGGCCAGCGCGTCGACCAGGCCGGCATGCAGGCCTTCATCGACGCGCTGGAGATCCCCGCCGAGGCCAAGGCGCGGCTGCGCGAGCTGACGCCGGCGAGCTACATCGGCAACGCGATTAAGCAGGCGAAGAAGATTTAGGAATTCGCTTCGCAATAATTAGGTTGTGGTGAGGAAATATATTCACACCCCTCACCCTGGCCCTCTACCCACAGGGCATAAATCCCTGGGGGAGAGGGGATGCACAGTTCGACGTCAGGTACGCTGATGCACGCCATATGTTCTCTCTCCCTTAGGAAGAAAGGACGTAAGGCACATACCGCTGCAATAATTAATGTTTTGTTCCCTCTCCCCCAGGGAGAGGGTTAGGGTGAGGGAATTTATCAACATCCCTCATCCTGTCCTACTCCCTCGGGGAGAAGGAGCATAATAGCCAACGTTCCATGTTCCCTTAGGGCACTCCCATGTACGATCTGAAAACATTGCTTGGCGGCCTTTCGGTCGAGGAATTCCTGGAGAAGTACTGGCAGAAGCAGCCGCTGCTCGTTCGTCAGGCGATCCCCGGTTATCAATGCCCGGTGACGCCGGAGGAGATCGCAGGGCTGGCCTGCGAAGAGGAGGTGGAATCGCGGCTGATCATGGAGCAAGGCGGCGCGACACCCTGGCAGGTGGAGCACGGGCCGTTTGCCGAGGAGCGCTTCACCCACCTGCCGGAGACGCACTGGACGGTGCTGGTGCAGGAGATCAACAAGCACGTGCCGGAGTTCGCGCTATTGCAGGATAGCTTGAGCTTCCTGCCCAACTGGCGGCTGGACGACGTGATGGTGAGCTACGCGCCGGAGTTCGGCACCGTGGGGCCGCACGCCGACAACTACGACGTGTTCATGATCCAGGGCGCCGGCCATCGCCGCTGGCAGATCAACCGCGAGGAACCGGGCGACGACGACCTGCTGCCCGACCTGCCGCTGAAGATCATGAAGAACTTCGAGGTGGAGGAAGAGTGGGTGCTGGAGCCGGGCGACATGCTCTACCTGCCGCCGGGCGTGACTCACTACGGCGTGGCGCTGGACGACTGCATCACCGTCTCGGTCGGCTATCGCGCACCCACTGTCGGCTCGATCCTCTCCGGCTACTTCAACGACCTGCTGGCGCAGACCGACGTCGACGAATTCTACGCCGACCCCGACCTCAAGGCGCAGCCGGCGCCGGGCGAGATCGCCCTTGCCGCGCGCGAAAAGGTCCGCGCGCTGATCCGCTCGATGCCGCTGGACGACGACCACATCGACCGCTGGTTCGCCAGCTTCATCACCGACGTGCGCCCCGGCCACTACGTGCCGGAACCGGATGAGGAGCTACGACCGAAGGCATTCAAGGAGCTGTTCAAACGTCATCGCGAGCTGTGGCGCAGCGAATATTGCCGCTACGCCCACTTCACCGATGCCGCCGGCGTCACCCGTCTCTACGTCGCCGGCGAAGAGATCGAGCTGCACGGCGACGGCGCCAAGGTCGCCGCCCTGCTCGCCGGCCGCCGCGTCCAGCGCTTCAAGGAGTTGGCGCCGTATCTGGAGGACAAGGAGCTGCTGGAACTGCTCACCGACCTGTACAACATGGGCGCGGTCTATTTCCCGGAAGAATGAAGAGTGTTACCCACGGGGGAGACGGGGAATACAACTGCTACATGTGTAGGGCGGTTGAAATGCACGCTATCGCCTCGCAAACACGCTATTTGGAATATTGACGGCAATGAAGCCCCCGTGTTCCCCGTGGTTCAATCGTCTTGCCGATGAAATTCGCCGTTCGTGACGCCGACTGGAACCGCGACCGTGACGCCCTGGCGGCAGTGCGGCGCACGGTGTTCATGCAGGAGCAAGGGGTGAGCGCCGAGCTGGAGTGGGACGGCCTCGACGACGCAGCGCGCCACTTCCTGGCGCTGGACGAAGCCGGCCGTCCCATCGGCACCGCACGGCTGCTGCCCGACGGCCATATCGGCCGCATGGCGGTGCTGGCGCCGTGGCGCGGAAAGGGCGTCGGCGGCGCCCTGCTGCGCCGCGCCGTCGGCGCCGCCCGCGAGCACGGTTTTGCGGCCGTGGAACTGGCGGCCCAGACCCACGCCGTCGGCTTCTACCGGCGCTTCGGCTTCAACGCCTACGGCCCCGAATTCATGGACGCCGGTATCCCCCACCGTCACATGCGGCTGGCGCTGACAGAGGAAAAGCGCTAACCACGGGGTCACGGGCAACACAGGGGCTATGCATCGATAATCCATTCCAATTCGGCACCGGCCACACTGCATAAAGTCAGGGTCAACGCGCCTGTAGTGCCTTTTTGGTCCATATACCCCGTGTTCCCCGTGGCCCCCGTGGTTATAATTCTTTAACGGCAGAATCCACAGGGAGCTTTTGATGCAGGCGATAGAGAACTACAAGCTGGGCGAAACCAGAGAGCTGCTGGAGCTGAATACGGCCGAGGAGCACCGCGAGCTGGCCCTGGCGATGGCGCAGCAGGCACGGCGCTCGATTCTGATCCTCACCCGCGATCTGGACCATCCACTGTACGACACCCCGGAGTTCGAGCAGGCGACATCCGAGCTGGCGCGCGGCAGCCAACACGCCCGCGTCCGCATCCTGGTGCAGGACTCCGGCAAGGCCGTGAAGAACGGCCATCGCCTGGTTGGCCTGGCCCAGCGCATCAGCAGCCGCATCGAGATACGCAAACCGGCCGAGGAGTACGCCGACGTCAACCACACCTTTTTCGTCGCCGACCAGAGCGGCTACATCAGTCGCCAACTGGCCGATCGTTACGTCGGCGTCGCCAACTTCGACGATCGCTTATCCGCGCGCAATCTGGTGAATTTCTTCACCGAAATATGGGATCGCAGCCAGCAGGACCCGCAGCTGCGCAGGCTCCATCTATGAACCGCCCGGCGCTGTTTCTCGCCCTGCTGCTGTTCGCCTGGTTCAGCATCGGTGCGCAGGCCGCCGAGATGGAACTGAAGACGTTCCAACTGCACCACCGCAGCGCACAGGAGCTGATCCCCATCGTCAAGCCTCTGCTTGCGCCCGGCGCCGGGATCAGCGGCAGCGGCTATACGCTGTTCGTGCGCAGCACGCCGCAAGATCTGCATCAGGTCACGCGACTGCTGCAGCAACTGGACACCGCGCCGCGCAACTTGGTCGTCACCGTTCACCAGGGGCTGTTGACCGACGAAGAGCTGCATGGCGGAGCGGTATCCGGGCAGATCGGCAACGGCAACGTCACCCTGCGTTCGGGCGGCAGCGGCGACCACCGATCCGGCGGCTCGGTCGAGATCGGCCAGGGCGGGAACCGGGCGCGGGTGCAGGTCTACCGCACCCAACGCAAGACCGGCGAAGAGACCGACCAGCGGCTGCGCGTGCTGCAAGGCCAGTGGGCGCGCATCAGCATCGGCCAGCAGATGCCGGTGCCGCAGAGCACCATCATCCAAACCCCGGGCGGCCTCTCCAGCCAGCAGAGCATCGAGTACAAGGACGTCTCCAGCGGCTTCGAAGTACGGCCGCAGGTCAGCGGCGATACGGTGACCATGGAGGTGCGCCCGTTCCGCAACACCCCGGCCGCCACCGGCGGCGGCGCGATTGATACGCAAAGCATCGTCACCACCGTCAGCGGCCGCCTCGGCCAGTGGATCGAACTGGGCGGCGTCGCGGAAGAGGCACAAAACGCCGGTAACGCCGTGACCTACTCCACCGAAGACAGCCGCCGCAACGCCAACCACATCTATGTCAAAATCGACGTGGCGCAGTAAAGGCTGAAGGCATACAACCACGGAAACACGGCAAGCACGGGGATTTGAATGAATATGTGCGCGCTGTCATTCACTGTATGCTCTAACGTAGAGTAAACATGGCAACCAGACTTTAGGATTTTCTGGAGATCGATTTTGCCTGGGCGTTGAAACCTGCCACCACACCGCGGGTCCAGNNCACAGATTCCGCGGAGGGGTCAAATTCTTTGAAGGCCATGAACGAATCCATTCGCTATCACATCGTCCCCGCCTCGCCCGAGGCGCACCTGTTCGAGGTCGAGCTGACTGTCGAGCGTCCGCATCCCGACGGCCAGTTGCTGTCGCTGCCGGCGTGGATACCCGGCAGTTACATGATCCGCGACTTCGCCAGAAACGTCGTCTGGCTCAAGGCGTTCTGCGACGATGCGCCGGTCGGCGTGAGCAAGGTCGACAAGCAGACCTGGCGCTGCGCGCCGTGCGCAGGCGCCCTGACGCTGCGCTATCAGGTCTATGCCTGGGACCTCTCGGTGCGCAGCGCGCACCTCGACACCACCCACGGCTACTTCAACGGCACCAGCGTCTTCCTCGCCGTGCACGGACAGGAACAGTCGCCATGCGCGGTGGAGATCGCGCCGCCGCACGGTGACACCTACAAAGATTGGCGCGTCGCCACCACCCTGGCGCTGGACGGCGCCGCGCTGTGGGGCTTCGGCCGCTACCGCGCCGACGATTACGACGCGCTGATCGATCATCCGGTGGAGATGGGCCGCTTCGATATCGTCGAGTTCGAGGCCTGCGGCGTGCCCCACGCGATGACGCTCACCGGCCATCACCGCGCCGACCAGGCGCGGCTGGCGCGCGATCTCCAGCGCATCTGTGAATACCACATCCGCCTGTTCGGCGAACCGGCGCCGGTGCAGCGCTACCTGTTCCAGGTGATGATCACCGGCGACGGCTACGGCGGCCTGGAGCATCGCAGCTCCACCAGTCTGCTGTGCAGCCGCGACGACCTGCCGCGCGCGGATCAGGACGAGGTCAGCGACGGCTACCGCAGCTTCCTCGGCCTGTGCAGCCACGAATACTTCCACACCTGGAACGTCAAACGGATCAAGCCCGCCGCCTTCGTGCCCTACGATCTGAGCCGCGAGGCGCACACCACCCTGCTGTGGGCGTTCGAGGGCTTCACCGCCTACTACGACGACCTGGCGCTGGCGCGTACCGGCCTGATCTCCCGCAGCAGCTATCTGGAACTGCTGGGCCAGACCATCACCCGCGTGCTGCGCGGCAGCGGCAGGCTCAAGCAGCCGGTGGCCGACTCCAGCTTCGACACCTGGACCAAGTTCTACAAGCAGGACGAAAACGCCCCCAACGCCATCGTCAGCTACTACACCAAGGGCAGTCTGGTGGCGCTGACGCTGGACCTGCTGATCCGCCGCGGCAGCGACGCAAGCAGATCCCTCGACGACGTAATGCGCGCCCTGTGGCAGGGTCACGGCCTCACCGGCCTTGGTGTCGATGAACGGGCCATCGAAACGCTGATCGCTGCGGTCGGCGGCGTCGATCTCAGCGACTTCTTCGACCAGGCGCTGCGCGGCACCGACGACCTGCCGCTGGCCGGGCTGCTGGCCCACTGCGGCGTCGAGTTCAACCTGCGCGCCGCGGAAAGCGGCACCGACAAGGGCGGCAAAGCAGGGAGCAGCGGCAACATGCCGCGCGCCGTGCTGGGCGTGCGCAGCGGCAAGGAAGGCGCAGGCGCGAAGCTGCTCAACGTCTACGACGGCGGCGCGGCGCAGCAGGCGGGACTGGCCGCCGGCGACGTGATCATCGCCGTCAACGGCCTGAAGGTGGGCAACGACAACCTGGAGCAGGCTTGCGCGAATTATGGCGTCGGCGGGGGCATCCATCTCCACGCCTTCCGCCGCGACGAGTTGATGGAGTTCGACGCCGTGTTGCAGGCGGCGCCCGAGGACAGCTGCTACCTCACCTTCGTCGAAGGCGCGAGCCCGGCACAGGAGCAACTGCTCGACGCCTGGCTCGGCGGCGCGGCATAGTCATGGCGAACCTGCTGCTGCTCCATCCGGCGCGGCCGGATCAAATCCCGCCCGACACCACACAATTGCAACAGCGCATGGCGGCCATCGGCTTCAGCGCCGAACCGCTCACCATCGCCGGCGAACGGCATTACCGTCCCGGCGAGAACTTTCTCCAGCTCGTTACCTTCCTCGGCTGCTCGCCGGTGGTTGCGCTGGGCGAACCGGGCATCACCGGCGACGAGTTCTGCCACATCGCCTTCGACGGCCCCCACGACACGGTGCAATTCGTCAGCGGCGACAATGTGAAGCAGCCGCGCTGTCCCGGCTGCGGCTACCGCATCGAGGAGTGGCAGACGATCATCGAGCAGTGGCGCGACGACCCCGACCTCATATGGCGCTGTCCGTTGTGCGGCAAGGAATATGCCCCGCAGCAACTGCGCTGGCGCCAGTGCGCCGCCTTCGGCCGCTACTTCATTCGCATCTGGGGCATCTTCGAAGGCGAAGCGGTACCGAGCGACGAACTGCTCGCCGCGCTGCGCGAGGTGAGCGGTTTTGATTGGGGGTATTTCTATCTGCAACTGAAAGACCAAAGCTGACTGCTAATACAAAACCGTCTAGGAGCGGCTATGCCGCGATAAAAAAACCAATCGCGGCGGAGCCGCTCCTACCAGGTGTTGCGGTTTGCCGACGCTCCGCGTTTCTCACTGAAAGCGCAAAAGTCGGCAGCAATCAATCTTTCCCCGTGCCCCCGTCGTTCAATCCTGTCCTACAACCGTGCCCGCACGATAGCACCCACCTCATCATCACTGAGCAGGATCGGATTGCTCTTCATACTATTGTTACGCGAGGCGGCGACAATGGCGGGGATATCGACGGGACCGATGCCGTAAGTTGAAAGCCGCGGCAATTCCAGGCGCTCGGTCCACTGCTGCAACGTCCCCACCAGCGCATCCGCCGCGGCGCTATCGTCCAGTGATTCATTACCGCTCAGCAGACGACCGACACGGACATACTTGGCCAGCGCCGGTGACTCCGGCGCGCGGGCGCGCAACGCCCGCAGGTTCACCTCCGTGGCCGCCGCCAGCACGGTGCCGCAGGCGACCCCGTGGGGCAGCGTGAACAGCGATCCCAACGGCTGCGCCAACCCATGCACCGAACCCAGCCCGACCTGGGCCAGCGTGATGCCGGAGAGCAGCGCGCCGTAGGCCATGGCGGCGCGACCGGCAACGGCGGCCTCACCCTCCCCGCCGCCCAGCGCCGCGAAGAAACCGCCGCTGACCGCCTCCAGCCCGCTCCAGGCCAGGGCATCGGTAAACGGATTGGCGCGCAGCGAGACATAGGACTCCAGCAGTTGGGTAAAGGCATCCATCCCCTGCGCCGCCATCAACTTCGGCGGGCAAGCGGCGAGCAGCGCCGGATCGATCAGCGCCACCTTGGCGACGAGACAGTCGTGACGGAACGACTTCTTGAAACCGTCGGCACCGCGCACGCTCAATACCGCATTCTTGGTCGCTTCGCTGCCGGTACCGGCAGTGGTGGGCACTGCGATGAACGGCAGCGACGGCCCCGTATACGGCAGGCCGCGGCCGACGTCTTCGAGATGATCCATCACCGAGTTGCCGCGCGGCAGCAGACCGGCGATCGCCTTGGCGCCATCCAGCACGCTGCCGCCGCCGATGCCGATCACCGCCTCGATGCCACGGCCATGATGCGCACGCACGATCTCATCGATCTGCTGCGGCGAAGGCTCCCCGGCGATGCTCACTGCGTGCGCCGCCAGGCCGCGCGCCTGTAACTGCCGCATCAATTCCGGCCAGCGCGTGCCGTTGCGCAGAGAACGGGCACCGGTCACCAGCAATATCACGCGGCCGAATTCCGCCGCGCAGTCCGGTAGTTCGGCCAGACGCCCGGTACCGAAGACGATGCGCGGCAGGGTGCTGATGGAGAAAGCGGGATTGGTCATTGGGTTCGAACCTGTAGTCACGATGGCGATCAATTCCGAAAAAATTTACCCTGGGGGGGCAGGGTGAACACAAGGAATTTGTCGCCAAAGTCGCGGCTAGCTCCGCAGCCGACATCCTCGCTGTCCCCTCTGCCCCCCGTGGTTGATTAGTCGTTTGCTGGTTTCGTGTCAGATTGCGAGCGCGCGCCGGACGGCACGTCGCTACGATGATAATGCTGCGCCAGAACAACGGTGTCGACACCGAGGAAATAGCCGAGGCGCAGCCACCACATCAACAGCACGGTACGCACCACGCCGTAATGCTGCCAGCGCCGGCTGGAGACGATGACCTCGGCGCGAACGCAGGCGGGCCGCGTCAGTTGCCGCAACGCCCGGCTCAGGGCGATATCCTCCATCAGCGGATAGTCGGGAAAGCGCCCGGCCTGCTCGTAGGCCAGTCGGGTCATGAACATCGCCTGGTCGCCGGTGGCAATCCCGGTGGCGCAGGAGCGCCAGTTCATCAGCCGTTCGATCAGTCGAAAACCATAGCTGCCGCCGGACAGATGAATATCGAATCGTCCCCACACGCGGTTGGCGGCGGAAAGCGCCTGCGTCACGCAGGCCGGCGTATCGGGCGGCAGCAGGGTATCGGCATGCAGAAACAACAATACATCGCCGTTGGCGAGGTCGGTTGCGGCGTTCATCACGCGGGCGCGGCTGCCCTCCATGCGCAGCAGATGGTCCGCCAATGGCTCCGCCAGCAGGCGACTGCCGTCGTCGCTGCCGCCGTCGGCGACAATGACCTCATGCCCCTCGCTGCGCAGCGGCTGCAATGCGCGCAGCGTGCCTTCAATATATGCCGCCTCGTTCAACATCGGCACGATGATCGAAAGACGCAGCTCCATGCAGTTTCCCTACCGTCAATGCGAGACGCGCTCCCGCGGCGATTAACGCAACTGGCGCAGATACCACCACTCGAACAGCCGCTTCGACCAGTGCCATATCCGGCACGCCGGCAACAGCAGGCTGCGTTGCGGGGTCCGCCAGATCAGTATGCCTTTATTGAGGCTGTCGACGATGCACATAAGTTCCACCTTGAAGCGTGCCGCCACGGGCCGTCCGCCCAGTTCCGCGCTGAGATTCGCGGCGGCCGCGGTGGCCTGCAGATCGGCCATATGGGCCTGCTTCGGCATCCAGTCGGGACCGGGGAAACTACCGGAGTCGCCGGCCACGTAGACCCGTTCGAAGCCGGGCACGCGGCAGAATTCGTCCGCCTGCACCAGGCCGCCGGAGGAGCGCGGCAGTTCGGTGTTGTCGAACCAGGCATTGCCGGTCATACCCGGCATGAAGAGGATCAGGTCGGCGGCGAATTCGCCACCCTCGGTCACCACCTTCGTCGTCTCGAAGCTTTTTGGCTTATGCCCCAAGTGGGTTTCGATACCACGCTTGTGCATTTCGGCCAGCAGGCCGCGCACCGCTTTCGCGCCCAATCGCTTTCCCGGTTCCGGTGCGGGGTTGAAGAACACCAGCTTGAACTGGTCGCGGCGCCCCTGGCGGCGCAACAAGGTATCGATGCCGAACAGAAATTCGAACATCGGGCCGCCGCGCATGGCGGACGGTTCGTTGGGGTTGCCGCCGAAGCCGATGGCGATGGTGCCGCCCATCATGTCGTTGATGCGGTCGCGGATGGCCATCGCTGCCGGAACACCTTCGCAGGGCGTCAGTGCATGCTCGATACCGGGAAGCTTTTTGATAAAACGGCCGCCGCTGGCGATGATCAACCCGTCGTTGGCGATCTCGCCGTTGGAGGTCACGACGATGCGACCGCCATCGCGCAGGCCGGTCGCCTCCCCTTGATGGAAGGTGACGCGGTAACGTTGAAAAAAACGCTGTAACGACACGACCAGTTCTTCCGGCTGACGCAAACCCGAAGGTATCCAAATCAGGCTGGGGAGGTAAACGAATTCCGCGCGCGGCGCGATCAGCGTAATCTCCGCATCCGGTTCATGCCCCCGCAATCGCCGCACGGCCGTCAACGCGGCAAAGCCGCTGCCGATCACTGTCAAACGTCGTCCTGTCATGGTTACTCTCCTAACATCAAACTCACTTTGAAATTCACAGAAAGCCCCTCGGCGATCACCTGTAGGAGCGGCTGTACTGCGATTGGCTCATCGCGGCACAGCCGCTCCTACGCAAAAGGGAAGGTACACGAACCGCCGAAGTCCCAGGCGTATCATCGTCTGCGTAGTGAAATGTCTGTCCTTGAAAATCGTTCCAGATCTATTTCGTATGGCACACCGGGAGGTCGTCGGGGTCTTCGACCTGCAAGGCGATCGTCTGTACCATGTCGCGCAGTTCTTCGAGGGAGATGCAGCCAAGCAGCCGTGCCAGCAATTCCGGCGCCAATCTCACCATACAGGGCGTACCGTCGGACAGTTGCACCCTCACCCCCGCCGCACTCTTCTCAATACCGCCTTCGACACTCTCTACCAGATCCGCGTTTTCCTGCAACAACGACTCATAGAGATAATCGATCTCGTCCGACAGCGAGTCGTCCAGATCATCCGGGACACAGACCAAATAATTGTCGTTGTCCGCAGTCTCAATCGTCACGTTGCGCGTGCGTAGGAAATCGACGAATCTGTCGCGCAAACTCTCTTCGAAAAAAATGTATTCCAGCACAACCCCAACCTCTCTGGCTAGACTGCCGTGGACGAACGCCGCGATAGCGTCACATAAGCCAGCGCATAATCCCGTTCGTCGGCAACGCTGACAAACGCCTCGCCGATACCCAATCGCTCCGCCAGTTGCGCGGCATAACCCTCGAATTTCAGCAGCGGCTTACCCCGGTCGTCATGAGCGACAACGATATGGCGCAGCGACAGCCCGCCGGAGAAACCGGTGCCCAGTGCCTTGGCCGCCGCCTCCTTGGCGGCAAAACGTTTTGCCAGAAAACAGGCCTTGTCCGGCGTCGTCTGATATTCGGCCTGTTCGCTGGCAGCAAGGACGCGTTGGGCGAATTTATCGCCATGGCGTTGCACGATTCCACGCATGCGCGCCACCGCCACAAGGTCCGTACCGATACCGTAGATCATCCGCCCTGCTCAGCCGCCTGGCGCCGCGCCTCCATCATCATCCGCTTCATTTCTGCGACGGCGCCCTGAAATCCGCTAAACAGAGCCCGGGCGACGATGGCATGGCCGATATTCAGTTCGTGAATCGCCGGCATCCGCGCAATCGGCATCACGTTGTGGTAGTGCAGACCGTGGCCGGCGTTGACCTGCAGACCGACCTGTGCGCCGATGCTGACGGCGCGCTCAATACGCGCAAACTCCGCATCCATGCGTTCGCGATCCGGAGCGTCGGCATAGTGCCCCGTGTGGATCTCGATGCACGGCGCACCACAGGCCGCGGACGCCTCGATCTGTCGCGGGTCCGCATCGACGAACAGCGAGACCCGAATTCCGGCCGCCTCGAGCCGCTGGCACGCCTCACGAATGCGGTCCTTCTGCCCGGCCACGTCCAGCCCGCCTTCAGTGGTCAGCTCTTCACGCCGCTCAGGTACCAGGCAGCAATCGGCCGGACGGATGCGTTCCGCAATCACGAGCATCTCATCGGTCACCGCCATCTCCAGATTCATGCGGGTTTGAAGGATATATTTCAACATCTCCACGTCGCGATCCTGGATGTGGCGGCGATCCTCGCGTAGATGCAGCGTGATGCTGTCGGCCCCGGCCTGCTCCGCTTCGATCGCCGCCTGAATCGGGTCCGGATAACGCGTGCCCCGCGCCTGGCGCAAAGTCGCCACATGATCGATATTGACCCCCAACAGTATGTCGCTGTGCTTCATTTCTCTACCCTGCCTGATTATCGGTTCCGGTCCGGCTCCCTTTGCCGCCCATAGGTCTGGCGAAACAATTCCCGGCTGTGCAGCGGCCTGCCGCCCAAATGCTGCGCCAATACCCTGCGCATCAAGCGCTTGGCCTCGGCCAAGTTCATTGAATCATAGCCGTGCTCGCGTTCCAAGGCGATCAGCGTCGAACCGTGAAGCGGCAGTCCGTCGCACGCAGCCTCTCCCGCCACGATGGGACCATGCTCCAGGACGTAGCAATAACGAACATCCGCATGAATCGGTTCGCCGCCGTTCGCCTCGTGTTCCAGCAGCAGGCCATAGCCCGCTTCCTGCAACAGGATCTTTTCGAACAGGCGTAATATCCATTCCTGTTCGCCCGGTGCCGCCGTCAATCGCTGCAGCGTCTGTTGATAGGCGAGGAAAAGTTCGGGATGCGGATCGTTGCGCGGCAATAGGCGCATCAACAATTCATTGAGGTAGAACGCTGCAATCAACGTGGGTCCGAAAAACGGCGCATAGGCGCCGTTGCCTTCGATTCCGGTGACGGTACCGAGCTCTCCGTGGCCGCGCCAGGAGAGCAGCACGGGAATGAAAGGCTGCAACAAGCCGGATGATGCCCGCTTACCGCTGCGCGCACCGCGCGCCACCAGACCGATGCGACCGGACTCGGCCGTCATAACCTCCAGCAGCAGGCTGGTTTCACGGTACTGCTTGCGATGGAGTACATAGGCCGGTTGCAGCGATTGCGTCGCTTTCATTGATCATCCGTGTAACCCAGGCTCAGCAAAGCCCGCTCGTCGTCCGACCATCCTTCCTTGACCTTCACCCACAGTTGCAGAAACACCTTGTTGTCAAACAGACGCTCCATATCCAGCCGCGCCTGTTGTCCCACCTTCTTGAGCGCGGCGCCGCCCTTGCCGATGACGATCCGCTTCTGGCTATCGCGCTCGACCCAGATGACAGCGGCGATATGCAGCATATTCTCTTCGGTCTTGAACAGCTCTATCTCGACCGTCAGCGCGTAAGGCAGTTCCTGTCCGAGGGTTCGCATCAGCTTTTCGCGCACGATCTCCGCAGCGAGAAACCGCTCGCTGCGATCCGTAATCTGCTCCTCGGGAAAGAACGGTTCCGATAACGGCAACTGCCCGGCAACGACGCTCTCCAGTTGGGCCAGATTGTCGCGCTTCAACGCCGAAACCGGAACGATTGCGGCAAACGGCATTCTCTGCGCGAGCTTCTCCAGTAACGGCAGCAGCGTCGTCTTGTCGGCAACCTTGTCCACCTTATTGACGACGAGGATGACCGGCGCGCTACTGCCGCGTACCCGCTCCAGCACATTGCTGTCTTCGGCCGTCCAGCGACCTGCTTCGACGACGAAGATCACCACGTCCACATCCGCCAGCGTGCTGCCCACGGTGCGGTTCATGTAGCGGTTGACCGCCTTCTTGGCGTCGAGGTGGAGCCCAGGGGTATCGACGTAGACCGCCTGGTAGTCGGCCGCCGTCTTTATGCCCATGATGCGATGACGCGTTGTTTGCGGCTTGTTCGAAGTGATGCTGATTTTTTGGCCGATAAGATGATTCATCAACGTGGATTTACCCACGTTTGGGCGTCCCACGATTGCGACGTAGCCACAACGGAAGTTATTTTCGTTAACCATTTTCAAGTAGTTTCAATGCCTGTTCCGCCGCCGCCTGCTCTGCCCGACGCCGGCTAGCCCCCGATCCGACGGCCTGTTCCGCCAGCCCATCGACATCGCATCGCACAACAAATGTCTGCGCGTGCGCCTCCCCTTCCATCGATACCACGCTATAGCTCGGCAGTGGCCGGTGCCGCCCCTGCAACAATTCCTGCAAGCGCGTCTTCGGATCCTTCAGATTGCCCGCCGACGATGTCTTCGCCTCGATCATGTCGCCGTATAGGTGCATGATCAGCGACCATACCCGGTCAATATCCGAATCGAGGTAAACCGCGCCGAAGATCGCTTCCAGCGCATCCGCCAGGATCGATTCCCGGCGAAAACCGCCGCTCTTCAATTCGCCGGAACCGAGATTGAGGTAATCGCCCAACTCCAGGCTCCGTGCGATCTTCGCCAGCGTATCCCCTTTGACCAACGACGCACGCAAGCGGCTTAACGAACCTTCATCGGCTTCCGGAAACCGTCGATAGAGTTCCGTCGAAATGACGAAACTCAGAATCGAGTCGCCGAGGAATTCCAATCTTTCATTATTGCGGCTGCCCACGCTGCGGTGTGTCAGCGCCGTATTCAGCAGCTCGGCGCTGTTGAAATCATAATCAAGCTTGGTGCAAAGCCTGGCCAACGGCTGCCTCACCGCGCAGGAACCTCGACCGTATCGTCGAAATGCACCACCAGCGATATGTTGTAGATGAACGAGGTCTTCACCTCATAGGTGACATTCACCTGATAGCCGGTATCGTCCTGCGTAATCGTGATGTTGTCATCGGTTACGTCGCTGACGTCGTTGATCTCCAGGCGTTTATCCAGATGCTCGCGTATCGATGCGGCACCGCCGCCGCCGCGCACATCCGCATCCGTTGCGAGGCTATGCAAGGATGATTTTATGTCGAAGTGTTCCATGTATATCGGGAACAGCTTGATGATGAACAAGGCAAAAAAGCCGATGACGGCGATAAGGATGACCCAACTGATCATCGTCAGCCCTTCCTGCCGCCCTTTCATTGCACGCAATTGCTTCATCGAACGCCTCCTCACTTGATCAGCGAACCAATACGACTCCAGGTGATATGGCTCACCTCGGGATCCCAATTCATCCAAATAAGAAACGCCTTGCCTACCAGATCGGAATCCGGCACCGTGCCCCAATAGCGACTGTCGCGGCTGTTGTCGCGGTTGTCGCCCATCACAAAATAGTGACCGGATGGAATCGTGTACTTGAAGTCGCGCATGTCGCCGTTGGGTAACAGCAGGATCTTATGGTTCACCTTGCCCAGATGCTCCATCTCCACGCTGGCGCCGGTCATGGAAGCCTCCGCACCTTGACCAATATATGTCCCGATATAATCCTGCTTTTGCGCCACACCGTTTATGTACACGACCCGATCGTGATACGAAACGGTATCGCCGGGCACACCGACGACCCGCTTGATAAAGTCGATCTTGGTATCGTCTGGGTAGCGGAACACGATGACATCACCGCGCTGCGGGGTTCCTGCGCTCAATATCTTGGTGTTCAGCACCGGCAGGCGCAAGCCGTATGCGAACTTGTTCACCAGTATGAAATCGCCGATATGCAGGGTCGGCAGCATCGAGCCCGACGGTATCCGGAACGGCTCGACGATAAACGAGCGGATCACGAGCACCGCCAGAATCACCGGAAAAAACGAGCGCGACAACTCGACGAAATAGGGGATCTTTCCCGGTTCGCTCTTGGCCGCCCTCGCCTCTTCGCCCGCCGGTCCATCGGCAGCGGCCGCAGTGAGCTTCTTGCGGCGCTTCGGCGCCCAGAATATGACATCCAGCAGCCAGGTAACCCCGGTCACGAAGGTGGCCAACACCAAGATCATCGGAAAATCGAAAGTCATCATTTCTTCCCTACATGCAAAACGGCAAAGAAAGCCTCTTGCGGTATTTCAACCGAACCCAACTGCTTCATACGCTTCTTGCCGGCCTTCTGCTTCTCCAGCAATTTGCGCTTGCGGCTGACGTCGCCACCATAACATTTGGCCAATACGTTCTTGCGCATCGCCTTCACATTGGTACGGGCAATGATATGGGAACCAATGGCCGCCTGTATGGCGACGTCGAACATTTGGCGCGGAATCAGTTCGCGCATTTTATCAGCCAGTTCACGACCTCGCACCTGCGCCTGATCACGATGGACGATGATGGCCAGCGCATCCACCTTGTCGCCGTTGATCATGATATCCAGCTTCACCAGATCCGCTGCCTCGAAGCGCGCGAACTGATAGTCCATCGATGCGAAGCCGCGGCTCACCGACTTCATCCGATCGAAGAAATCGAGCACCACTTCGTTCAGCGGCAGTTCGTAGGTGATGGACACCTGTTTGCCGGCAAACTGCATATTCTTTTGCGCACCGCGTTTTTCCGTGCACAGCGTCAGGATATTGCCGAGATATTCCTGCGGTACCAGGATGTTGGCCGTGATGATCGGCTCACGGATCTCGTCAATGTAGTTCGCCTCCGGCAGATTGGCCGGATTGTCCACCCGGAGTACCTCGCCCTTGGTGGTCACCACCTCATACACTACCGTCGGCGCGGTTGTGATCAGTTCAAGATCGTATTCACGCTCCAGCCGCTCCTGGATAATCTCCATGTGCAGCATACCCAGGAAACCGCAACGGAAGCCGAAACCCAGCGCCTGGGAGGTCTCCGGTTCGAAGAACAGCGCCGCATCGTTTAGCCGCAGTTTGGCCAAGGCTTCGCGCAGGTCTTCGTAATCCTCGGCACTGATCGGGAACAAGCCGGCGAATACGCGCGGCTGGACCGGTTGGAAGTCGGGGAGCGGAGCGGCGGCCGGGTTGTCGGTCAGGGTCAGGGTATCGCCCACCGGCGCGCCGTCGATCTCTTTGATGCCGGAGATCACGAAACCCACCTCGCCGGCCTTCAGTACCTGGGAATCGACCAGCTTCGGCGTAAATACGCCGACCCGATCCACCTGATAGCTGCGTCCCGTCGACATCACCGATATCTTCTGTTTCGCCCGCAGCGAACCGTTCATCACCCGCACCAAGGAGACCACGCCGAGGTAGTTGTCGAACCAGGAATCGATGATCAGGGCCTGCAACGGCGCCGAGCGGTCGCCCTTCGGCGCCGGTATCTTGGCAACCAGCTGTTCCAACAAATCGTCAATACCCAGACCCGTTTTGGCGCTCACCAGAACGGCGTCCTTGGCCTCGATGCCGATGATCTCTTCTATTTCGGCGATGACCCGCTGCGGATCGGCCGCGGGAAGGTCGATCTTGTTCAGGACCGGAACCACCTCCAATCCTTGATCGATGGCGGTATAGCAGTTGGCAACCGTTTGCGCCTCCACCCCCTGGGAGGCGTCCACCACCAGCAATGCCCCTTCGCAGGCCGCTAGTGATCGGGAAACCTCGTAGGAAAAGTCGACATGGCCCGGCGTGTCGATGAAATTCAGCATATAGGTCTGGCCATCGCGCGCCGTGTAATTGAGCGACACGCTCTGGGCCTTGATGGTGATGCCG
>DFMR01000151.1 GCA_002376325.1 Proteobacteria bacterium UBA3588 | reverse complement strand
GGGGCCGGCGCCGGCGCCCGCGGGATGCCGCGCGTTCAGCGCTTGCAGCCGTTGGGTGGCGTAGTTGTGCAGCGTAGCCGGTAGATTGCCTTGCAGCGCCCGGCTGTAGGCATTGACGGCGTCACGGCGGTTGCCTGCGCCCTCCTCGCTGATGGCGAGGCCGACCCACCATGCCGGAACGTCCGGATTCAATTCCACAGCGCGTCGATAGGCTTGCGCGCTTGCGCTATATTTTTGCTGCTTTTGATACAGTGCCGCCAGAAAGGCCACATAGTCGGCCCGTCCTCCGGAGAACGGCAGCCCGCTTTCGAGAAGGGTTGTCGCACCGGCAACGTTGCCCTGCGCAAGGCGCACACGGGCCGCAAGCAGTTCAAGCGTAGGATGTTGCGGATTGCGGCGCCGTGCCGCATCGATGATGGGTGCGGCCTCCACGACACGTCCCTCATTAATCAATAGCGCTCCCAGTGCTTCGGCTGCCTGCGCGTAGCCTGGATCTATTTGCAGCGCTGCCCGTAACTTGAGCTCGGCCTGGCCGTTTTGGCGCTGGCGCAATAAAGAAAGCGCTTCCTGATAGCGGCTGGCGGCACGTTGTTGCGTCGTCGGCGCATGGCGGCGGATCTCAAATCCCCTTGTAGTGTCGCGCGACCACTGCTCATTGGGTGGTCGATGCGACTCAGGCGCCGCGCGATGCGGCGGTGAGGCCGTTAGCGCAGGGGACGGAATCGCCGGGGGCTGTTGCCTGGGTTTCGGTTGTGACGGCGCGATCGGCGTATCGTTTTTCCTTGGCGCCGGTAGGGCCGGAGCGGTATCGGCCATTGCCGTCTGCATCACGTGGGGCGGCGATGTGATGGTCCGCGCAGGTGCGGGCACTTCCGCGGCTTCACGTGGTACCGTTCGGTGCGTCCGGCTGGCGACAAACCACGCGGTCGCTCCCGCCGCGGCGGCCACACCAATAACCAGTGCCGCCATCCACACGGGCGAGCGTCGCCGTGGCGTCGCGCCACCGGTCAATCCCTGAAAAACGCTGCTGCGCTGACCGGTGTCCGCTTGCCGGGCTTCCAGATCGCGTAGCATCTGATTGATGAGGCTCACAGCCAACCTCCCAACGCCGAATTTACGCCGTTATGGGCTACGAAAAGGGTGACCAGGGCGATCACGACCACGCCGGCGACCAGCACCAAGGTCCGCAGCCGCTGGAAGAGGCCGAGGTGAGGCCGAACATCCTCGGTATCACGCGCCGCCATCATGACGTGGGAGTCGTCGATCACTTTTGTTCCCTGTCCATAGCCGCACATCAGCGCCTTGTGCGCCAGTATATTCACCAGCCGGGGGATGCCCCGGCTGTAGCGATAAAGCAGCTCGGTGCCCTTTGGCGTAAATGCGAGTTGGTTCGCCGACCCGGCAATATGCAGCCGATGGTTGAGGTAGGCGTCCATTCCCGCCCGGTCTATCGGCTGCAATTTATAAGAAAACGTGATGCGTTGCCGCAACTGTCGTATCGACGGCCTATTGAGGCGGGCATCCAGCTCGGGCTGTCCGAACAGAACCACCTGCAGCAGTTTGCGCTTCTCCGTTTCCAGGTTGGTCAGCAAGCGCAACGCCTCCAGCGTCTCCTCGGGCATCGCTTGGGCCTCGTCAATGAGCAGCACGACCCGTCGTCCTTCTCCGGCAAGCTGCATCAGGCGGGCGGTAATCTCCTTCAGGGTACGATGCTGGCCAACGTTGCGCGCCAGATGCAGATTCAGTTCCTCCGCGAGCGCCAAGTTGAGTGCCGCAGGGCTCAATAACGGATTGGGTATGTAGGCGGTATAGAAGTCATCGTCCAGGGTGGTCAGCAGCCTGCGGCACAGCAACGTCTTACCGGTTCCCACTTCGCCGGATACCTTAATGAAGCCTTCGCCGCTGCGCAACGCCACCAGCAGAGTGTTATAGGCATCGCGATAATGGCCGTACTCGAAAAAGAATTGCGTGTCCGGCGTCAGGCTAAATGGGAACTCGCGCAGGCCGAAATATTCAAGATACATCGCGGGCCCCTGCGTTATTAATCATGATGACCCCGGAAGTCGCATGCTATGGCGACTCCTCCTGCCCGAGTTCGTGAAATACCGCAGAACTCTGGTGCAGCTGATCCGCCCATTGAGAAGACGTTTTTACCACCGTGGCCTTGAGCAGGATCACCAGTTCGGTCTTGGTCTTGATCTCCTGGACATGACTGAACAGCAGGCCGAGTCCGGGAATATCGCCGAGCACCGGGATGCCGGCCCGCTCCTTGCGCGTGCGATTCTGAATCAAGCCGCCGATGACGATAATCTGCCCGTTCTCCGCACGCACGATGCTGTCAGATTCGCGGATATCGCTGCGCGCCAGCGGCACGCTGAGAGTGTTCGGCGTATTGGTGGTGACGGTGACGTTCTTGGTTTGTTCCGTCACTTCGCTCACCGATGGATGCACGTGCAGTATGACTTCGCCGTCGGCGGCGATCTGCGGCGTCACATCCAGGCTGACGCCGGAAAAGAACGGCGTCCATTCCACCTGCACGGTCGGCGTCGTACCGGCCACCCCGGTCGCGCTGTAGGTCGACGTGGTGTTTATGTTGGTGACGAAAAATTCGTCGGAGCCGACTTTAATAACGGCCTTTTGGTTGTTGACCGTCGAGACCCGGGGACTGGAAAGCACATGGACAGCACCTTGCGTCTTGAGCAGGTCGATGAAGGCGCTGAAATTGTTGAAGACGGCGCCTACGGTGAATAGCCCGCCGTAGGGCGCGGCGGCTCCGCCCGAACCGGCAAGGCCGCTGAAATTGCTGAGTCCCGAATTGTTGTTATTCGTGCCGTTGGCAAAGCCGAAGGTGGTGAGCAGGCCTCTATTGTTGATCTGCGCCCAGTTGATCCCGGCCTGATAGCCCTTGGACAGGTCGACCTCGAGCACGCGCGCCTCCAATACGACCTGGCGGTCGGAAATCTGCTGCGTATCGGTCAAATAGCGTTGTACCTGGCGCAGCTCGGCGGGGTATGCGCGGATCACCACAAGTCCCGATTCCGGATCGACGGAGACGGCCCGCCCCTTGGCGGAGCCGATGATCTGTGTCAGCGTCGTTTTCAGGTTGAACCAAAAATTCGATGTGGACTGGGTGCTAATCGTGCTTGCGTCACTGGTCGTCGACGTCGAGCCGCTTGAGCCGCTTGAGTTTGAGCTGTTGTTGCCGGACTTGGATACTTCGGTAGCGCCGGCCGTGATTTTCGATGTACCAACGCGTTTGATATCGAGATAGTTAAGGTGAAAAATGCGCGTCTGCAACGTATTGGGCACGACTTGAAAGGTATCGCCCGTCTGGTCGAATTGGTAACCGTAGGTCTCGCGCACCACGCTCATGACCTCGGGGACGGTCATGTTTTTCAGGTCGAGACTGATATAACCGGTCAAGCGGGGCGGAACGACCATGTTATAGCGTGTCCCTTCGACGAGGCCGAGAAAAAAGTCGCGCGCCGCCACATGGCGTACCTTGACATCGAAGCGGGGTTCGGCTGCAGTCGCGTTGACGCCGGGGATATTGAGTTGGATGGGCGGCAGTAACGCATTGGTAACGGCGGCAGGCGGTGTGGTGCCGGCGGTCGCCGCCTTTGGCGGCTCTTGCTTGAGCGCATCCTGAATGTCGTCCATGGTCGATTTGCTGCCGTCGCTGGCGCAGCCGCTCAACACTAGAATACAGGCGCCCATAAGCGCTAACGTGAGATGACCGCGAAATCGTATCTTCATAACCATTACTCGGTAAGTGCCGGAGTTTTTACGGTAATAGGCAGCAAGCGAAGCGCCGTAGTCCGCCCATCGCGACGGAGGCGAATTTCGGTCGGAAGAATTTCGACCACGCGCGCGTTGCCGACCATATCCCCAACCTGGATGCGACGTCCGTTGACGATGGCGCTTTTGTGTCCGCGCGCGATAAATGTGGAACTCAACCTGTAATCGCGTGCCCGAACGATGGCGGTACGCGTGCCTGAACTTGAGAGACCGGCCGGACGCATCGGGTCTTCCAGTTGCTGCGCTAGCGCGATCGACGACAGGCACAGCGACGCGGCCAGCAACGCCCAGCGAAGGGGCCGGTCGCGTAATCCGGTGCGGCGAACTTTGCTAAACACCTATCCAACCCTCATCCAGACTCAGCGTGTGGACGACGATCAAGATATGCGCTTTGGGATATTTCTCAGTGGTTATATCCAGCCGATCCCAATAGAGCACCCACGGCAACGCCTGCAACGCCCGTAGATAGGCCAAGGCGCTCATATAATCGCCCTCCAATTCCATGCGCACTTCATGCTTGTAGATACCGACGGCAACGTGGCGTTGCCCATCCTTCGGCGGCTGTACCAAGGGCACGCTGGGCCGATTCTCCATATGCAGCAGCTTCAGCCCACTTTGCTGCCTTAACACCGCTTGCAAAACCTGGGTCATTTGTTGCGGCGCGATAAGTCCGTGTACCTTGGCGGCAACCGCCTTATCGAGTTCCGTAATTTGCGCCGTCAATTGTTGTTGCAAGCGGCGGTTTTCGGCATTCGGATCCGTTGTTTGACGTTTCAATATGGCTTGGATCTGTGTTTCCGATACCGAAGTCTGCCGTTGCAGGTCGCCAATCTGGGTCAATGCCAGCGTTTGTTTGTGATTCAGCGGCGAGAACAGCAGCATTTGAGACAACATATAAAGCACAGCGAGAATGGCCAGGAACAGTATGCCGCGCTCGCGCAAAGACATCGCATCGATACGGTTTCGGAGCTGTTCTATCTGCTCTTTCATTTATTCGCTGCCTTGTCCGCCGTCTTGTCCGTCATTAGCGCGAAATCGATCTGGTTCGCCTTGTCCTTGGGGCGATTCATGGTAAAGAATTTGAATTCCATGCCGGCAAAAACCGGTTCCTGTGACAGGCGCTGCAGCAACTGGGGTACCAGGTCGGCCTGTAACGTGGTGCCGTCAAGTACGAGGGAGCTCCCTCCTTGCCGTATCCCGACATGCGTGAGCCACAACCCCGCGACACGTTGGCGTGCCAAGCCTTCGAGCTGCTGGGTATAGCCGACTCTATTGCCTTCGCTGCGGTCCGACAGCCGTGCCATGACCAGCTGTCTCACTTGCACTTCGTTCTGTAGGTGCTGCACCTGTTTTGTCAGCACAGGGTCCTTGCGGCGTTCCGGATATTCCGCCGCCAGTTGCCGTGCCTGCTCGGCGGCCTGGGTTTGCCGCTGCTGGGCTGCCGTTACCTGCCGTTCCAGGCTGGCGGTCTGCCACAGGGCGTAGACATAGAACAACAAAATGCCGGCCAGTACGATGACTGCGCCTTCCAGCATCGTTCTGGCCGAGAAGATCTTTTCCTGTTTGCGGAACAGCGGCTGGTACAGGTTGATTTGCTGCATTACAGCGCCCGCTCCTCTACCCGCAACGC
>DFMR01000202.1 GCA_002376325.1 Proteobacteria bacterium UBA3588 | reverse complement strand
GTGGCCGATCTCGGCGCCGCATCGCAATTCCTGATGCAATTGCAGGATCTCGGTTGCAGTACCGCCCTTGACGATTTTGGGGTCGGCTACAGTTCCTTTGCCTACCTCAAGGATTTGCCGGTGGACTATGTCAAGATCGACGGTTCCTTCGTGCGCGGCATGGCAGCGGACCCGGTGCAATTGGCGATGGTCAAGTCGATGAACGAGATTGCCCACGCCATGGGCAAGCGTACCGTGGCGGAATACGTGGAAAGCGAGCGCGTGCTGGAGTTGCTGCATGGGATCGGTGTCGATTCCGCCCAGGGGTACTATACCGGACGTCCGGAACTGATGGGCAGTCCGCAGAGCGCGTAAACTTACGCCGCCGCCGCCCAAGTGGTAAGATCCCGTGTTATTTTTCTCATTAATCTCACGGAG
The DNA here is from genome assembly GCA_002376325.1 of Proteobacteria bacterium UBA3588. Lineage (GTDB taxonomy): Bacteria > Pseudomonadota > Gammaproteobacteria > Thiohalomonadales > Thiohalomonadaceae > Sulfurivermis. Next base: position 14,789 of record DFMR01000202.1, on the reverse strand, counting down.
CAGCCATGGCGTACGACAAGATCCAGGTGCCGGCGGACGGTGCGAAAGTTACCGTTAATGCTGATTTTTCTCTCGATGTTCCCGACCGTCCAATTATTCCATTCATCGAGGGCGACGGCATCGGCGTGGATATCACCCCGGTGATGCGCAAGGTGGTCGATGCGGCTGTGGAGAAAGCGTACGGGGCGAAGCGCTCCATCGCCTGGATGGAGGTCTACGCCGGCGAGAAGGCCAATACGGTGTATGGCGAGAACACTTGGCTGCCGGCCGAGACTATGGAGGCGGTGAGGGATTTCGTCATCTCCATCAAAGGGCCGTTGACCACCCCGGTGGGCGGCGGTATCCGTTCCCTCAACGTGACCATGCGCCAGGAATTGGACTTGTACGTCTGCCTGCGGCCGGTGCGCTATTACGTCGGCACCCCGAGCCCGGTGAAGGAACCGGAAAAGACCGACATGGTCATCTTCCGCGAAAACTCCGAAGATATCTATGCGGGGATTGAATGGGCCGCGGGTACCCCGGAGGCGCAGAAACTCATCGACTTCCTGCAGCGTGAGATGGGGGTGAAGAAGATCCGCTTTCCGGCGACTTCAGGCATCGGCATCAAGCCGGTTTCCAGCGAGGGGACCAAGCGCCTGGTGCGCAAGGCGNNCTCAACGGCGACTACATCTCCGATGCCCTGGCGGCTCAGGTTGGGGGCATTGGTATTGCTCCGGGCGCCAACCTGTCGGATTCGGTGGCCATGTTCGAAGCGACTCACGGTACCGCGCCCAAATACGCCGGGCAGGACAAGGTGAACCCGGGTTCGCTGATCCTCTCGGCGGAGATGATGTTGCGCCACATGGGCTGGTATGAGGCGGCCGACCTGATTGTCAAGGGGATGTCAGGGGCCATCCAGGCGAAAACGGTCACCTACGACTTCGCCCGCCTGATGGACGGTGCCGATGAACTTTCATGCTCGGCCTTTGGTAACGCAATGATTGCCCATATGTAATGGCGAGGCGGGGAAAAACAGAGGGGCAGACGCCGTGGGGCGCTGCCCCTTTTGTGTGGTTGCCTGCTGCTGCGGCATTGAATTTTTCGCTGTAATGTACACTCTAACTTCAATGCGTCTGTAGTTGTTACAATGTGAACATTGGAATCGGTCTGCTGAACCTTCATGTTTCGGGGGATGCGGCAGGCCCGTCGTCGAATGACAGGTAGCGGCATATGGCAGACAGCGATCATCAGCGCGATGACCAGCGTGACCTGGCGGTTGAAGAGGGCCGTCCGAAACTGAAGCGCCCACCGATGTTCAAGGTGGTGTTGCTGAATGATGACTATACGCCTATGGAGTTCGTGGTCCACGTATTGGAAATTTTTTTCAACAAAGATCGCCCGACGGCTACCAGAATCATGCTGGCGGTCCATACTGAAGGGAAGGGTATCGCCGGCGTGTTCAGCCGCGACGTGGCGGAGACCAAGGTGCACCAGGTCAATGGCTATGCGCGCAAGCACCAGCACCCCCTGATGTGTGCCATGGAGGCCGAGTAAAAGAGAGAGGCTGACCATGCTGACGAAAGAATTGGAGTTCACGCTCAACCAGGCCTTCAAGGAGGCCCGTGAGCAACACCACGAGTTCATGACCGTGGAGCATCTGCTGTTGGCGCTGTTGGACGAGCCGACCGCGGTGGCCGCGCTGCGTGCCTGTGGTGTGAACATGGAGCAGCTGCGCAACGATCTGGTCGCATTTATCGAAGACACGGTGCCGTTGCTGACGCCCGACAGCGAGCGGGAGATCCAGCCCACGTTGGGGTTCCAGCGTGTATTGCAGCGTGCCGTGTTCCACGTACAGGCGTCGGAGCGAAAGGAAGCCAACGGTGCCAACGTGTTGGTGGCGCTGTTCAGCGAACATGAATCGCAGGCGGTATTTTTTCTCAATCAGCAGAACATTTCGCGCCTCGACGTGGTGAACTACATCTCTCACGGCATCTCCAAACTCACGGATGACGGCGATGAAGAGACATCGCATGGCGGCGCCGACGAAGAGGGCGCCGAAGCGGTACAGAAGCCGCTGGATGCCTACGCGACCAATCTCAACCAGTTGGCCCAGCAGGGCAAGATCGATCCGCTGATCGGCCGTGCCCAGGAGATTGAACGGACGGTGCAGGTGTTGTGCCGCCGACGCAAGAATAATCCGCTGTTCGTCGGCGAAGCGGGGGTTGGCAAAACGGCCTTGGCCGAAGGGCTGGCAAAAAAGATTGTCGACGGCGAAGTACCGGATATCCTCTCCGACAGTACCGTCTATTCGCTCGATCTCGGCTCGCTGCTGGCGGGTACCAAGTATCGCGGCGATTTCGAAAAGCGCCTCAAGGCGGTATTGGCGCAGCTTAAGAAGGAACACGGAGCCATTCTGTTCATCGATGAAATCCATACCATCATCGGTGCCGGTGCCGCGTCCGGCGGCGCCATGGACGCCTCCAATCTGATTAAGCCGGTACTGGCCAACGGGGATCTCAAGTGCATCGGTTCCACCACTTATCAGGAGTACCGCGGTATCTTTGAGAAGGACCGGGCGCTGGCACGCCGGTTCCAGAAGATAGACGTGCCCGAACCAACGGTGGAGGAGACTGTGCAGATTCTCGAGGGACTCAAGAGCCGCTTCGAGCAGCATCACGACGTCAAGTTCACCAAGGCCGCGTTGCGCGCGGCAGCGGAACTGGCGGCACGCTACATCAATGACCGGCACCTGCCGGACAAGGCTATTGACGTCATCGACGAGGCCGGCGCCAACCAGCGCATGCAGCCGGTGTCCAAGCGCAAGAAGACGATTGGCGTAAAGGAGATCGAGGCGGTCGTGGCCAAGATTGCCCGTATCCCGCCCAAGAGCGTCTCGGCGTCCGATAGGGAAAGTCTCAAGAATCTCGAACGCGATCTCAAACTGATGATCTACGGTCAGGACGAAGCGATCTCCACGTTGGCTTCGGCCATCAAGATGGCGCGTTCGGGTCTCGGCACTGAACAGAAGCCCATCGGTTCGTTCCTGTTCGCCGGTCCCACCGGCGTTGGCAAGACCGAGGTGACGCGCCAACTGGCCAGTATTCTCGGTATCGAGCTGATCCGTTTCGACATGTCCGAGTACATGGAGCGTCATACCGTATCGCGTCTGATCGGTGCACCGCCGGGCTATGTGGGTTTCGACCAGGGCGGCCTGCTGACCGAGGCGATCACCAAGCATCCGCACGCAGTGCTGCTGCTGGACGAGATCGAAAAGGCGCATCCCGACGTGTTCAACCTGCTGCTGCAGGTGATGGATCACGGCACGCTGACCGACAACAACGGGCGTAAGGCCGACTTTCGCAATGTGATCCTGGTAATGACGACCAACGCAGGGGCGGAAGAGGGTAGTCGCCGTTCCATAGGTTTTGCCGAGCAGGACCATAGCACCGATGCCATGGAAGTGATGAAACGCATGTTCACGCCGGAGTTTCGCAATCGCCTCGATGCCATCGTGCAGTTCAAGGCATTGGACGAGGAGAATATCCGTCATGTGGTGGACAAGTTCATCATGGAACTGGAGACGCAGCTGGAGCAGAAGGGCGTGGCCCTCGATGTCGACGCCGCGGCGCGGCTTTGGCTCGCTAAGCACGGTTATGATCCGAAGATGGGCGCCCGTCCAATGGCACGGGTGATTAAGGAGCACATCAAGAGGCCGTTGGCGGAAGAGCTGTTGTTCGGCCGATTGGAGGGCGGCGGTCACGTGCTGGTGACGGAGCACGACGACGACCTGGCGTTGGAGTTCGAGGAGAACGACGCGACCGCTACGATCCATTGATCATGGCCGTACAGCCCGATTGGACGCAACACGACAACGCCCGGCTGCATAAGCAGACCGGGCGTTTGTTTTGAAACAGGTATCAGCGCCTCAGCGGGCGCGGAAGACGATGCGGCCCTTGGTGAGATCGTACGGGGTGACCTGGACCGTGACTTTGTCGCCGGTCAGGATGCGGATGTAGTTCTTACGCATCTTGCCGGAGATGTGGGCCGTGATGACATGGCCGTTCTCCAACTCAACGCGGAACATAGTGTTGGGCAGGGTCTCGACGACCGTGCCTTCCATCTCAATGCCTTCTTCCTTCGCCATACGGTGTAGCTCGTGCCTCATGCAAATTCAATGGATAACGGATGTATCGGCAAGCACCGACCATAGCCGGCAAGTTTGCCTGATTTTGCGTTTCCAGGCAAAGCCTTATTCATAGATAACGGTAAGAAAGCATCAACGACCGGCCGTTCCGGCCGGTGTCGCTTGCGCCGTGCCGCCGTTTCAGCCGACGGCCTGGCGCCAGGCCGTCCGGTTCCACGCGACGTGTGGATGGACCGCCTCATCGGTGAGGACGATCTCCATTCCCAGCCGCCGGGCCAGGGTGCCTTGTTCGGCATCGTTGGGGAGATCGGCCTGCAGGGCCAGATAGTGACTGTAGTTGACGTAAAGCAGGTTGGGGCGATAACCGTGTTCCTGCTCGAAGGTGCGTGCCAGCCGATAGACGAAGCTCAGCATGTTGCCTCCTTTCCTAACGGTGTGGTTCTGCTTGTAGCACAACCGTGTGACGGTCAGGTTGCAATAAGTATAGCGGCCGTCAGGAGGATTGCTGAAGGCGGCGCCATTCGCCGCGAGCGTAGAGTTCGAGGGGATGAAAGCGTTTCTTGTAGGCCATCTTGGGTGATTCGTCGATCCAGTAGCCCAGATAGACATAGGGCAGGTTGCGGCGGCGCGCCTCTTCGAGTTGCCACATAACGGCGAAGGTGCCGAGGCTGCGTCGGGTTTCAGCGGGATCGTAGAAGGTGTAGACCGCCGAGAGGCCATCGCCCATCACGTCGATGACCGCAATCATCAACAGCCGACCGTCCAGCCGAAATTCGACGAATTCGATCTCCATCCAGTCGCTGCCGAGAAAATCCATATAGCGGCCGGGCTCGTCCACATCCATGCCGCCGTCGGCATGACGGCTGTGGATATATTGGCGATAGAGCTCGTAGTGTTCCGCATTGAATTCGGGCGGCAGGAGCGTAACGCTGAGGTCCTGATTGTTGCGCCAGGTCCGGCGCTGGCTGCGGTCGGGTACGAACCCTTCCACCGGGATGCGCGCCGGGCGGCAGGCATCACAGCCGGCACAACGCGGACGGTAGACATAGTTGCCGCTACGGCGGAACCCCATTTCGGCCAGGGCGCTGTAGAGCTGCGGCGTCATCGCCGCATGAGGGTCCGCGAACAAGGTGATTGCCTCCCGCCCCGGCAGATAGCTGCACTCATGCGGCGGACTGGCGTAGAACACCAAGTCTGCGGGCAGGATATTGAAGGCATTGGGATTGGTCATAGGGGAAAACATATCACAGCGACTGCCGGGTGTATGCCACGTATTTGCTGGGGAAATATTGCCGTGCGATTCATCCCTGCGGCACTAGGCAGTGACGCGCCAGCAGTGCCGCAAATTGCGCCCGCGGAATCTCTTCGGCGCCGAGACTGAGCAGGTGGTCCGTGGTCACTTGGCAGTCGATCATGAGTACGCCCTCCTGTTCCATTCGCCGCACCAGGTGAACAAAGGCGGTCTTGGAGGCGTCACTGCGGCGGCTGAACATCGATTCGCCGAAGAATACGTTGCCAATCCGCATCCCATAAAGACCGCCGACCAGTTCGTCGCCATCCCAGCTTTCCGCCGAGTGGGCATAACCGAGCTGGTGCAGCCGGATGTAAGCGCGCTGCATCTCCGTCGTGATCCAGGTGCCGCCCTGGCCGCGGCGCGGCGTTTCGGCACAGGTGCGGATCACCGCCGTGAATGCGGTATCGAAGCTGACGCGGAAGGTGCCGCGGCGGAGGGTCTTGCGCAGGCTGCGCGACACCTTGAGTTTTTCGGGGAACAGCACGGCCCGCGGGTCGGGCGACCACCACAGGATGGGCTGGTCGTCGCTGAACCAGGGGAAGATGCCGTGGCGGTATGCCTCGAGAATGCGTTCGGGGGCAAGGTCGCCGCCGACGGCGAGCAGGCCATTGGGTTCCCGCAGCGCATAGTCCAGCGGCGGGAAGGCATAGCTGTGATCGTCAGGATCGAGCCAGAACGGACCGCTGGGATTCATGCCTTTTCGCCATCGGTCTTGAACGGCAGATGCTCACGCAGGTCGCGCATATACGCCTCCATGCTGACGTGCTCACGTTGCAGATACTCGGCAATCGCGGCGGCGAAGGCGGGGTGATCGAGGTAATGGGCCGACCAGGTGGGCGTCGGTTCGAAGCCGCGCCACACCTTGTGCTCGCCCTGGGCGCCCGGCTCGAAACGCTTGAGGCCGTGGGCAATGCAGTAGTCGATACCGGCATAGTAGCAGGCCTCGAAGTGCAGGCTGTTGAACTCTTCGAGACAGCCCCAGTGGCGGCCGTACAGGGTGTCGCTGGAACGCAGGTTGAGGGCCCCGGCGACGTAACGCCCGTTGTGTTGCGCCAGCACCAGCACCACGTTGCGCGGCAGCTCGCGGCCGATGGCGCGGAAGAAGTCGAGGGTCAGGGTGGCGTAACCGCCGCGTTTGTCGAAGGTGCTTTCGTAGAAATGATGAAAGGTCTGCCACTGTGCGTCGCTGATCTCGTCACCGTGCAATACCTCGATCTCCACCCCGGCATCGCGCACCCGCCGCCGCTCTTGTTTTACCTTTTTGCGCCGGTCGCGGGTGAAGCGTTGCAGGAAATGGTCGAAGGATTCATAACCGTGGTTGAACCAATGGAACTGGCAGCCGGTGCGGCGCAGAAAGCCGTGCCGTTCCAGGGTATTCATTTGCACATCGTCCGGGAACAGCCAATGGATGGAGGAGGCGCCTTCGTCCTTGAGCAGGGCGCGTACGGTCGCGACGAGCTGCGCCTCAATGACGGCGTGGTCGGCGTCTGCGTGGATTAGCAGCCGCGGGCCGGGGATCGGCGAGTACGGGATTGCCGAGACCAGCTTGGGGTAGTAGCGCAGGCCGCTGCGCTGGTAGGCGTCTGCCCAGGCCCAGTCGAACACCAGTTCGCCATAGGAGTTGTCTTTGAGGTAGAGCGGTAGCGCGCCGATCAGGCGGTTGGTGTCGTCGCGCACGGTGATATGGCGCGGACGCCAACCCCATTGGTCACCGACGCAGTTGTAGCGCTCCAGGTTGGCGAGAAATTCATGGCGCAGGAACGGATTGTCGATGCCGCCCTGCAGCGCGTTCCATTCCGTGGCGGGGATTTCACTCAGCGCCGTGACGATTGCGATCTTCATCTGGAGAATAAAAAACCCGAGGGTGCGCACATGCGGGTCTTATGGGGCCGCCCGCCTCTCGATACAAGCAAAGGCATGAACCACGGGGAACACGGGGAGCACAGGGAAACCATTATTTTGGTCTCATTTTACCCTGTGCTCCCCGTGTCCCCCGTGGTTGATCTTGTCTTCAGCCGTTGGCGTCAAGGAAGGCCTCGGCATCGAGCGCGGCCATGCAGCCGGTGCCGGCGGAGGTGATGGCTTGGCGGTAGTTGTGGTCGGCCACGTCGCCGGCGGCGTAGACGCCCGTCACGGAGGTGGCCGTGGCGTTGCCGTCCAGGCCGGTCTTGACGGTGATGTAGCCATGGTTCAGCGCCAACTGGCCGTCGAACAGGTCAGTGTTGGGCTTGTGGCCGATGGCAATGAATACGCCGGTCAGCTCCAGATCCTTCTTGCTGCCGTCCTGGGCGTTCTTGATGCGCAGGCCGGTGACGCCGCTGTTGTCGCCCAACACCTCGTCCACTTCGTGGTTCCACTCGATGGTGATGTTGCCGTTCCTGGTCTTCTCCATCAGCTGGTCGGCCAGGATCTTCTCGCAGCGGAACTTGTCGCGGCGGTGTACCACGGTGACGTGCTTGGCGATGTTGGAGAGGTAGAGCGCCTCTTCCACGGCGGTATTGCCGCCGCCGATCACGGCCACATTCTGGTTGCGGTAGAAGAAACCGTCGCAGGTGGCGCAGCCGGAGACGCCGCGGCCTTTGAACTTTTCTTCCGATTCCAGCCCCAGATACATGGCGGAGGCACCGGTGGCGATGATCAGCGCGTCGCAGGTGTAGGTGGTGGCCGAGTCGCCGGTCAGGGTGAAGGGGCGCTGGGAGAGATCGGCCTTCATGATGGTGTCGAAGATGATCTCGGTGTTGAAGCGCTTGGCATGCTCCTCCATCTGCTGCATCAGAGCCGGGCCGGTGAGGCCGTGGGCACCTCCGGGCCAGTTGTCGACCTCGGTGGTGGTCATCAGCTGGCCGCCTTGCTGCATGCCGGTGACGATCACCGGATTGAGGTTGGCGCGGGCGGCATAGACGGCCGCAGTATAGCCGGCCGGGCCGGAGCCGAGGATGAGGAGGCGGCAATGCTTGGTTTGGCTCATGTGGTAGACTCCATCGCAATAATTCTTGGTTCCCGTAACGGAAAAATAGCGGCTGAGGTGTGGATATTGGGACGGGTTGGCAGCGTTCCATTCCCTGACCGCCCTATGGTACGGATCGGATACTGCCGGGTAAAGGAGAGGTCATGCGCATCGGTATTCCACGTGAGGTGAAAACCCTTGAGGCGCGCGTGGGTTTGATCCCCGCCGCCGCCGCCGAACTGGTGCGCGCCGGGCATGAGGTTTTCATCGAGCATGGCGCCGGGCGGTTGAGTGGTTACGATGACGCCGCCTATGAGGCGGTCGGCGTGTCCATCCTGTCCGATGCGGCGGCCCTTTACGGCAAGGCGCAGATGGTGGTCAAGGTGAAGGAGCCGCAGCCGCAGGAGTGGCCGTTGCTGCGCCGTGACCATCTGCTGTTCTGCTACCTGCATCTGGCGGCGGAGCCGGCGCTGACCGAGGCGCTGCTCGGCATCGGGCTGACCGGCGTCGCTTTCGAGACGGTGGAAGAGGCCAACGGTCACCTGCCGCTGCTGGCGCCGATGAGCGATATCGCCGGCAGGATTGCGGTGCAGGCCGGGGCGCAGTTGCTGACCCGGCCGCAGGGCGGCAAGGGGCTGCTGCTGGGCGGCCTGCCGGCGGCGGAGCGCGGCCATGTGGTGGTGCTCGGCGCCGGTGTCGCCGGCGGCAACGCCGCGGCCATGGCGGCGGCGATGGGGGCGCGGGTGACGGTGTTCGATCGCAACCGTGACAAGCTGGAGGCGATGCGGGCGCTCGGTGCCAATGTCACCGCGCTCTATGCCTATGCCGACGCCATCGAGCAGGCGGTGGCGGAGGCCGATCTGCTGGTGGGCGCGGTGCTGATCCACGGTGCGCGGGCACCCCATCTGGTGAGCGCCGATATGGTCAAGCGGATGAGCGCCGGCAGCGTCATTGTCGATATCGCGGTGGACCAGGGCGGTTGCATCGAGACCACCCGCCCGACCACCTATGCCGAGCCGACCTATCTATGGGAAGGGGTGGTGCACTTCGGGGTGACCAATATGCCGGGGGCGGTGCCGCGCAGCGCCTCTCAGGCGCTGTCGGCGGCCCTGATCCCCTATGCGCTGCGTTTGGCGGCCGGCGGCTGGGAGGCATATGAGCCGTTGACTGCGGGGATCAATGTACGCGCCGGGGAGTTGGTCTACCCTGCATTGCAGCGTTCCTCTTGAAGCAATAATCTGTATAATTACAAAATGTTATTTGCTCATTTTACTGTAACAGGTTAACTCTTTGGCCCAGGCGACCAACAAGAAAACGGGGCAACGTTTCGTCCTCGGACAGCAGTTCAGTCGCGGCTTGCGCGAGGGAGCGCTGTACTTGTTCGGTACGGTGGCCGTCTATCTGCTGATCGCGCTCTACACCTATAACCCGTCCGACCCGGGCTGGTCGCACGACGGGCGCAGCCATGTAGTGCTCAATCTCGGCGGGCGGGCCGGCGCCTGGTTTTCCGATATCTTCCTGTATCTGTTCGGTTACATGGCTTACCTGTTCCCGGTGATGGTGGCCTATAGCGGTTGGCTGCTGTTTCGCGGCCACAACGAAGAGGAGAAGCCCAATCAGATGGAGGCGACGCTGCGGGCCGTCGGCTTCCTGCTGACCCTGTGCGCCGGTGCCGGACTCGCCTTTCTGCATTTTGATTTTCGTGATGCCGTGCTGCCCCTGAATGCCGGCGGCATCCTCGGCGACGTGGTCGGGCGCGGACTGGTCAGCGCCTTCAGTTTTCTCGGCGCCACCTTATTCCTGCTGGCGCTTTTCCTGAGTGGCGTCACGCTGTTTACCGGCCTCTCATGGCTGCGGGTGATGGATGCCGTTGGCAACTGGACCCTCGGCGCCGGTAGTCGTCTGCGCGGCATGCTGTCGCAGGTGCGCGAGTCGCTGTTGGCTCGTCGGGCACGGCAGCAGCGGGAGAGGGTGGTCAAGACCGAGAAGGCCAAGGTGGCGAAGCGCCCGCCGCCGCGCATCGAACCGGTGATCCCCAAGATCACGACAGTTTCCCAGCGGGTACAGAAAGAGAAACAGGTGCCGCTGTTCGAGGCGTCCGCCGTTGACGGCGGGTTGCCGCCGTTGGCCCTGCTCGACCTGGCCGAAACGGGCGGCAACCGGCTCTCCGAAGATGCGCTTGGAGCGGTATCGCGCCTGGTGGAGTTGAAACTGCGGGATTTCGGCATTGAGGCTCAGGTGGTGGAGGTCCATCCGGGACCGGTTATCACCCGTTTCGAATTGCAGCCGGCGGCGGGCGTCAAGGTAAGTCAGATATCCAACCTCTCCAAGGACCTGGCACGATCATTGTCCGCCATCAGTGTGCGTGTGGTGGAGGTGATCCCAGGCAAGACCACCATCGGCCTGGAGGTTCCCAACGAATCGCGCGAGATCGTGCGTCTCTCCGAGGTGTTGCGATCACCGGCCTACGAGAGCGCCGGTTCCACTCTGACACTGGCGTTGGGCAAGGATATCGCCGGCGTACCCATGGTGGCGGATCTGGTCAAGATGCCGCATCTGTTGGTGGCGGGCACCACGGGTTCGGGCAAGTCGGTGGCGATCAACGCCATGATCCTGAGTCTGTTGTACGGTGCCACGCCGCGCGATGTGCGCTTGATCATGGTCGATCCCAAGATGCTGGAGCTCTCCATCTACGAGGGCATCCCGCACCTGCTGGCGCCGGTGGTGACCGACATGAAGGACGCGGCCAACGCCCTGCGCTGGTGTGTCGCCGAGATGGAGCACCGCTTCAAGCTGATGGCCAAACTCGGTGTGCGCAACATCGCCGGCTACAACCGCAAGGTGAAGGATGCCATCGCCGCCAAGCAGCCGCTCAAGGATCCGCTGTGGCAGCCGTTGGTGCCCGACGCGCCGGAACTGGAGGAGCAGCGTCCCGAACTGGACACGCTGCCGTTCATCGTGGTCATCGTCGACGAACTGGCCGACATGATGATGGTCGTAGGGAAGAAGGTGGAAGAGCTGATCGCCCGCCTGGCGCAGAAGGCGCGCGCCGCCGGCATCCACCTGATCCTGGCGACGCAGCGGCCGTCGGTGGATGTGATCACCGGCCTGATCAAGGCCAATATCCCCACCCGCATCGCATTTCAGGTTTCGTCGCGCATCGACTCGCGCACCATCCTCGACCAGCAGGGGGCGGAGAGTCTGCTCGGTAACGGTGACATGCTCTACCTGCCGCCGGGCCATGGCGTGCCGATGCGTATTCACGGTGCCTTCGTCTCCGACCAGGAGGTGCACCGCGTGGTCGACGACCTGAAGAAGCGCGGACAGCCGGAATATGTGGACGACATCCTCAAAGGCGGCAGTGCCGAGAACGGCGAGGGCGCTTTCGCCGGTGACGGCGGCGACGGCGAAGCCGATCCGCTCTACGACGAGGCGGTGCAGATTGTATTGGAGAGTCGGCGGGCCTCGGTCTCGGGGATTCAGCGCCGGCTCAAGATCGGTTACAACCGTGCCGCGCGCATGGTGGAGATGATGGAGATGGCGGGGGTGGTCGGTCCGTTGCAGTCGAACGGTTCGCGCGAAGTGCTGGCCCCGGCGCCGCTCGAGGATTGAACGCATGAAAGGGTTCCGTTACGGCGGCAGGATGCTATTGGTGCTGCTGATATTGAGCGTGAGCATGGCGGCCCAGGCCGGCGAGGGCAGGGTGAAGCTGGATCGCTTTTTCAAGGGTTTGAAGACCATGCGTGCGCAGTTCGTGCAAACGCTGCTCGATGCCCACCACAACGAAAAGCAGCGCAGCGAAGGGGTGCTGATGTTGTCACGCCCCGGCCGATTCCGTCTGGAGTACACCAAACCGTACAGTCAACTGTATGTCGCCGACGGCAAGCACGTGTGGATGTACGACAAGGATCTGGAACAGATTACGGTGCGCCCAGAGACGTCGGCACTCGGCAGTACGCCTGCGGCGCTGCTGTCGAGCGACGTGCCGTTGGATCGCAACTTCCGTCTGACCGAACTCGGCAACCACTCCGGTTTTACCTGGCTGGAGCTGAAGCCGAAACAGAAGGACGCCACCTTTACCTATATCCGCCTGGCGCTGGACGGTGACGTGGTACGTGCCATGGAGATGGGCGACAGCCTGGGGCAGACCACGCGTCTCTACTTCGACAAGGTGAGCCGCAATCCGCACCTGCCCGCCAGCGATTTCGAATTCACCCCGCCGCCCGATGTGGACGTGTTGGGGGACCCGAACTGAGCGGTGCGACGTTTGTCCCCGCGCTGTAGCACGCTGCCATGACCCAGGCCGATCCGCTCCGTCCGCTGGCCGATCGCATGCGGCCTGCGTCGCTGGAGGAATTCTTCGGCCAGTCGCACCTGCTCGGCCCGGGCAAGCCGCTGCGCCTGGCGCTGGAGTCGGGCAATCTCCATTCGATGGTGTTCTGGGGGCCGCCCGGCACCGGCAAGACCACCTTGGCACGCATGATCGCCGGGCGCGCCAATGCCCAGTTTCTTGCCATCTCCGCCGTGCTGTCGGGGGTCAAGGAGATCCGCGAGTCGGTGGCCCAGGCGCAGCAGGTACGCGCCGCCTATAATCGCGGCACCGTGTTGTTCGTCGATGAGGTGCACCGCTTCAACAAGTCGCAACAGGACGCCTTCCTGCCCTACGTCGAGGATGGCACCGTCACCTTCATCGGTGCCACCACCGAGAATCCATCATTCGAACTGAACAGCGCGCTGCTGTCGCGCGCCCGCGTCTATGTGTTGAAGAGCCTGACGGTGGAGGAGATCGTGCAGGTGCTTGAGCGGGCGCTGCACGATGCGGAACGCGGTCTCGGCCAACGGCCGCTGGTGATCGCGCCGGAGCTGTTGCAGCACATTGCGACGGCGGCGGACGGCGACGCGCGCCGTGCGCTCAATCTGCTGGAGATCGCCGCCGATCTGGCGGAACGCCGCGGCGAACATGAGGTGATCGAGGAGGCGGTGGTCAACGAGGTGCTGGCCGGTGGGGTGCGGCGCTTCGACAAGGGCGGCGAGGTGTTTTACGACCAGATATCGGCGCTGCACAAGTCGGTGCGCGGCTCTTCCCCGGACGCGGCGCTCTACTGGTTCACCCGCATGCTGGACGGCGGCTGCGATCCGCTTTACATTGCCCGCCGCGTGGTACGCATGGCCTCGGAGGATATCGGCAACGCCGATCCGCGCGCCCTGGAACTGGCGCTCAACGCCTGGGACGTGCAGGAACGGCTCGGCAGTCCCGAGGGTGAGCTGGCCGTCGCCCAGGCGGTGCTCTACATGGCCTGCGCGCCGAAGAGCAATGCGGTCTACGTGGCCTTCAACAGCGCCCGTGACGACGTGAAGCAACACGGCTCCTACGAGGTGCCGATTCACCTGCGCAACGCGCCGACCAAACTGATGAAGGAGCTGGGCTACGGCCATGCCTACCGTTACGCCCACGACGAACCGGAGGCCTACGCGGCCGGGGAGCGCTACTTCCCCGACGACATGCCGGAGCGGCGCTACTACGAACCGACGCCGCGCGGCCTGGAACATAAAATTAGCGAAAAGCTGGCGCACCTGCGCGAGCTGGATCGGTTGGCGGAGCAAAAGAAAAAACGATGAACCACGGGGATAGAGGTAGGTACGAGGGACAAGGGACGAGATACGAGGGGATGAATTCGCTTCGCGAATGGTCGATTCATGAAATCGTGCGCGAAGCGCACTCCAGCCCTCGCACCTCGTATCTCGTCCCTCGTATCTGGCACAGCTTGATTCGCCCCAGTTAAAATCCGTCTCAGCAGTATCTAACGAAAGGATACCGACATGCTTGACCCCCGACTGTTCCGGGCCGAACTGGAGGCCACTGCCGCACTTTTGGCGCGCCGCGGCTTCGCACTCGACACCGCTGCCATCGCCCGGCTGGAAGCGGAGCGCAAGGAGATCCAGGTCAAGACCCAGCAGCTGCAGGCCGAGCGCAACGCGCGCTCCAAGGCCATCGGTCAGGCCAAGGCCAAGGGCGAGGATGCCGCGCCGCTGCTGGCGGCGGTGGCCGATCTGGGCGACAAGCTGAAAGCGGCGGAGGGGCGGCTCAACGCAATTCAGGAGGAGCTCAACGGCATCCTGATGGGGGTGCCGAACATCCCGCACGAGAGCGTCCCGGACGGAAGCGGCGAGGAGGACAACGTGGAGGTCCGGCGCTGGGGCGAGCCGCGCGTGTTCGATTTCGAACCTAAGGACCACGTGGACATCGGCGAACAGTTAGGCCTGCTCGATTTCGAGACCGCCGCCAAGATCACCGGTGCCCGCTTCGCCACCATGAAGGGACCGCTGGCGCGCATGCACCGCGCACTGATCCAGTTCATGCTTGACCTGCACAGCGGCGAGCACGGCTACAGCGAGACCTACGTGCCGTACCTGGTCAACGCCGA
>DFMR01000023.1 GCA_002376325.1 Proteobacteria bacterium UBA3588 | reverse complement strand
CGCTCAGTGGGCCAGGTTCCTCGAAGCGCTCGCGCCAGTGCGGATGGTGTTCATCGCGCCCCACCGCGATCAAAGGCTCGATGGCGGCCGCGTGACAGGTTTCGACATTCTTCTCGCTGAAGTAACCCGTATCGGCGAGGAGCGTCTCGGGTGGGTTGATCTCCTCGGGCAGGGCCTGGAGTTTTTCCACCATCGGCCCGATCTGCTCCTTGTCGTTGGTCGCCTGAGTGACGTGCGGGACCATGACCAGCATGCTTTCGGTGTCGACCACGACCTGGGCGTTGTAGCACTGCTCGAACCCACCGCCGTTCACCTTCATGATCCGCGAGTCTTCGTCGGTCAGATTGACCTGGTCGTCCGGGCGCGGCCCCGCTTCAGGCGGCTGTGGCGGCTTGCCGCCCGGCTTTTTGCCGGTGGCGGCCTCCTTGGCCGCGCGCTTGGCCTGCTTGGCTTCGTACTCGGCCTGTTCGCGCTCGAAGCGCTCCCTGGCGCGCGCTTCAATCTTGGCCTTGGCCTGCGCGATCGCCTCCAGGCGCTCTTCCCGGCGACTGATCTCCTCGGGCAGGCTCATGCCGTCGGGAACGGTACTCTGGTCGGCCGCCTCTGCCAGCTCGAGCATTTCCTGGACTTCGGCCTTGAGCTGGGCCTCGATCTTCTCGGCGTGTCCGTAAGACAGCGCGCTGTGTTTGCTGGCGTTGGCGTGGATCTTGGTGCCGTCCAGACTGACCGTGCCGAAGCGCGTGAGTTGGTTCTCGCAGGCCACTTGCAGCACTTGAACGAAGATCGCCGAAAAGTGCTCGCCGAAGCGGCGGCGGAATGTGGCCAGGGTGTCGTGGTCTGGGTGCTGGTCGCAGGCGATGAACCGAAACGCCAGCGAGTCGTAGGTGGCCCGCTCGATCTTGCGGCTCGAGTGGGTGCCCGTGGCGTAACCGTAGATGAGTAGCGAGAGCAGCAACGCCGGATGGTAGGCCGCGCTACCCCGACCGGCATAGGCGCGCTCCAGTTCCGACAGGTCCAGACTCTCGACGACATCCACCACATAACGCGCCAGGTGCGACGCCGGCAGCCAGTCTTGTACCGAAGGCGGTAAAAGGTAATCGGTGTCGCGGTCGATCAGTCGAAAATGGCTCATGTCGTCAGGCCTACGGAAGATGGCGACATTCTACCAAAGCGGAACGGAAAGTCCGACAGGCTCCTAGGTCAGTTTTCCCCGGCGCCCGGGTCAGTGCGATTATCGACCAGATCCTTCACCGTCATCCCGCTAAACGTCCTCTCCACGGCCTGCTCCAGCCGCTGCGCGACATGCGTCACCGGCGCCACCTCCAGCAGCGCCGCCGGCACCAGCTGGGCCGACTCCTCGACGCTGCGCAATACCGCCAGCACCTCGCTCAGCGGCAGCTGCCCCGGATCGTGCGCCGGCAGATAGGCGGGTAGATCCTCCCCCGTCTCCACCAGGAAACCGTGCTGCACCAACTGCTGCAGCAGCTCCGTTACGTTGTCGCCGGGCAGGCCGAGACGGCGGATCAATATGTCGAGGGTGAGCGGCGGATGGCTGTGATAGAAGGCGTCGGCCACCAGATAAAGCACCGTGAGCCCGGCACGTTCCTTGATGCGATTGCTGAGACGATAACGATCCCGCTGCGGCCGAATCTGATGCGGATGCTGATGAAAATAGCTCAGCTCGGCACCGAACAGCAGGATGAACCAGCTCAGGTAGAGCCAGATCATGAAAAATATCAAAATCGCAAAGCCGGAGTAGATCGCCGTGTAACGGTTGGAGGTGGCGACGAAGGAGGCGAACAGCAGGCCGCTGGTCTGCCACAGTATGCCGCTGACCGATGCACCCAGCAGGGCGGAACGGAACCTGACCCGCGTGTTGGGCACGAACATGTAGATGAAGGTGAAGGCGCCGATGATGAGCAGGAACGGGATTATCTTGCCGATCACGATGATCAGCATTCCGACGCCGGGCACCGCACGCAGCGCATGCACCAGACGGGAATCGAGCAGCGAGGCGGTCAGACCGATGGCCGAGAATACCAGCACCGGTCCAACCATGATCACGCTCATGTAATCGGAGAAGCGACGCGCCAGATTGCGGGTATGGCGCACGCGCCAGACGTAATTGAAGGCGCTCTCCACCTTTTGCGTCAGTGAAATAACGGTATAGAGCAGCAGACCGACGCCGACCGAGCCGAGCACGCCCACCTTCATGTTGTCGACGAAGGTGAGGATGTGGCGCGCGACCTCCGCACCGCGGCTGCCGAGCGGNNCAGGGTGAACTCCTGCGGATCGGTCAACGACTTCTGTAAACCTTTACGGTTGCGCCAATTGATGATCAAGGGTGCGTTGCGGTGAATGTGCACGCCGCCTGCGTCGTCGCTCGACAACAACAACAGTACAACCACATCCTCGCTCGACTCCAGCTGCAGGGACTCGCATTCGGCATCCGACAGCGTCAGTTCATAGGCGAGCCCGAGAGAGTGCGGCTCGGTCACGGAAAACGTCACCTCCGGCGCAGCGACGGCCTGCAACCAATGTACGGCTTGCTCGCCCTGTTCGTGAAACAGCTGGAATGCGGTAAGACTCTCGAAACCGGGCAGACCGTCGGCAAAATGCAGCGTCGACTCCGGGCTAATCTCCTGCTCGCCAAACTGGAGGGTCATGATTTTCACGCTACGCTCCGTGCTCATGGACTGGAACCCAAGGCTAACCACTCGCCGCCGCGAAGGCAACGTGTCATCGACATGTCACACGCCGTTGCTAGCCTGCTCCCCCCGCGTTCAAAAGATCAGGAGCAGCTCATGACCATTTCCGAGTTGTACGGTCCACCTGCCGCGGGGCGATGCTGCGCTCCGGCAGCCGCGGAATCCGCCGCAACCCTGGCGCCGGCGCGGCGGCCAGACCTGAGCGCCGAACTGCGCGACATCATCGACCACGAACGGCTGACGATACTGTTTCAACCCATAGTAGCCGCCGCCGACCTGGGTATCCACGGCTACGAGGCACTGACCCGCGGCCCGTCGGACAGCCCGCTGCACGCCCCCGTCGGCCTGTTCGACGCTGCCTATCGCGCCGGGATGCTGCTCGAACTGGAATGCGCCTGCTGGCGTCTCGCCTGCCGCCACTTCCTGGAGTTGGGCCTACCCGGCCACCTGTTTCTCAACATCAGTCCCTACAGTCTGACCTGCCCGGGGAAACCGCTGCTAAGGGCGTTACAGCAGCGCGGCGAATTCGTACTGCACGCCGAACGCATCGTCATCGAGATCACCGAGCAGTACCCCATCGACGACTTCGCCTGCGTGGTTCAAGCCGCCTCCGCTTACCGCAGCCACGGCTTTCATCTCGCCATCGACGACCTCGGCGCCGGTTATGCCGGCCTGCGTCTGTGGTCCGAGCTGCGCCCGGACTACGTCAAGATAGACAGCCACTTCCTCCAACGCATCCACGAGGACCCGATCAAACAGGAGTTCGTGCGTTCGATCCGCGACATCGCCCTCGGCACCCGGTCGCGCGTCATCGCCGAAGGGATCGAGACCCGCGACGAGTATCAAGTCATTACCCAACTGGGGATCGGACTGGGACAGGGCTACTACTTCTCGCGTCCCAAATCGAGGCCGCCGCTGGAGTTGCCGCCGGCCTTGCTGCAAGAGGACAGCCACACCGCCGCCGCGCGGCCGCGCCTGTCCGAGACCATCGGCGCGCTGGCGGTCAGCGTGCCGGCAATCACCCCCGATACCCTGGTCGACGAGGTGGTGCAGCTGCTGCAGGACTACCCCGGGGTGCAGACGCTGCCGGTGCTGGAAGCACAACGCCCGGTCGGCGCCGTGCGCCGCGCCAAACTGATGGAGCTGCTGCTGCGCCACTACGGCCGCGAACTCTATGGCCGCCGCCCGGTAAGCCGCATCATGGACGTGCAGCTGCTGCTGGTGGAATACGACCTGCCGGTGGAACGGGTCAGCCAGATGATCACCAACCGCCTCAACTTCGAGTTCGAGCATGATTTCATCGTGGTGCGCAACGGCGCCTATCTCGGCGTAGGGCTGGTGCGCGACCTGCTGAAAAAGATCACCGAACTGCAGATCCGCAATGCGCGCTATGCCAACCCCCTCACCCTGCTGCCCGGCAACGTGCCGATCTACGAACACATCGACCGCATGTTGGAGGCGCAGCAGCCGTTTACCGCATGCTATTTCGACCTTGACCACTTCAAGCCGTATAACGACACCTACGGTTACAGCAAGGGCGATGAAGTGATCCGGAAACTGGCGCAGATACTGACCGCCCACACCGACCCGCAGCGCGACTTCGTCGGCCACATCGGCGGCGACGACTTCATCGCCGTCTTCACCAGCGACGATTGGAAGGAGCGCTGCGAACACATCCTGCGCCATTTCGAACGCGAGGCGCGCGCCCTCTACAACGCCCAGGATCTGGCCAACGGCGGCATCTACGCCCAGGACCGTCAGGGCAACAGTCAGTTCTTTCCGCTGCTCACCCTCTCCGTCGGCGCCGTCACCCCCGACCTGGAGCCGAGCCGCACCCACCATCAGGTCGCCGCCCTCGCCAGCGACGCCAAGCGTCAGGCGAAGAAGCTGAAAGGCAATGCCCTGTTCATCGACCGCCGCCGCGCCCCGATGCCGCCGTCGCCGTCGCCGTCGCCCGATGGCTACGACGCCTCACCGGTCCTGTCCACGACGAACTCGGACTAACACCGCGCAGCACCGGTGCACAACGTTCGCCACGAAAACGGCGTCGCTTTGTGAACCTTCGACGGACGGGGGGCCGCAATCTTTATGGGCCGTTGACCCCTTTCTCAGCACAGCTCCTTCCACAGCTTTCGCAACCGCGGCACCGAGACCGGCTGCACCGTCTTCAGCTCCTGGGCAAACAGCGATACGCGCAACTCTTCCAGCAGCCAGCGGAACTCCCGCTGCGCCGCGCTGAGGCCGCCCTGCGCCGCGCGCGTCTCGTAGTCGTGCCACAGCGCGTCCAGCTCCAGCCGCTGCTGACGATCGCGCTCGGGGCTGCGACCCAGCTTCTCCAGCCGCGCCTGTACCGCCTTGAGATAGCGCGGGTAGTGCAGCAGCCACGGGTAAGGCGTCTGCAACACGAAGTGACGCGCTACCAGGCGATCCAGTTGCTGCCGGATATCGTTCAAGGCGGGCAGCTCCTGCGGCGCGACGGCACCCTTGAGCCTCTTGTTGATCGCGTGCAGGGCGGCCAGCGCCTCGCCCAGCGCGGCACATAGCCGCGCGCCCAGCGCCAGCAATTGTTCCTGCCCCTGCTGCAGGCGCTGCGCGAACGACGCGGCGTCGCGCGGCCACGGCTGCGACACCAGAAAGGCCTCGGCGAATACCGCCTGCACCAGCTCGTCCTTCAGCTCATCGCAACCGCCGAGGGTGTTGTAGTGAAGGCAGAGCGGCTGGATCCCCGGCAGGTTCCTGCGCAGATACCTGGCCTTTTCCCGCCCGACCAACAGAAACAGCCGCAGCAGGCCGTCGCGCTGCGCCGCCTGCGCCGCCGCCTCCGACTCGAACAGCCGGATGGCGACGCTCTCGCCCTGATCGAGCAGCGCCGGCCACGCCTTCAGCGTCAGGCCGTGGCGCTTCACCTCGACGTTCTCGGGCAGTGCGCCGAAATCCCAGGCGGTGATCCCGTCGCGTTCCATCGATGGTTGCCGCTTTTCACGCGGCGGTTCGGCCAGAGTGCGGCGCACCTTGCCGGCGAGCTGCTGCTGCAACGCATCGAGGTCGCGCCCCTCGCCCAGGGTCTTGCCGCGTTCGTCCACGACGCGGTAGTTCATGCGCAGGTGCGGCGGCAGCTGCTCCGGCTGCCACGCATCGTGCGGCACCTCGACGCCGGTCATGCGCTTGAGCTGGTGGGCGAAGTCATCCAGCAACGCCCCCCCGCCCACATGCAGGTTGGCGATCACCGCTTCGACGAAATTGACCGCCGGCACGAAGTTGCGCCGCAGCACCTTGGGCAGGCTCTTGATCAGCGCGATCAGCTTGTCTTTGAGCAGCCCCGGCACCAGCCAGTCGAAGCGCTGCGCGCTCACCTGAGCCAGAGCCGCCAGCGGAATAACGACGGTGACGCCATCGGCGGGATGACCCGGCTCGAAGTGGTAATCGAGCTTGAGCGCCAGGCCGTTCCACAACAGCGCATCGGGAAACTGCGCTTCGGTCACCGCACCCGCCTCGTGCTGCATCAGCGCATCGCGCGTCATCAGCAGCCGCTGCCGTTCCTCCTCGCCAGCCTCTGCATGCCACGTCTCGAAGGCCTTGCCGCTGTAAATGCCTTGCGGCAGGCGGGCGTCATAGAACTGGAACAGCGTCTGCTCGTCCACCAGGATGTCGCGCTTGCGCGCTTTCGCTTCCAGTTCCTCGACCTGCGCCACCAGTTGGCGGTTGTGCGCCAGCAGCGGCACGCGGGTGGTGAACTCGCCGGCCACCAGCCCCTCGCGGATGAACAGCTCGCGCGACAGCACCGGATCGATGGGACCGTAATTGACACGGCGCCGCTCGACGATGGGCAGGCCGTACAACGTGACCCGCTCGTAGGCCGCCACCTGCGCGCTCTTCTTCTCCCAGTGCGGCTCGGCGTAGCTGCGCTTGATCAGGTGCTGGGCCAGCGGTTCGATCCACTCCGGCTCGATGGCCGCCACGATGCGCGCGTAGAGTTTGCTGGTCTCCACCAGCTCCGCGGCGACGATCCATTTGGGCGGCTTCTTGAACAGGGCGGAGCCGGGGAAGATGTTGAGCTTGATGTTGCGCGCACCGAGAAACTCGCGCTGCTCGCCCTTGAGCGCGATGTTGCCGAGCAGGCCGCTGAGCAGCGCGCGGTGGACAGCACCGTAGTCGGCAGGCACCTCGTTGCTGCGCAGCTTCAACTCATTGACCATCGCCAGCAGCTGGCCGTGAATGTCGTGCCACTCGCGCAGCCGCACGTAGGAGAGGAACTCGGCGCGGCACAGGGCGCGCAGCTTGTTTTGCGACAGGTGGCGCGCCTGCTCGTGGTAGTAGTCCCACAGTTTGAGATAGGCGCTGAAATCGGAGCGCGGCGCCGCCCCCTCTTTCTGCTCCTCCTGAAAGCGCGCATGTTTCTGATCGGCCTGCTGCTGCGCCTCCTGCGGCCGTTCGCGCGGGTCCTGCACCGAAAGGGCCGAGGCGATGATCATCAGTTCGTGCAACGCGCCCTCATGCTCGGCGGTGAGCAGCATGCGCCCGAGGCGCGGGTCCACCGGCAGGCGCGCCAGACGCCGTCCGGTCTCGGTGAGGCCGCGTTGCCTGTCCACCGCGCCCAGCTCGTGCAGCAGCTGAAAGCCGTCGTGGACAGCGCGGCTGTCGGGCGGTTCGGGAAACGGAAACGCCTCCACGTCGCCGAGATTGAGGGCGCCCATCTGCAGGATGACGCTGGCGAGATTGGTGCGCAGGATCTCCGGATCGGTGTAGCGCGGGCGGCCGATAAAATCCTGTTCGCTGTAGAGGCGGATGCAGACGCCGGCACTGACACGACCGCAGCGGCCGGCGCGCTGATTGGCGCTGGCCTGTGAAACGGCCTCGATGGGCAGGCGCTGCACCTTGGTGCGCGGGCTGTAGCGGCTGATGCGCGCCAGCCCCGAATCGATCACGAACTTGATCCCCGGCACGGTGAGCGAGGTCTCCGCCACGTTGGTGGCCAGCACGATGCGCCGCCCGCCGTGGGGCTGGAACACCTTGTCCTGTTCCGCGGCGGAGAGGCGGCCGAACAGCGGAATCACCTCCGTGTGGCGCAGCTGGTGCTTGCGCAGCGCCTCGGCGCACTCGCGGATCTCGCGCTCGCCCGGCAGAAACACCAGCACGTCGCCGCGCGGGTCGATGGCGCCCACCTCGTCGACGGCGTCGACGATGGCCTCGGGCAGGTCGCGGTCGCGGCTGTCCTCATCCTCGTCGGGCGCACCGTCCTCTGCCGTTACCGGGCGGTAGCGCACCTCCACCGGGTAGGTGCGGCCGGAGACCTCCAGCACCGGGGCACCACCGAAGAACTGCGCGAAGCGTTCGGTGTTGATGGTGGCCGAGGTGATGATCAGCTTCAGATCGGGCCGGCGCGGCAGCAGCTGCCTGAGATAGCCGAGCAGGAAATCGATGTTGAGACTGCGCTCGTGGGCTTCGTCGATGAGCAGGGTGTCGTACTGCAACAGGTCGCGGTCTCCCTGCACCTCCGCCAGCAGGATGCCGTCGGTCATCAGCTTGACGTAGCTGCCCGGCGAGGTGCGATCGGTGAAGCGCACCTTGTAGCCCACCGCCTGACCCAGCGGCGTGTTCAACTCCTGGGCGATGCGCGCCGCTACCGAGCGGGCGGCGATGCGCCGCGGCTGGGTGTGGCCGATGAGGCCGGCGACACCGCGCCCCAGCTCCAGGCAGATCTTGGGCAGCTGGGTGGTCTTGCCCGAACCGGTCTCGCCGGCGATCACCACCACCTGGTGACCGGCGATGGCGGCGGCGATGTCCTCGCGCCGGGCGCTGACCGGCAGCTCTTCGGGGTAGGTTACGGCCGGCCGTCCCTCCCGCCGCTGCGCCAGCCGCTGCTGCGCTGCCGCCACCGCGGCCATCAGTTCCGTCAAGCCGCGGTCGTAAGGTTTGCCTTCGCGCACGCGGCGGCGCAGGCCGTGCCAACGGCGCAGCAGGTCGGCACGTTCGGCGGGCATGCACTCATCAATCGCCGTCTGCAGATGGTCGAGGGGCGTTGTCACGGAGGTTCCGGTCGAGGTGGGGGAGCGTATTCTAGCAGCCATACCGGCGGCGGGACCGCTCGCACCGCCCCCAAACGGCGTCACATTCTGGTAACGTATTCTCCGTAGGATGAATTTTTTGTGACAAACCGGACCCCATGATGAGCACCGATCTGAGTCAACCCGAGTTCTATATCAATCGCGAGCTGTCGCTGCTGGAATTCAACTGCCGCGTGCTGGAACAGGCGAAAGACGAATCGGTGCCGCTGCTCGAACGCCTGCGCTTCCTCTGCATCTCCAGCAATAACCTCGACGAATTCTTCGAGATCCGCGTCGCCGGCCTGAAGCAGAAGGAGGTGTCGCGCAGCGTCCAGACCGGCCCCGACAATATGTCGCCGCAGGAGATCCTCAACCAGATCAGCCTGCGCGGTCACGAATTGGTGGCGGAGCAATATCGCGTCCTCAACGACGTGCTGCTGCCGGCCCTGGAGCAGCAGAACATCCGTTTCGTGCGCCGTACCGAGTGGAACGACAAACAGGTCGCCTGGGTCAAGGACTACTTCGAACACGAGTTGCTGCCGGTGTTGTCGCCGTTGGGGCTGGACCCGGCCCATCCGTTTCCGCGCATCCTCAACAAGAGCCTCAACTTCATCGTCTCGCTCAAGGGCAAAGACGCCTTCGGCCGCTCCAGCGGCATGGCAGTGGTGCAGGCGCCACGCGCGCTGCCGCGGCTGATCCAGCTGCCGGAGAGCGCCGGCGGCGGCAAGCACGACTTCGTCTTCCTCTCCTCCATCATCCATGCCCACGTGGACGACCTGTTCCCCGGCATGAAAGTGACCGGCTGCTACCAGTTCCGCGTCACCCGCAACTCCGACCTGTTCGTCGACGAAGAGGAGATCGACGACCTGCTGCGTGCCATGGAAGGCGAGCTGCTGTCGCGCCGCTACGGCGACGCGGTGCGCCTTGAGGTGGCGGACAACTGCCCCGCCGATGCCGCCAATTTCCTGCTGCGCCAGTTCGGCCTGAAGGAGATGGACCTGTTCACCGTCAACGGACCGGTGAACCTCAACCGCCTGATGGCACTGCCCGACGCGGTCGATCGCATCGACCTCAAGTACGGCGCCTTCACCGCCAGCCTGCCGCCGCGGCTGACCAGCGGCGCCACCATCTTCCAGGCCATCTGCGACGGCGACCTGCTGCTGCACCACCCGTTCGAGTCGTTCGCCCCGGTGATCGACATGCTGCGCCAGGCCGCCGCCGACCCGCAGGTGCTGGCCATCAAGCAGACCCTCTACCGCACCGGCCCCAAATCGCTGGTGGTGGACACCCTGGTGGACGCGGCGCGGCGCGGCAAGGAGGTGACGGTGGTGGTCGAACTGCGCGCCCGTTTCGACGAAGAGGCCAACATCGCCCTCGCCAACCGCCTGCAGGAGGCCGGCGCCCACGTCGTCTACGGGGTGGTCGGCTACAAGACCCACGCCAAGATGTTGCTGGTGGTGCGGCGCGAAAACGGCCACCTGCGCCACTACGTCCACCTCGGCACCGGCAACTATCACGTCAGCACCGCGCGCAGCTACACCGACTACGGACTGATGACCTGCGATCCGGACCTGGGCGAAGACGTGCACCAGCTGTTCCTGCAACTGACCAGCCTCGGCCGTTTCGGCAAACAGCGCAAACTGCTGCAATCGCCCTTCACCCTGCACAAGGGGCTGCTGGAACGCATCGAACGCGAAGCCAACCTCGCGCGCAACGGCAAACCGGGACGCATCATCGCCAAGATGAACGCGCTGGTGGAACGCGAAGTGATCAAGGCACTCTATGCCGCCTCCCAGGCCGGCGTGCAGATCGACCTCATCGTGCGCGGCATCTGCTGCCTGCGCGCCGGCGTCCCCGGCGTCTCCGACAACATCCGCGTCCGCTCCATCGTCGGCCGCTTCCTCGAACATACCCGCGTCTTCTACTTCCAGAACGACGACAAGGGAGAGCTGTTCCTCTCCAGCGCCGACTGGATGGAGCGCAACCTGCTGCAACGCGTCGAGACTTGCTTCCCGGTCGAGAACAAACAACTGCGCAAGCGCGTATTGCGTGAAGTGGGTTATTACCTGGAAGACAACTGCCAGGCATGGACGCTGCAACCGGACGGCAGTTACGTGCGCGTTACCCCCGCCGAAGGCGAGGAGATGCGACCGGCGCAGATGCGGTTGTTGCAGGAATTGGCGGGGCAATAGGGATGCGTGGCTAAATAGCCGTTCCGAAATGATGTCCACCCTTTCTCCTTCTCCCTCAGGGAGAAGGCCGGGATGAGGGGTGATATGGCCAGTATTTCGGAACACCTATTTAGCCACACATCCCCATGGCAACCGCCCCGCCTTAACACTAAGCTGACAAAACACCTCCCCCGCTTCTGCGGAGTCCCTTCGTGGCAGGCAATCTCCAGTTCAAGGTGTTCAAGCCGATGACCATCGGGCTGACGGGCGCCGTCTTCCTCGCTGCACTGCTTGTCGCCGGCCTGTTCGTCTATCGTCCCTGGCGTCCGTGCGTATCTTTGTAGGAAATCCCTTACAGACAGCCCCCCAGGCATCGTGGCAACATCGGTATTATTGGGTGCGTGATGATGGAAGTTTCGTTCATAACTTATTGGCATTAATGGTGAATTCTTACATTCGGCACACGTCGCGTGCATGTGATCGGCCGCTTACGCAGTATAGCCAATACTGCGTAAGCGGGTTAATACACTGTTATGTGTGAGAGCTTGCGAAGTGTAACGTATCGGGTTACGCTTCGAGCATGATTCAGAGTTTCAAGCACAAAGGGCTGGAGCGCTTCTTCAAAACTGGGAAGAAGTCCGGAATTCAAGCGAAGCATGCCATTCGGTTACGGCTGATTTTGGGCCGCTTGAATGCATCCACCGCCCCAGCTGATATGGATCTCCCAGGGTTGTATCTGCATCAACTCACAGGAGATCGAAAGGAAACCTGGTCAGTCAGAGTTAGTGGCAACTGGCGCGTCACCTTTCAGTTCAAAGGTGTACATGCAGAGGTTGTCGATTACGAAGATTACCACTGAGGCAACATCATGCTTATGCACAATCCACCTCATCCCGGTGAAATCATCAAAGAGTTTTGTCTGGAGCCTCTTGGTGTATCAATAACCGAGGCAGCAGAAGCCCTTGGAGTCAGCCGAAAAACCCTGTCGAGCATTGTCAATGGCAAAGCGGGGGTAAGTCCTGAAATGGCTGTTCGGTTGTCCATTGCGTTCAATACGTCTTCCGAAAGTTGGCTGAATCAGCAAACACAGTACGATCTTTGGCAAGCTGAACAGCACCGGAACGAATTGCACGTAAAACGTCTATCAGCAGCGTGAAAACACATAACAATGCGGTCAACGCAGACCCCAAACTCGGCGCGCCTTTTCGCGCATGGCTTCACCATTGTTGTGTTGGTGCCGAGTTTAAATTGACCACCTGTGCCGGGTTAAAATTGACCAGGCGAATTCGTCGTGAGACTACTACACGACTGTGGATAAGTCGACCAGACTCGGGGTGGTTTTGGTCTCCTCGTGGGGTTGTTGAGGGGTTGATGACCGGCAGAGTAATGCCGCCGGTCATGCTATTTTAGAATGACTCTGTTTCCTCGGTTGCGGTTGCGCGTTGAGCTTTCTCGCGTGACTTTATGCGGTCCTTGGCGGTTGCACTACTTTCCTTGAAACGGAATGACTCGTTGCCGGTCTCGATGATGTGGCAATGATGCGTCAGCCGGTCAAGCAGTGCGGTAGTCAGCTTGGCATCCCCGAACACGCTGCTCCATTGCGCGAAGGTCAGATTGGTCGTGATGATGACGCTGGTCCGTTCGTAAAGCTTGGAGAGCAGGTGGAACAGCAACGCGCCGCCAGCCTGAGAGAACGGCAGATAGCCGAGTTCGTCCAGAATGACCAGGTCCATCTGCATCAGGCTGAGAGCTAGCTTGCCCTGTTTGCCAGCCGCCTTCTCCTGCTCCAGGGTATTGGCAAGATCCACCGTGGAGTAGAAGCGTACTCTTTTGCCATGATGCTGAATGCCGGCGACACCGATTGCCGTCGCCAGATGGGTCTTGCCGGTGCCTGTTCCGCCGACCAGCACCAGATTCTGTGCGGCATCGGTAAACTCCAGGGTGGCCAGCGTACTGATCAGTTGTTTATCCACCTTGGATTGTCCGAAGTCGAAGCCCAGCAGATTGCGGTGGACAGGGAACTTGGCGGCGTTCATCTGATAGCGTAGGGAGCGGATCCCACGATCATTCGCTTCGGCCTCCAGCAGATGACGCAACAGCCATGCGGAGGCGTCCAGCGAAGCCGTGGCGCCGCAGGCGCCCTGGCTTTGCAGCTCGACATAGCAGTCCGCCATGCCCTGTAACTTGAGCGCCTTGAGTTGGGTGATGATGTCAGACATGGGAGACCTCCTGCGCATTCAGGCGGTCATAGCGCGAGGTGTCCGCCAGCGGTTCTTCGGTGAGCTTCAGACTGGTTTCGACCTGCGCCGGCGTCGGGGACTGATTGAGGCGTGCCAGCACATTGATCACATGTTCGGCGCTGGGTACGCCCGACTCCAGCACTAGCTCGACCGCCACCAGTACCGCCTCCAGGCCATGTGCCGGCACAGCGGCCAGCACACGGGCCATGGTTCGGTCGCCCTGTTGTCGTTCCCGCCGCCGCAACGCTGTTTGCAATTTGGCAAAGGGTGCGGGCATCTCCGCGAACGGGGCACCGTTACGCAAGGCGCCGGGCTTCTTCTCAATGAGCGCAATGTAGTGCTGCCAATCGTAGCTGACCTGCTCCCGCTCCAGCAGCCGCGTATGGCACGCCACGATCGCATTCTCGGCAGACACCTCGATCCGGCCCGGATAGAGGTGGACAGCCACCTTCTGGTTGGCCAGATGGCAGGGAACGGAATACCGGTTGCGCTGCACCGTCACCAGGCAGGTACTGGAAACTCGCGCCAGCACCTCGACATAGCCATCGAACGGCGTGGGCATCGGCATCAGATACAGCTGCTCCTGCTCAAGCGCATCGGCAACGCTAATGCCGGCGTCCGGATGCTGCACCTCCGACCACAGGGCGCGGCAGCGCGCCTCTAACCAGACATTGAGTTCATCGAACGAGCCGAAGTGTTGTGCCTTGGCGTCCATCCAGATTCTGCGCCTGGAATCTTGCACGTTCTTCTCGACAACCCCCTTCTCCCAGCCGGAGGCCACGTTGCAGAAATCCGGGTCAAACAGGTAGTGTGCCGTCATGGCGAAAAAACGCGTATTGACGACACGACCATTGCCCTTGGACACCTTGTCCACGGCGGTCTTCATGTTGTCATAGATGCCGCGCTTGGGCACGCCACCCAGGGCTGTGAAGGCGCGGGTATGCGCATCGAACAGCATCTCATGGCTCTGCGTAGGGTAGCCCGATAATAGAAAGGCACGACTTGCGCACAGCTTGGTGTGCGCCGCCAGTATCTTGCGGTGGATGCCGCCGATCACCAGCCACTCCTCGCTCCAGTCGAATTGGAAGGCTTCGCCAAGTTGAAACTTGAGCGGCACGAAAGCGGATTTACCGGTGCTCGTCGCATGCTGGCGAGTACGTCGGATGAAATCGGTCAGCTGCGAATAGCCTCCCGTGTAACCCTCCTGTCGGATCGCCTCAAACAACTGCTTTGCTGTACGACGATCCCGCTTGGGGCGGTGCGCATCGGTCTCCAGGCTCAATTTCAGCAGCGGCTCGAACGGCGTCAGCTTGCTGTCACGGCTGCGCCGTTGCGGCTGGGGATCTTTGCCGCCCTTGAGCCATTTCTTGATGGTGTTGCGCGACAGGCTGGTTCGTCGCTGGATCTCACTGATGGTCAGATGTTCGCGGAAATGCATCCGCCGGATCTTTGCATACATGGCCATGGTAATCACCCTCGGTAGCTCCTGCTCAGAAAATGAGCAGGATAAGTGGATTACCTGGTCAAAATTAAACCGGCACAACTGCCTCTAAATGGTCAAAACTAAACCGGCGTCAACA
>DFMR01000124.1 GCA_002376325.1 Proteobacteria bacterium UBA3588 | reverse complement strand
CTCGGTAAAAGTTGGCGCAGGCGATCAGAAAAACGCTTATTGGAAGGGGAGACGTTCGGCGTTAAGGCAAAAGAATAGATCCCGGCGTCCTATACGGACCCAGGATGTCCAATTCCGTAAGTCTCAAGACCTGCTCACCTGTTGGATGTTGTCGCCTCGGCATGTGCGCGCTACTATCGCTACTATGGATGCGAAACCTTACTGTAGGGATATCACAGAATGGCTAATAAACGGAATTTGCACGCATTGCTCATCCTCTCCGGTGTGCTACTGGTTGCCAGTTTCAGCCACGCGGCGACGCTGTCTGGTGATCTGCTAAACCATTTTCGCAGCTCCGACAAAACGATCTCCTATGATGCGTGTCTCCTGCTCGCCGAAGTCCGGCTCCAGGACAGTCAACTCNNAATCTTCGAGCGGGCAGAGGGGCGCATCGTTTGGGGTGCAAAACGATATAGGGCGGTGAGCGGCCCATGGGGCCGCGGTGTATTGCCGGCTGGAAAATATCGCGTAGAGGTGCGCGATGTGGTTGTTGGGTCAGGGCTATCAGCCGGCTATAGAGATAAAAAGACAGGGCATGCCTGGTTCATTCCAATAAAGCCACGGTTTAAAACCAGCAGGGATGGACTTGGAATACATCCAGATGGCGGTGTGCCAGGGACATTGGGATGTATTGGTCTCGTTGGTACAGATTGTGAATTATTTTGGGAACGTTGGATTGATACCCAGATGTTGGCACGACCGGAAACACTGTTGGTACAATGATTGAGATGTTGAGATGAGGATACATAGCTTGCAGGAAGTGTCAGGCCTTGCCTTTTGCTTCAACGCCTCCAAAGCGCATTCCAATAGACAAAAGGCATGAACTGACCCTGATTCCGCACTTTGATTGCCCAGTTACCTTGTTGTTTCCCTCATTTGCCGTTCTTGAATATTTCCGCGTTGGGTGCGAGCTGTTTTGTTTCTCGCTCAAGGCTTGATTTTCCAGTTATTGAGGAAGGTTTGCAGAATCACGCGAATCACGGGTCTTTCCTGTTGCCTGCTGGCTCGCCGGTGCTTCCGTCTGATGGCTGCTCATCTCCTCCACCCTTGCCGCTGCGTCGGGATACCTCAGGGTCAGATGAAAAATACCATCTAGCCGAACGGTGTATCGGGATGATTTTCATCTGACCCCCAATGCCTTTTTTGAGGTCGAGAAATCAATGGTGTCGGACTCGATTGATTGAGTCCGGCGAGGAAAGGTAACTGCGGATGGATGCCGCTGCACACTCGGGCAACGCATGAAAATTGAACGTGGTTTCTCGCGTCCTTTCCATGAACAAGACCCTTGCGATACTACGAATGTCACCCTATTCTCAATAGCGCCCTGCGGGCAAACAGCCGGTCACTGGTGACTGCGAAATGTCGCATACCGCTTCCGCTCCCCCGCATCACCCAGATAATAGGGCGCCACCGTTTCCAGCGGCGTGGGAGTAATCCCGAATATTTCCGGAAACGGCCCGCAGCACACATTGTCGTGCTTGGTGGATAGATAGTTGTCGCGCGAGAACGGTTTCCCCGGCACCCATTCGAATACCTCCGCCTGCAATCGAGAGGCCCAATCGGGTAACGGCACGATCATTTGCGGGTGTCCTCCCAGCTTGGCGACATAGCGCACCAGTTCCAGCAGCGTGTAGCTGCGCGGGCCGCACAGGTCGTAGCTGCGGCCGTAGGTGTGCGGGTTGTCGATGGCGCGGGTGAAGGCTTCGATCACGTCGCCGACGTAGACGGTGGCGAAGCGGACGCTCGGGCAGGCGAGGGGAAACATCAGCGGGACGCGGCGCAGCAGGCCGGCGAAGCGGTTGAGGAAGCTGTCTTCGGGGCCGAAGATGACGGAGGGACGGAAGGCGGTGACGCGCAGGTCGTCGGCGGCGAGGACCAGTTGTTCGCCGCGGCCCTTGCTGCGCTGGTAGTGGCTGGCGCCGTGTGCGGCGTCGGCGCCGAGGGCGCTCATGTGCAGCAGGCGCGTGATGGCGTTGGCGCGGCAGGCCTCGATCACGGTGCGCGGCAGGTCGACGTGGGCGCGTTCGAAGCCTTTGCCGCGGTGGCCTCTCTCGTTGAGGATGCCCACCAGATTGACCACTACGTCGCAGCCGACGACGGCGGCGTTGAGGGCGAGCTGATCGTGGACGTTGCATTCGACTAGCTCCGCCGTCGGCAGCACGAGGAAATCGCGGTGGGGTTCGGCACGGCGGGTGAGGATGCGGACGGTGTGTTCGTCGCGGGCAAGGCGGCTGGCCAGGTGGTGGCCGACGAAGCCGCTGCCGCCGAGGATGGCGATGGTATGACGCTTCATGACGGCGCTCCTTTAATCCAATGGTTAGCCGCGGGGAACACGGGGAACATGGGGGACACAGGGATTATTGCCGCTGTATAGAACCGGTCTCGCGCTATTACAGCAATAGTTTTCCCCGCGTACCCTGTGCCCCCGTGGTCGATAGCTTGTTTTTAAGCATAGCGTCCGAACACGGTAGGGTCGGGATAGTTATACTTGGGTGCAATAGACGCAGGCGACGAGGAGTGGGCCGATGGGTTTCAAGTCGATCAATCCCTACAATGGCGAGCTGCTGGCGGAGTTTCCCGCCTGGGAGCCCGAGCACCTGGAGCAGGCGCTGGCGCAGGCCGCCGCTGCGGCGCCGGGCTGGGCCGCGACCGCCGTGGCGGAGCGCGCCGCCGTGGTGCGGCGCGCNNTCCAATGTGCCGCAGTGCGCGCTCGCCATCGAGGAGGTGTTGCGTGATGCCGGGGTGCCGGCCGGCGTGTTCCATACGCTGATGATCCGCGCCGACCAGGTGGCGGCGGTGATCGAAGATCCGCGGGTGCATGCGGTGACGCTCACCGGTTCGGAACCGGCGGGGCGGCAGGTGGCGGCCACCGCGGGCGGCTGCCTGAAGAAGACGGTATTGGAACTGGGCGGCTCCGATCC
>DFMR01000125.1 GCA_002376325.1 Proteobacteria bacterium UBA3588 | reverse complement strand
CAAGGTCTATTTCATTCAGGACGAAAACGGCAAACTGGTCGGCAGCGAGAGCCCCGCGCTGAAGAACAGCAAGGCGGTGACGATCAACGGCGCCGAGTGACGCCGCGGGCGGCGGAAACCCGCCCGGCAGCGGCGAAATCATGCCTATTTCTTCACGTCGAATTCAATCGTGAGCAGGTTCTCGTTCGACTTGGAATAGCTGCCCGTAGCGGTCAGCGCAACCGGCAACACCTCCAGCTTTATCCCGCCGCCGGCGGTGGCCGATGTGGTCGTCGTGATGTCCATCGCAACGATCATCTGTTGCACCGCCATTGGATATTTACCGCCGCCCGCCTTCGACACGCCCTCGACCGCCGCCACGATGGACTCCGCCAGCCGTTCGCTGAGCGTCTTTTCGTATCGCCTCTGCATGGATTTCCGGCGCTCCAGCGGCACCAGGATGATGGTGACCTTATCGGCCGTTGTGTTCGCCGTCGAGGCCTTGCCCGACACCAACCAGAGATCGGCGCCGCCAGTCGTGGATTTGCTTAGTTGAGTATTGAGGGTAAGCTTTGCGCTACCCAGCTTGAGGTTGGTCTTTTGCGCCACCTCATCGCTGACCGACGCCAGCGCCGACTGGATCTCGGTAATCATATTTTGCAGGGTAACCGCCTGCTTTTCGCTGCCGGCGGTGCCGGTACCGAGAGACGCGCAACCACCCAGCAACCCCGCCACGACCATCAAGACACAAAATTTCTTCATGCTCCTATCCTCCCTGTTGAACAAGCCGTTACCTTGTTTGCGGCGACGGATCGTCGTCGCCTGATTCCCTTCTTCCCTACGACATACTTTAGTGTACTGCTGCACTCTTGGCGGTACTTTCAGAGCCCCCCGAAAGTGCCAGGACAAGGCGCGGCGCGGCGACAGCCTCTCGGAACGGCAACCGGAGGCACGGACTATCGTGCAGAGGATGGGCCATGACCAGCAGGCCGTTCGTATGCGCCTCCCGGCGGATGGGATTTGGCTTCGTGAATCGTTTCGCCGCGCGCTATTGCGGCAACGGCAATGGGCGGCGGAAGTGGAATGTGTAGGCCGCTCTGCGCAACCACAGACGCGCCCTATCTAGGGCAATCGCGGTCGAGCCGCTCCTACCAAGCGAGCATACTTTGTAGGAGCGGCTCCGCCGCGATTGCGTCCTTGCCGTCACGCCGTCGCCCGGCTATTTCACCGGATAGTCTTTTGCCGGCAAAAGAATTTCACCGGAGACTGTGACCGTGATACGGCTCTCGCCCGCTTCCAGGGCCGGCGGCACGGCGGCGGGGACGGCCTTGGCCAACGCCATGGTTTGTAGCGGCTGCAACCGCGGCACCGCGGTGCCGGTATTCAGATTGAGTATCCGGAAGGAGAAGGCATCCAGCGCCTTGGCGGTGGCGGCGGCGCGGCGGCGGAATTCGCTGATGGCCCGAGCGCGCAGCCGCTCGCGGGCGACGTTCATCGTGTGGCGAGAGACCCGAAATTGCAGACTATCCAGATGAGCGCCCGCCCGTTCGATCGCATCCACCCATTCGGGCACTGCATCCAGTTCGGTGCTGACGGCCTGTGCACTCTGCACCAGGCGCCAGCCGTCCTGCACCTGCTTGTGCGCAACGCTGTCGTAATGCCAGACAGGCTGGATGATGCGCCCTAAGGTGGTCTGGACCACGCCCTTTTCGCGCCTGAGCCGTTCGCTGACTGCACGGCTGATGCGGTTCACCTTGTCGCGCAGGAGCTCCGCTTTCGCTCCCTGCGCCTCGATTCGGAAACGCACCACCACTTCGTCGTTGGGCAGCAGTTCGTCGGCCTGCGCCGTGAGGGATACGTGCGCGCCCGCTGCGGCATCGGCCAGGGCCGGCACGACGGGCACCAACAGCAAAAGGAACAGAATCGACAGAAATGCCGCTCCGCGGTACGAAGCGGCAAACGTCGTCCAACACGGTTGAGAGTTCGGCGTCATCGTCATCTACTGGCTCCTTGCTGTCGCTTTTCTAGCGCGGCGGAGCCGCTCCCTGCAGCGAACGCGCTGAGATTCCGTGGGAGCGGTTCTGTCTCGATAACGGTACGGAAACTGACGACCGTCGCGCCCCCATTGCGCTCGCCTCAACCGCTATCTCTTGCCTGCCCGGCAAAGGACCAGCGTTGCCGCCGTAATCTCGCGGAAGGGGAATCAATCGGAACATGTCTGAAACCCCTACTTTCCGTCCTTGATAAACTGCGATTTCACAGCTTCCTTCCCGAGGAAGCGATAGATCAGGTAGTTCATGGCAAAGGCCGACACCACGCTCACGATAAACAGCACGTGTGTCAGTATCCTGCCGTTGGTATTCGCCACATAAATAACCACAAACATCACCACGCCATACAGCGAGAAGGTGGAGATGATGGAGAGGAGGTGATACGCATATCTGCTGTTGCGCAGCAGTGCCGCCAAAAGAACGATGCCAATCACGACGCACAGAATGATAGCGACGCCCTTAAACCCGCCCAGAGCCAGCAATCCGCCCTCGAACGCTAGCACCAAAGCCTGATACCAAAAAATCGGCTTCAATGTAGGCGGCATATTTGCGTTATCCAGCATGACTCGCTCCTGATTACAAATGGGGCTGATGTTAATTGATCGATGGCACAGTTGCCACCTGCCACAAT
>DFMR01000150.1 GCA_002376325.1 Proteobacteria bacterium UBA3588 | reverse complement strand
CGAAATCGCATGCGGCAGGCTGCTTACCGTACGCGCCTTCGGTGAGATCTGGCTGCTGGTGCTGTTGGCCGCCATCGCCATGTGGGCAGAGCTGGCGCAACTGCACATGCTGTGGAAGATCTACCGCGAGGCGACCCGCGACGCCCTCACCGGCCTGGTCAATCGGGCGGTGCTGAACAAATGGCTCGATCTGGAGGTGCTGCGCGCCAAGGAGCGGGAAACGGCGTTGTCGGTTCTGCTATTGGACCTGGATCTGTTCAAACGCATCAACGACACCTACGGCCACCTTGCCGGCGACCTGGTACTGCAGGTGTTCGCCCGGCTGCTGATCCGCGAACTGCCGGGGGTCAATCTTATCGGACGCTACGGCGGCGAAGAATTTCTGGTCATCATGCCGGGAAAAAATGAACAGACCGCATTGGAGTTGGCCAATCGCATCCGTGCCGCGTGCCACAAGACGCGGGTGCGCGGACCCGACGACCAGTCCATCGGGTTCACCGTCAGCATCGGCGTTGCCATGCTGCAGTCTGCAGAAGGCGCCGAAGCGCTGCTGCAGCGCGTCGACAAGGGCTTGTACCGCGCCAAGGAAGCCG
Organism: Proteobacteria bacterium UBA3588; assembly: GCA_002376325.1. GTDB lineage: Bacteria > Pseudomonadota > Gammaproteobacteria > Thiohalomonadales > Thiohalomonadaceae > Sulfurivermis. The sequence continues at coordinate 25,305 of DFMR01000150.1, read as the reverse complement.
GGCGCGACCTGGCCGTCACGGCCTGATTTTCCGCTCCGGCGCCGCCCCCCGGCCAACGGCCACCCTCCTGTTCCAGCCACCGCTGAGATCGCGCCACCACGTTCTTGACTATTTTGCTATGGATTACTATTCTTTGCCTCACCCAGACATTGTTACACCCCTTGGATTGGGGGGCGTCCCCGCCCCCCAATTTTTTTTGCCGTTCATTCCGAGTTAACCGGCAATAATGTTCGCCTCGCCATCTATAAGCAGCTCTTATTTTCCTAATAAGCAATATTCATGGATGATAAGGCGCGTATTCGTCCCACGGATATCTCGGTAACCACCCATTCAGCCAGGGGCTGCTGCCTAAACGCTCGCACCGCGCCCAGCGGTCGGTGTCTGCGTTGATGCCGCGCGTGGCGGACGACGGGTGCCGATCACAAGAACATTGCGAACAAAACGTCTGGCGCAAGGGAGAGTGCCGCACGATTAGGAGCTGTCATGAAGATCAATCTCCCGGTCACCCAAAAGGAGCGCAGTTACGGCGAAGATGTCACCATCATTTCCGTCACCGACCTGAAAGGCATCACCACCTACGTCAACCAGGATTTCATCGACGTCAGCGGTTTCTCGGAAGAGGAACTGATCGGAAAGAACCACAACGTGGTGCGCCACCCCGATATGCCGCCACTGGCCTTCCAGGACCTTTGGGATACCATCAAACAGGGCAAGAGCTGGCGCGGTATCGTCAAGAACCGCTGCAAGAACGGCGACCACTACTGGGTCGACGCCTACGTCACTCCGGTCTACGAACAAGAGGTTCTCACCGGCTACCAGTCGGTGCGCACCCGCCCGAAGCGCGAGCAGATCGAAGGGGCCGACAAGCTCTACGCCCGCATCCGTAACAACGAGGTCACGCGGCTGCCGAAGCGCCGCAGCGTATTCGACCTCAAGATCAGCACGCGCATCCATGCCAGCCTGCTCTTTCTCGCCATGCTGGCCATCGCCGTTGCGCTGATCAGCGCCTACACCGCCAGCCGGGAACGGGACATGTTGTTGCAGCACATGAACCGCATCAGCGAAGTGCAGCAGCTCTGGCACGACACCAGCGGCGGCACGAGCGGTACAACGGATGTGCTGGGCCAGAAGATCATGGCGCTGCGCGGCGACGGCCGAGGCGGGCAGTTGATGAGCACGCTGGAGCAGATCAACACCGTCGGCAATAGCCTCATCATCGTCATCTCCGTCATCGGCCTGTTGGCGATGGTGCTGATCGGCGTACTTCTCGACCGCACCGTGGTCCGGCCGATGCGGCAGATCGTCGACCTGGCCAAGGAGATGGCGGGAGGCAGCCTGACACGCCGCGTCGAGGTCAACAACAGCGACGAAGTCGGCCAGATGCTGCAGGCGATGAAAATGCTGCAGGCGCGGCTGCGCACCATCTTCGGCCGCTTCCTTGAATCGACCAACGATCTCGCCGCCGCCGCCGAGCAGTTTTCCGCCACGGCGCAGCAGACGGTCCAGCACATGCACCAGCAACAGAGCGAAACGGAGCAAGTCGCCACGGCCATGAACGAAATGACGGCGACGGTACAGGAGGTCGCGCAAAATACCGCCCACGCGGCCCAGTCCGCGCGCGACGCCGAACAGGAGGCGGAGAACGGACGCCACGTCGTCGGTACCGCACGCGAGGCGATTCACAGCCTTGCCGGCGAGGTCGAACGTACTGCCCAGGTTGTCGATCGGCTGGAACAGGACAGCACCAAGATCAGCACCATCACCGAGGTGATCAACGGCATCGCCGAGCAGACCAACCTGCTGGCCCTCAACGCCGCCATCGAGGCGGCGCGCGCCGGCGAAACCGGGCGCGGCTTCGCAGTGGTCGCCGATGAGGTGCGCACCCTGGCGGCGCGCACTCAGGAGGCCACCAAGGAGATCCGCGGCATGATCGAACAGCTGCGCGGCGGCATCAGCGAAGCGGTTCAGGTGATGGAGCACGGCAAGAGCCAAGCCGGTGAGGCGGTGGATCAGTCGCGCCAGACCGAGCAATCGCTATCGGCGATCACCGCGGCAGTCTCGGCCATCAGCGATATGAACACGCAGATCGCCACCGCAGCGGAGGAGCAGAGCGCGGTCGCCGAGGAGATGAACCGCAATATCGTCGCCATCCGCAATCTCGCCGACACCACCACCCAGGGCGCCCAGCAGATCGGTGAGTCGGGCACACATCTGGCAGGAATGGCCGCGCATTTGCAGGAGTTCGTCAGCCAGTTCCGCGTCGGCCAAGGCGCAGGGTTCGATTTCGCCGCCGCCAAGTCGGCCCATCTGGCATGGAAGACGCGGGTACGCGCCTTCCTCGACGGCGACGAAAAGGCGCTGAGCGCGGAACAGGCCGTGTCGCATCGCAGTTGCGCCCTCGGCCGCTGGTACTACACCCAGGGACTCGCCAATTACGGCAAGCTGCCGGAGATGCGGGCGATCGAGGAGCCGCATGCGGCGCTGCACAGCATCATCAAGCAGATCGTTGAACTCAAAAAGGCGGGCAAGAGCGGCGAAGCGGAACAGCGGTACAAGGAGATCGATCGCCTGTCACGACAGGTCGTCGACCATCTGGACGCCGTCGAACGTCAGCTACGCGCGTATTCTTAGCGCCGGGGCTAGGGGCGGGCGCGTTCGATTTATGCTCGCTATGCGTTGCCCAACGCGAGCGGCGTTTCCTTCAGCCGCTCGCGCTGTTCCTGCAGCGTGAGGATATGCTCTTCCCAGTAGCGTTCGGTATTGAACCAGGGAAACGCCTGCGGAAAAGCGGGATCGTCCCAGCGCCGCGCCAGCCAGGCTGCATAGTGCATCAGGCGCAAAGTGCGTAGCGGCTCGATCAGGCGCAGCTCGCGCGAATCGAATGTATTGAACTCCTCATAGCCGCCCAACAACTCGTCCAGTTGCGTCGCCAGCTCATGACGCTCTCCCGACAACAACATCCACAGATCCTGCACCATCGGCCCCATCCGGCAATCGTCCAGATCGACGATATGCGCCCCCTGTTCGGTCCACAGGATATTGCCGGGATGGAAATCGCCGTGGATACGCACATAGGAGAGCCCGGGAAACGCAGCAAATGCCGCCTCGACCTGGCGCAACACCTCCTCGCCCAGCGTGCGGTAGCGCTCCTCATAGGCGCGCGGCAGAAACCGCTGTTCGAGCAGGTAACGGTACGACTCCCAGCCGAACGAAGCGACGTCGAGGCGCGGGCGCGCCTGGAACGGGCGTGCGGCACCCACTGCGTGTATCCGCCCGAGGAACCGGCCGAGCCGCCACAACACATCGGGCGCATCCAACTCCGGCCAGCGCCCCCCGCGGCGCGCAAACAGGGTAAAGCGAAAACCCGCGTGACGGTGCAGCGTCGCCCCCTGCGCGTCCGTCAGCGGCGCCACCACCGGCACCTCCGTCTGCGCCAGTTCGGCGGCAAAGAGATGTTCTTCCAGGATCGCCTCGTCGCTCCAGCGCGCCGGGCGGTAGAACTTCGCCACCACGTAGTCGCCGTTCTCCAACCCCAGCTGATAGACGCGATTTTCATAACTGTTGAGCGCCAGCAGCCCGCCGGCGGGGCGAAAGCCGCAGCTCTCGACCGCATCCAGCACGGTATCGGGGGTGAGGCTGTCGTAAGGGTGGGTACTGCCTTCCATCGTCATCTGCCGGCCACTTCCTTCACCGTGGTGGATTTCGCCTAAACTCGTCCCCAAGTCTAAAGCAAACGCCGCCCGCCCGAATCCATAACGACAGGTTTTTCATGCAACCCAATCCATTGCTCGAAATGAACGGCCCGCCGCCGTTCCATGCCATCCGTGCAGAACACGTGGAACCGGCCATCGATGCGCTGCTGGCCGAGAACCGCGCCGCTATCGACCAACTGCTCGTCGGCGACCGGCAACCCAGCTGGGACAACCTGGTGGTGCCGCTGGAGGCGCTGGATGACAGGCTGCAACGGATCTGGTCGCCCGTCAGCCACCTGAATGCAGTGATGAACTCGGAGCCGTTGCGCGCCGCCTATAACGCCTGTCTGCCGAAACTCTCCGCCTACAGCACCGAACTGGGCCAGAACGAAGCGCTCTACCACCTGATGCAGACGCTCGCTGTCGGCGACGAATATGAACAGTTGGACACGGCGCAGCGTAAATTTCTCGACAACACCCTGCGCGACTTCCGTCTCGCCGGCGTGGCCCTGCAGGCGGCACAAAAAGAGCGCTTCAAGGCGATCGTCGAACAGCTCTCGTCGCTCACCGCCCGCTTCGAGGAAAATGTCCTCGACGCCACCAACGGCTGGTGCAAGGCGATCGGCGACGAGGCGCAACTATCCGGCCTGCCCGCCACCGCCAAGGCCGTTGCGCGCCAGGCCGCGCAACGGGAACAGCAGGAGGGGTGGCTGCTGACCCTCGACTTTCCCAGCTACTACGCGGTGATGACCTACGCCGACGACCGTGCCCTGCGCCACGAGTTCTACCGGGCCTATTCCACCCGCGCCTCGGAGCAGGGTCCCGACGCCGGCCGCTGGGACAACGGCCCGCTGATGGAACAGATGCTGGCGCTGCGCCACGAGCGGGCGCAACTGCTCGGCTTTGCCAGCCACGCCGACTACTCCCTGGCCACCAAGATGGCGGAGACGCCGCGCCAGGTGCTCGGCTTCCTGCGCGACCTGGCGGCGCGCTCGCTGCTGCTGGCCAAGGAGGAGCTGGAGGAGATCCACCGCTTCGCCCGTGAACACCACGGCGAGGAGGCACCGGAGGCGTGGGACATCAGCTACTACGCGGAGAAGCTGCGCCGCCGCAAATACGCCATCTCCGAGGAGGAGCTGAAACCCTACTTCCCCGCCGACCGCGTCGTCGCCGGCATGTTCGAGGTGGTGCGGCGCCTGTTCGGCCTCGATATCCGCGCGGCGGCCGACGTCCCGACCTGGCACGACGAGGTGCGGTTTTACGACATCCATGACCGCTTCGGCGAACTGCGCGGCCGTTTCTATCTCGACCTCTACGCCCGGCCGCACAAACGCGGCGGCGCCTGGATGGACGAGTGCATCCGCCGCCGCCGCCTGCCCGACGGCAGCGTCCAGACGCCGGTCGCCTACCTCACCTGCAACTTCACTCCGCCGGTGGGCGGGGAACCGAGCCTGCTCAGCCACGACGAGGTGCAGACCCTGTTCCACGAGTTCGGCCATGGCCTGCACCACATGCTGACCCGGGTCGAGGTGGCGGGCGTCGCCGGCATCAGCGGCGTGCCGTGGGATGCGGTGGAACTGCCCAGCCAGTTTCTGGAGAACTGGTGCTGGCAGCGCGAGGCGCTGGATCTGTTCGCCCGCCACCACCAGAGCGGCGCCCCGCTGCCCGCGGCACTGTTCGACAAGATGTGGGCGGCTCGCAATTTCCAGGCCGGCATGCAGATGGTGCGGCAGCTGGAATTCGCCCTGTTCGATTTTCATCTCTACCTGGACTACGACCCGGCCCGCGGCCCTCACGTCCAGCAGGTGCTGGATCAGGTGCGGGCCGAGGTGGCGGTGGTGCACCCCCCCGAGTACAACCGTTTCCAGCACAGTTTCTCCCATATATTTTCTGGCGGTTATGCCGCCGGTTACTACAGTTACAAATGGGCCGAGGTACTCGCCAGCGACGCCTTCGCCCGCTTCGAGGAAGAAGGCATCTTCAATCGGGCCATCGGTCTCGCCTTCCTCGAGGCGATCCTGGAACAGGGTGGCGCACGGGATCCGATGGAGCTGTTCGTGGAGTTCCGCGGCCGCAAACCGACCATTGACGCCCTGCTGCGCCACAGCGGCATCACCGCTTGAGCGGAATCGAGGGAGAAAAACACGGTGGAACATGATCACCCGCCCCAACGGCAATAGGCTTCTCCAACATCCCCTGCGCGGCCCACTGGCCATCCTGATCTTCCTGCTGCTGCCGCTGGTCGCCGCTCCGGCGACGGCGCAGACTCTATATGTAACCGACCGCATCGTCGCCGACCTCTACACCCAGCCAAACGCCGTCGGCACTCCGGCGGCACGGCTGCCGACGGGTACCGCAGTGCAACTGCTGGCACGGCGTAACGGCTTTGTCCGCGTCCGCACCCCGGAAAACCATGAAGGCTGGGTATCGTCCCGGCTGCTACAGGCGGAGGTTCCGGCGCAGGTGGCGCTGATGGTGCTGGGCGAACAGCAGCAATATGCGACCACCGAGCTGGAACGGGCGCGCCGACAGTTGGCGCAGTACCGGAACGCGGCAGGCAACGCCCGCCAGGTATCGAGTTCGTGGTGGATGTTCGCGGCCCTGCTGGCAGCCCTGCTGGCCGGTTTCGTCATCGGCGTGGTGTGGCTCGACTGGCGTCTGCGCGGGCGCCACGGAGGATTCAGGGTATGAGGCAGGATGCAGAGGCATGTGCGCCCCCGACGCATCTTTAATGGTATGTTTTTCTTTTCCCTTGCGTCTTTGCTCTTATGTCGACCACTATGAAAATCGCCAGTTGGAACGTCAATTCGCTGCGGGTACGCCTGCCCCAGGTTCTCGACTGGTTGCAACGGCAGCAACCCGACATCCTGGCGCTGCAGGAGACCAAGCTGCCCGACGACCAGTTTCCGCTCGAACCGCTGCAAGAGGCCGGCTATACAGCGCTGTTTGCCGGCCAGAAGAGCTATAACGGCGTCGCCCTGTTGAGCCGCAGCGCCGCCAGCGGGGCGACCATCACCGATCTGCCCGGCATGGACGATCCCCAGCGCCGCGTGCTCGGCGCCGCCTTCGGCGAGCTCTACGTGCTGAACCTCTACGTTCCCAACGGACAGGCGCCCGACTCGGACAAGTTCGATTACAAGCTGGCCTGGCTGAACCGACTCAACAGCTTTTTGGTCGAACAGTTGCAACACTATCCGCGCCTGATCGTGCTGGGAGACTTCAACATTGCCCCCGAGGAGCGCGACGTTCACGACCCCAAGGCATGGGAAAACAGCGTACTGTTCTCGCCCCCGGAGCGGGCGGCGTTTCGCGCCCTGCTCGACCTCGGCCTGACCGACACCTTCCGCCTGTTCCCGCAGCCGCAGGCGAGCTACAGCTGGTGGGACTACCGGATGAACGCATTCCGACGCAACATCGGCCTGCGCATCGACCACATCCTGGCCAGCAGCGCATTGGCGCCGCTGTGCCGTAACGCGACCATCGACAAGGCGCCGCGCGCGCTGGAGCGCCCCTCCGACCACGCCCCGGTGGCGGCCGAATTCACGCTATAAAAGGACCGCATGAAACCCTGGTTCTATCGCCAATGGTTCATCGTCACGCTGAGTATCGCGGTGTTCGCCGCCATGCTCACCTTCGTGCTGCTGGCCGATTCGCTGGAGCGCGAGCGGGCGCAACAGCAGCTACACATCCTGGTACTGAGCGAGGCCGGCGCGGTGCGCGCCCGACTGGAGCGTGAGATCAACAGCACCTTCTATCTCACTCGCGGCCTCATCGCCTACGTCTCCATCCATCCGCATCTCACCCAACACGAGTTCAACGAGATTGCCGCGGAGATCGTGCAGGAGGGTGAACACGTGCGCGACATCGGGCTGGCGCCGGAGAACGTCGTCCGCTTCGTCTATCCGCTCAAGGGCAATGAGGCGGCGCTGGGCCTGCACTATATGGATCACCCCGACCAACGCACGGCGGTGCTGCGCATGATGCGCAGCGGGCGCACGGTGGTGGCCGGCCCGGTCGATCTGGTCCAGGGCGGCCGGGCCTTCATCAACCGAACCCCCATCTACGTCAGCGATCCGCATGCCCCGCACCGGAAACGCTACTGGGGACTGGCCAGCGTCGCCATCGACATCTCCACGCTGTTCCGCGAGGCCGGCCTGGCCCCGGCGATCCAGGGGGTGCGCTACGCCTTGCGCGGCAAGGACGGACTGGGCGCCGCCGGCGCGGTGTTCTTCGGCGATCCCGCACTGTTCAACGCCAAGGCCATCACCATGCCGATCACCCTGCCGTCCGGCAGCTGGCAGTTGGCGGCCCTGCCGGTGGGCGGCTGGAATCGCGAACGAGCCCATATCAGTCTCTATTTCCTCGCCGGCTTCATCGTATCGACCATCCTGGCGGCGATGCTCTATCTGCTGCTGCGCGAACGCAACCAGATCCATCACCTGGCGCTGCACGACAATCTCACCGGACTGCCCAACCGCCTCTATTTCAACCTGCGCCTCGATTACATCCTGGCGCGCGCTGCGCGGCAACAGGCGGGGTTTGCCCTGTTTTACCTCGATCTCGACGACTTCAAGCCGATCAACGATCAGTTCGGCCACAAAGCGGGCGACATGGCCCTGGCCGAGGTCGGCCGTCGCCTGCAAGGTGCGCTGCGCCGTTCCGACACCGTCGCGCGGGTCGGCGGCGACGAGTTCATGGCTATCGTGGAAGATCTCACCGAACCTGCAGAGGCCTGCGCCGTGGCAGGCAAGCTGGTCGATGCCGTACGTACACCGATACGAATGGCGGAACACGACATCCTGTTGGGCGCCAGCATCGGCATCAGCTTCTTCCCCCGCAGCGGACACGATGCCGACCAGCTGGTACGCAGCGCCGATCAGGCCATGTATCACGCCAAAACGCGGGGTAAAAACCGCTGCGCGTGCGACCAGGCGGAGACGATTACCGACTGCCCCTCCTGACGTCCCTCTCCGCCTCATTTGCCCCCAGCCCGGCGACGCCGCATAATCCGGCGACACGATCGAAAAGCCAAAACATGAAATACCGAGACCTGCGCGACTTCATCGCCCTGCTGGAGCAACGAGGCGACCTCAAGCGGATTACGCTGGAGGTCGATCCCTATCTGGAGATGACCGAAATCTGCGACCGCACCCTGCGTCGCGGCGGCCCGGCATTGTTGTTCGAAAATCCCAAGGGGCACTCCGTCCCGGTACTGGGCAACCTGTTCGGCACCCCCGAGCGGGTCGCACTCGGCATGGGCGAGGAATCGGTAAGCGCCCTGCGCGAGGTGGGCAAGCTCCTCGCCTACCTGAAGGAACCGGAACCCCCCAAGGGCATCCGCGACGCGCTGAACAAACTGCCGCTCTATAAGCAGGTGCTCAACATGGCGCCCAAGGTGGTGAAGAGTGCCCCCTGCCAGGAGGTGGTGCTGGAGGGCGACGCGGTCGACCTGTCGCAGCTNNCCAGCCGTTCCCCATCAGCGTCGCCCTGGGCGCCGACCCCGCCACCCTCCTCGGCGCGGTGACGCCGGTGCCCGACACCCTCTCCGAATACGCCTTCGCCGGCCTTTTGCGCGGCGGCAAGACCGAGGTGACCAAGTGCATCGGCAACGACCTGCAGGTGCCGGCCTACGCCGAGTTCGTGCTGGAGGGGCATCTGCATCCGGGCGAGATGGCGGCGGAAGGGCCGTTCGGCGACCACACCGGCTACTACAACGAGGTGGACCGGTTCCCGGTCTTCACCATCGACCGCATCACCCACCGCAACAAACCGATCTACCACTCCACCTACACCGGCCGTCCGCCCGACGAACCAGCGGTGCTGGGATTGGCACTGAACGAAGTGTTCGTGCCGATCCTGCAAAAGCAGTTTCCGGAGATCGTCGACTTCTATCTGCCGCCCGAAGGTTGTTCCTACCGCATGGCGGTGATCAGCATAAAAAAACAGTACCCGGGACACGCCAAGCGGGTGATGCTCGGCACTTGGTCGTTCCTGCGCCAGTTCATGTACACCAAGTTCGTCATCGTTACCGATGACGACGTCAATGTTCGCGACTGGAAGGATGTGATCTGGGCCATGACCACACGCATGGACCCGGCACGCGATACCACCACGATAGAAAACACACCCATCGATTATCTCGACTTCGCCTCGCCGATCTCCGGCCTGGGCTCCAAGATCGGTTTCGACGCCACCAACAAGTGGCCCGGAGAAACCAATCGCGAATGGGGCACACCGATCCGCATGGACGAAGCCGTGAAACAGCGGGTGAATACTTTATGGCAAGACTTGGGTATTGATGGCGAATGAGTGCGGCCACAATGTTTTTCTGTCATCTGACAGTTTCTTTACGCGGCATTCACATGTCAGGATTTACTCTCGTGCAGCAATCCCAGTCTGGCGCTCTTTCGTCAGGAGGAATATTGGTATGAAGAAGAAGTTTCCGTACACCCGTCCGTTAATTGCATTGGTTGTCATCATCGGCGCCTATCACGTGTTCCTTTTTGGCATGAACCCCAAGCTGCCTGCCGTGGCGAGAACGGAAGTGGTGTGGGGCGGCCTCAGCGCCGGTCGCGGGGCACCGCTACAGACGCCGCTGCTGAATACCGCCTATTGCAGCGATACCATGCGCCCTACCACCGGCGATGCGGGTGCCACTGACAACAGCGGCACGGCGGATCACCGGATACGCTTCGAATACCGGCCAGTGGCAGATGAGATCATCAACACCGGACCTACCCTCCAGGTCCTCATGGACCGGGGCAGCAGCATCACGGTCGACGGTGCTACCTATCACTTGAAACAGTTCATGTTTCAGAAAGCGAATACCCAGGGGGGCAAGGGCCAGATGGCCTTCTATCTGATCCATCGCGCCGCGGACGGCAAGGTGGCGGTGATTGCGATACCGCTACAGATCGGCAAAGAGCCCAACCCGGTAATCACCGCGCTGTGGCGCTACCTGCCGCCGCACGCTGGCGAACACAATTCGCTGAACGATATCCATGTCGACATCAACAATCTGGTGCCGCATGACCGCACCTATTACCGTTATGCCTCCAGCGGCAAGTGCGACAGGAACATCGATTGGTTTGGCCTGCAATCGCCGGTGACCATCACCGCCGCCCAAATGGCGAAACTCGACAAAGCGCTGGCCCAATCGGGCACCAGCGAATCGTTCTAACGCCTCGCTACACAACCGGTTAACCCCGCCGCACACAGTGTGCGGCGGGGTTAACAATCCCTCCGCCACAAGATGCTACCCGGCGCCGTGCCGGGCATACGCTGTGCGATTACCCACTAAACGCCTGTTGGATTCCAGCCGTTAAGTCCGTAAGCTAGCCGAAGGCTTTGCGGATACCCACCATGGACGACGTACCTATTTCGAAAGACGATGAACCCCTGACGTCGGCGCGTTTCGGCGAGGCCAAGTATCGGGTTCTGTTCGAAACCATGGAGATGCCGATCTTCATCGAGTACCAGGACACCCTGGTCGAGTGCAATGATGCCTCGCTGCGACTGTTCGGCTACAACCGCGAGCAGATGCTGGCGACGCATCCCAGCACACTGGCGCCCGAGTACCAGCCCAATGGCCGCCGTTCGGAGGAAATGGCGCAGGAGATCATCAGCGCCGTCATGGCAGGACGGCCGCAGCGATTCGAGTGGCGTCACCGGCGCGCCGACGGCAGCGAGTTTGATGCAGAGATCACGTTAAAGGCGTTCGATTTCGACGGCCGGCGCTACCGCCAGGCGATCGTGCGCGACCTCAGTGAACAACAAGCGGCGCAACAGGCGTTGCGCGCTGCGGAACTGGCCGCCGTCGCACGCCGTAGCGAAGAGGAGGCGTTGCGCCGTAGCGAAGCGCAATTCCGCAACTTGGTGGAAACGACCCAGGATTGGTTTTGGGAGACCGATCCGGAAGGGTGTTTCACCTACGTCAGTCCGCGCGTTCAGGATCTCCTGGGCTATTCGCCGGAGTCACTGTACGGCAAGCGGCCCTTCGACCTGATGCACCCCGCCGAAGCGAAGCGCGTCGCCGCCATCCTCCGACCGTTGGTGCAACAGCGGCAGCCGCTGCGGCTGGTGGAAAACACCATGCTCACCCGCAACGGCCGCGCCTTGGTACACGAAACCAGCGGCATCCCGTTTTTCGATCACGATGGCCGGCTGCAAGGCTACCGCGGCATCAACCGCGATATCAGCCGGCGGGTGGAAGGCCAGCAGAAACTGCGACTGGCCGCCCAGATCCTGGAGCAGACGCCGGAAGGCGTGGTGGTCACCGACACCCAGACCCGCGTGCTCAGCGTCAACCGCGCATTCGAGCGAACCACCGGCTACAGCGCAGCGGATATCCTGGGCAAGACGCCCCATGCTCTCGCCTCCGGTCGTCACGATCAGGCGTTCTATCGCCGCATGTGGGAAGAGATCAACAGCAGCGGCAGTTGGCAGGGCGAGATATGGAATCGCCGCAAGAGCGGCGACATCTACCCGGAATGGCTGAACATCACCGCCATCCGTGACGACTCCGGCACCGTCACCCACTATGCCGCCATCTTTTCCGATATCGGCACCCAGGAACACGTGCGCAAGCGGCTGCACAACCTGGCCTACTACGACGCACTGACCGAACTGCCCAACCGCGAACTGTTCCACGATCGCCTCACCAACGCGCTGGTAGGCGCCGCGCGCGATCGGCACTCGGTGGCACTGCTGTTTTTCGATCTCGATCGCTTCAAGAACATCAACGACACGCTCGGCCACACGGTCGGCGACGAACTGCTCAAGGCGGTCGCCGCACGGCTCCCCGAGGTGATACGCGACAGCGACACGGTGGCCCGGCTCGGCGGCGACGAGTTCACCATCATCCTGCCCAACGTCCACTCGCCGAGCGAGGCGGGCGTTGTCGCCAGCAAGGTACTTACCGCCTTTCAGCGAAACTTCCACATCGCCGAACAAGAGCTGTTCGTGACCACCAGCATCGGCATCGCCCTCTACCCGCAGGATGCCGTGGACGTCGAACTGCTGCTGCGCAACGCCGATACCGCGATGTACCGGGCCAAGGAGCTGGGGCGCAACAACTACCAGTTCTACGACAGCCACATGAGCAGCGGCTTCGCCGAACGCATCGCCCTGGAGAACGATCTGCGCAAAGCGGTGGAAAACGCCGAGTTCTCGCTGATGTACCAGCCGCAATTCGATATCGACAGCCGGCGCGTCGTCGGGATGGAGGCGCTGCTGCGCTGGACCCATCCCGGCCGCGGCCCCATATCGCCAGCGCAATTCATCCCGATCGCCGAAGAGAGCGGACTGATCCTGCCCCTCGGCATCTGGGTGCTGGAGCAGTCCTGCGCCCAGGCCCGTCGCTGGCTGGAGCAGGGGCGGCGCGACTTCCGCGTCGCCGTCAACGTCTCCGCCGTGCAGCTGCGCTTTCCGGGCTTCATCGACACCGTGGTACAGGTGCTGCAACGCACCGGCTGCCCTCCCCTCCATCTGGAGTTGGAGCTGACCGAGAGTTCGTTGATGGAGAACGTGGAGATTGCGATGGAGACGCTGCTGCAGCTCAGCCGGCTGGGGGTGGCGCTGTCCATCGACGACTTCGGCACCGGCTACTCGTCCCTCGGCTATCTCAAGCGCCTGACCCTGGACAAGTTGAAGATCGACAAATCGTTTATCGACGACGTGCTCGACGACCGCTCCGATGCAGAGATCACCGCCACCATCGTCATGATGGCGCACAACCTGGGGCTGCGCGTCATCGCCGAGGGGGTGGAGTCAGACGGGCAACTGGCCTTCCTGCGCCAGCTCGGTTGCGACGAGGTGCAAGGCTACCTGTTCGGCAAGCCGCAGCCCGCGGAGGAGATCGCCGTGCTGTGGGACCGGCACAACGGGACTTAGCGACACAGCGTCTTGCCGGTCAGTCCTTCCAGCACCTTCACCACCGCCGCCATATCCTCGTCGCGCAGACCGCGCGCCATGGCGCCGTTGAAGCACTCGCGCGTCGCAGCGGTCTGCGGCAGGGGGATGTGCAGCCTCCCCGCCGCCTCCAGTACCAGATTCAGATCCTTGAACATCAGGTGCAGCGGAAACTGCCGGACGAAATTGCCCTCTACGATGGCCTTGCCCTTCACCTGATACATCGGCGCCGCCATGGCCCCTCCGGCGAGGGCGTACAGCACGGCGTTGGGGTCGAGGCCGAAACCGCGTCCCATATTCATCCCCTCGGCCAAGGTCTGCATCATGTTGCCCAACATGAGATTGAGCACCAGTTTCATGCCGGTGCCGGCACCGACGCCGCCGCAGTGCACCACCTCCCTGCCCATGGTTCTGAGCAGCGGCGTGACCCGCTTCAGCACCGTGCTGTCGGCGCCCGCCAGGATCACCAGCGCCGCCTGCTCCGCCGGCTTGACGCTGCCGGAAACCGGCGCGTCCACGAACTCGGCCCCGCTTGCCCGCACCAGCCCGGCCGCCGCCTCCACCGCGCAAGGCGACACCGTGCTCATGTTGATCACCACCTTGCCCTTGGTCAGCCCCGCCGCCACGCCGTCGCTGCCGCCGACCACCGCCAGCAGGTCGTCGGGCCCGGTCACCATGATCACCACCACTTCGCTGCGGCCTGCCAGCTCCCTCGGCGTGGCGCAGAGTTCGACGCCCTCCGCCAGCAGCGGCTGGGCCCGCTCTGCGGTGCGGTTATACACCGCCAGCGGATAGCCGCCCTGGCGGATATTGCGGGCCATCGGAATCCCCATGGCGCCCAGACCAAGAAATCCTATCTTCTCCACGACACATCCCCCCACGGGTTGTAGGCAACGGCGCTAACAGCCTATTGTTAACGCCACACGGGTACAAGGCAAAAAAAACGCGGCAACCAAGCCGGTTGCCGCGATCACGGAGGTGACGATATCAGCTCTTGAGCAGTCGTCGGAGAGATTTAACCCCGAAACGCCCCGCCCGGCCAAAACCGAGCTAGGCACTAAGGAATTAAGACGCATCGTATTTGTCAGGAATTGGTCTGTCAAGCGATTAAAACGGCCGCTGGGCTTGTGTTGCCGCACAAACTCCGTAAGCTGGCAGGTGCGGGCTCACAGCTATATTTGGAACAATGCGTAAAATCATGGTGTTAAACCCCAAGGGGGGATGCGGCAAGACGACCCTCGCCACCAACCTGGCCAGCTACTTCTCCACCCGCGGCCGGAAGGTGGCGCTGGCCGACTTCGATCCCCAGGGCAGCAGCGGCGACTGGCTGGCCCAGCGCCCCGCTGACCGCGCGCCGATCTACCAAGTGGCACTGGACGAAGCGAAAGAAAAACTGCTGATCCCGCTGGGCATGGACCACATCGTCATGGATGCGCCGGCCGCCACCCACGGCAAGGAGCTCAAGCGCCATGTAAAAAAGGCCCAGACGTTGCTGATCCCGGTATTGCCCTCCCCCATCGATATCCGGGCCGCCGCCCGCTTCATCGAAGAGCTGCTGCTGGTGGGACGCGTCGCCCGCGCCGAGACGCGCATCGCCGTGGTCGCCAACCGGGTCAAGGAGCAAACCCTGATCTACCAGGCACTGCAGCGCTTCCTCGCCAGCCTCGACATCCCATTCATCGCCACCTTGCGCGACAGCCAGAACTATATCCGCGCCGCGCAGCGCGGCATCGGTATCTTCGAGATGCCACCGACGGCCGTCGCTGTCGACCTGGAACAGTGGCAACCGCTGCTGCGCTGGCTCGATAACGACCGCGGCACGCCGGCGCGCAAACACTAATGCCGCGGAGGCCGGGTTCGGGTACCCTACGTCGACCCCCTGCGACCATGACGGACGCCGGGAAGAGCGGGCGATGGAGCGACACACGATGGGAGGCGCGCAATGATAAACCGACGAGAGCGCCGCACCACAGGCACTCCACCGGCCTTGCGCCATTGCCGGCAGCTTGTTGCCAAACAGTTCCACGTCCTTGATGACTGACTCCGGCATCGACCAGGAAAACCACCGCCAGATACTGCTCGCCGAGCAGGTCAAGCTGCTCCGTGCCACCCTGCCGACGGCGCTGATGACGGTGCTGGTGGTCGCCTCGGTGCTGGTCGCGGTGCAGTGGCATTTAATCGACCACCGTATCCTGCTGGGGTGGATGGCGGCGATCGTGGTTATCACCGCGGTCCGCGCGGTCCTGTTCCTGAGGCGCCCTGACGACCCGGCGGCGATCGACAATCGGCGCTGGGTGCGGCACTTCTTCGTCGGCACGCTGTTTTCCGGTGCGTCCTGGGGCGCCGCCAGCTACCTGCTGTTCCCGCCGCAGGACGTCCCGCACCAAGCCTACCTCGCCTTCGTGCTGGCCGGCCTGGCCGCCGGCAGCGTCACCTCGCTGTCGGCGCTGCGCTCCGCCACCGCCGCATTCCTGCTGCCGGCGCTGCTGCCGCTGGTCTTCCGCCTGCTGACCGCCAACACCGAGCTGGGGCCGGTGATGGGGCTGATGGCGCTGCTGTTTCTGGTAATGGTGGGACTCAACTCGCAGCGCTTCGAACGCATGATTACGGAGTTGTTGCAGCTGCGTTGGGCGCAGCTACAGGCGGAGGACACCATCAAGGAGGGCGCCGAACAGAACCGTCTGATTCTCGAATCAGCGGCGGAGGGCATCTTCGGCGTCGACGATGGCGGCGTGGTCACCTTCGTCAATCCGGCGGCGGCGCGGATGCTCGGCTACCCGATCGAGGAACTGATCGGCAAACCCATCCACGACACCATCCACCACCATCGCGCCGATGGCCGCCACCATTCCGCGGACGACTGCCCGATGCTGCAGACGATCCGCGATGGACGGCCGCAGCATATCGCCGACGAGGTGCTATGGTGCCGGGACGGCAACCCGCTGCCGGTCGACTACGCCAGCACGCCGATCATCAAGAACGACGCCATCCGCGGCGCCGTGGTCACCTTCAGCGACATCAGCGAACAGAAGAGCGCCGAAGCGCGCATCGAATACCAAGCCTACTACGACACCCTCACCGGCTTGCCCAACCGCCGCCTGTTCATGGATCGTCTGGAGCAGGACGTAACCCGCTCCACGCGCCGCGGCCATCTGGGTGCGCTGCTGTTTATCGACCTGGACCG
Organism: Proteobacteria bacterium UBA3588; assembly: GCA_002376325.1. Classification (GTDB taxonomy): domain Bacteria; phylum Pseudomonadota; class Gammaproteobacteria; order Thiohalomonadales; family Thiohalomonadaceae; genus Sulfurivermis. The sequence continues at coordinate 8,520 of DFMR01000150.1, read as the reverse complement.
CTTCAAGAACATCAACGAATCCCTCGGCCACTACGTCGGCGACAACCTGCTGAAGGAAGTGGCGGCGCGGCTGCGCAAGGGACTGCGCCAGGAGGACACGGCCGCCCATCTGGGCGGCGACGAATTCGGGATACTGGTGTCGGAGCTCAGCGACGATACGGAACAGGCCGCCAACCGCGCCCAGGTCGTCGCCGAGGATATCCAGGCCGCGCTGTCCGAACCCTACCAGTTGGGACGCCACACCCTGCACTCCTCCTCCTGCATCGGCATCGCCCTCTACCCGATGGCCAAGGAGTCGGCCGAAGACCTGCTGCGCCAGGGCGATATCGCCATGCACCGCGCCAAGGAGGCGGGCCGCAACACCATCCAGTTCTACCTGCCGGACATGCAGCGCTCGGCCAACGAGCGGCTGCTGCTGGAAAACGACCTGCGCCGCGCCCTGGTCGGCAACGAACTGGAACTCTACTACCAGCCGCAGGTGGATGCCGCCGGCGCGGTGATCGGCGCCGAGGCGCTGCTGCGCTGGATGCACAACCAGCGCGGCATGGTGCCGCCGATCGAATTCATCGCCATCGCCGAGGAGTCCGGGCTGATCCTGCCCATAGGTGAATGGGTGCTGTTCGAGGCCTGCCGCCAATTGAAAGCGACGACGCCCGAGCGCCTGCCCCACATTGCGGTCAATGTCAGCGCCAACCAGTTCCGCCAAACCAACTTCGTCAACCAGGTGAGCAGCGTACTCAACCAGATCGGCGTCGCGCCGCAGCGTCTGGAACTGGAACTCACCGAAGGATTGCTGCTGGAGGACGTGGAAGGCACCATCGGCAAGATGCAGGCGCTACGCGAAATCGGCGTGCGCTTCTCCATCGACGACTTCGGCACCGGTTATTCGTCGCTCGCCTATCTCAAGCGTCTGCCGCTGGACAAACTGAAGATCGATCAGTCGTTCGTGCGTGACATCACCACCGACGCCAACGATGCCAACATCGTCGAAACCATCATCGCCATGGCGCGTCATCTGAGCCTCGACGTCATCGCCGAAGGCGTGGAAACCGAAGAGGAGAGGCGCTTTCTGTTCGAACGCGGCTGCACCCACTACCAGGGCTACTACTTCAGCCGCCCCCTGCCCGCCGCGCGTTTCGTGGAATTTCTGCAAAGTGCCGCCACACGCAATTAGAATCCAACTCGAAAACACAAAGCCCAGCGCCCGAACCATCCCCGGTGCATCCCGCGCCCGAAGGGCATAAATTTTCCCGGGTGGATTCATTGCCTTTGCATTTTTGGGATAGCTTCCATTAATCCTGCGATCAGTCGGTCGGCGCCGGGAAAATAACGTAACGACAAAAACATTCAGAGAGGACTATGGATACGGTCAAGTGGCTCAAGACGGCCCGCATTCATGGCAGCGGCGCATTGCGTGCGGCCGTGGCGCTCGGAACCGCCGGCGGCGTGCTGCTCGTCGTGCAGGCATGGCTGCTTGCCCGCGTCGTCAGCGCGGTGGTTTTCGATCACCGGGCGCTGTCCGCGGTGATGCCGCTGCTGTGGGGACTGCTGGCGGTGTTTGCGGTCCGGGCGGCGCTGGCATGGCTGGCCGAATGGGCGGGATTCCGTGCCGCGGCCGGGGTCAAGCTGGCGCTGCGCGAGCGCCTGATGGACCACCTCGTTCGCCTGGGACCGGTACCTCTGGCCGGGGAACACAGCGGCGAGCTGGCCACCACCGTCACCGACGGGGTGGAGGCGCTGGAGGCCTACTATGCGCGCTACCTGCCGCAGATGTCGCTGGCGGTCCTGGTGCCCCTCGCCATCCTGGCGACGGTCTATCCGCTGGATTGGGTCTCCGGCACGGTNNGCGTTGAACCAGCGCCAGTGGCGCCGCCTGTCGCGGTTGAGCGCTCACTTCCTCGACACCGTCCAGGGGCTCACCGTGTTGCAGCTGTTCAATGCCAGCCGACGCGAGGCCGAGGTGGTGGCGCGCTTCTCCGAAGAGTACCGCATGAGCACCATGGCGGTGTTGCGCGTCGCCTTTCTCTCCTCGCTGGCGCTCGAGTTCCTGGCCACGGTGAGCATTGCGATGGTGGCGGTGTTCATCGGCTTTCGCCTGCTGTGGGGCGAACTCGGTTTCCAGTCCGGCTTTCTCATTCTCCTGCTGGCGCCGGAGTTCTATCTGCCGCTGCGCACCCTCGGCACCCACTACCACGCCCGAATGGACGCCATCGGCGCCGCCGAGCGGATGGTGGAGCTGCTGGAGACGCCGCCGCCCCGCCGCCCCGACGGGCCCGCCGCGCCGTCGCTGGAGGGCGGCATCCACCTGCAAGCGGTGGACCTGCGCTTCGCCTACGAGGCCGGACGCCCGGCCCTCGACGGCGTCTCCTTCGAGCTGCGGCCGGGGGAACGGGTCGCACTGGTGGGCCCCTCGGGGGCCGGCAAGAGCACGGTGGTCAATCTGCTGCTCGGATTCGTGCAACCGGCGGCCGGTGCCATTCTGATCAACGGCCGCGCCCTGGCCGAACTGGACCCGGCCCAATGGCTGCGCCACGTGGCATGGGTGCCGCAAAGCCCGCGCCTGTTTCACGGCACGGTGCGCGGGAACATCGCCCTGGGCCGGACGGCGATCGACGACGAGGCGGTGCGGCGCGCCGCGCAGCTGGCTCTTGCCGACGAGTTCATCGACGCCCTGCCGCAGGGCTACGACACGGTGGTGGGCGAGGCCGGCCACGGACTCTCCGGCGGACAGCTGCAACGGCTCGCCCTGGCGCGGGCGTTCTACAAGGATGCCGCCCTGGTGTTGCTCGACGAGCCCGGCGCCAGCCTGGACCTGGAGAGTGAGCGCAAGCTGACCGCCGCCGTCGAACGCCTGGCCGCGGGGCGCTCCCTGGTCACCATCGCCCACCGCCTGGACACGGTGCGGCAGGCGGATCGGATCCTGGTACTCGACGGAGGCCGGTTGGTCGAAGCGGGGCGGCACGATGAACTGGTGGCCCACGACGGCCTCTATCGGCGGCTGGTACACGCCTACGGGGGTATGGCATGAAAACGCTGCTGCGCCTGACCCGCCTGTACGTCCCCTACTGGCGCTGGATGGCCGGCGGTGCGCTGCTGGCGCTGGCGGTGGTGCTGGCGAACGTGGCGCTGCTCGGCGTGTCCGGCTGGTTCATCGCCTCGATGGCCGCCGCCGGCATCGCCGGCAGCAGCATGAACTACTTCACGCCCGCCGCCGCCATCCGCGCCTTCGCCATCCTGCGCACCGGCGGCCGCTACGCCGAACGCCTGGTGACCCACGAAGCCACGCTNNGCGCTGGCCCTGGTGGGGGCGGCGATCCCCGCCGGCGTCCACCGTCTCGGCAGGGGACCGGGGGCGCGCATGGTGGAGACCGCCGCGCAGCTTCGCGTCGACGTCGTCGACGCGGTGCAGGGCATGGGGGAACTGATCGTGTTCGGCGCCGCCGACGCCCAGCGCGAACGCATCGGCGCGCTGAGCCGCCAACTGGTAGCGGACCAGGACCGCATGAGCCGGCTGAGCGGATTCGGAGCCGCGGCCGCCGGGTTGTCGACCCACCTCGCGGTGTGGCTGACGACCGTGCTGGCCATCGGCCTGGTGCGCGCAGGAGTAGTGCCGGCGGTGGATCTGCCGATGCTGGCGCTGGTGGTGATGGCCAGCTTCGAGGCGGTGGCGGGACTGCCGCAGGCCTACCAGTATCTCGGTCACACCCTGGCGGCGGCACGGCGCATCTTCGCCGTGGCCGATACACCGCAGGCGCCCGCGGAACCGGCGCAGCCCGCGCCGCAGCCGGCCGGTTTCGAGGTGCGCTTCGAACAGGTGAGCCTGCGTTACGGGGCGGATGCGCCATGGGCGCTGGAGCAGGTGGATTTGATCATCGGGCAGGGCCAGCGTGTAGCCCTGGTGGGGCCCACCGGTTCCGGCAAGAGCACGGTGGCCGGCGCGTTGCTGCGTCTGTGGGAATATGAGGCGGGACGCATCACCCTGGGCGGGCATGAACTGCGGGGCTACCGGACGGAAGCGGTGCGCGACATGATCGCCCTGGCGCCGCAGCGTTCGCATCTGTTCAACACCACGGTGCGGGAGAACCTGCGGCTGGCCAGGCCCGACGCCGACGACGCGGCGCTGGCCGCCGCCTGCACGGTGGCACAGATCCACGACGAGATCGCGGCACTGCCCGATGGCTACGACACCTACGTCGGCGAGGCCGGCGCCAAGTTTTCCGGCGGCCAGGTACGCCGCATCGCCATTGCGCGCGCCCTGCTGCGCAACGCGCCGATCACCATTCTGGACGAACCGACCGAAGGGCTGGATGCGGCGACCGAGCAGCGCCTGCTGGAGGCACTGTTCGCGGCGACGGCGGGACGCACGCTGGTGATCATCACCCACCGGCCGGCCGGCCTCGATCGCATGGACGCGATCGCGGTGATGGAGAACGGCCGCATTGTCGAACGGGGCACCCATGCGACGCTGGCGCGCGACGGAGTCCGCTACCGCAGGCTCTACTTTGCGTTGGACTGACCACGGTTGATGCAGCCGCATCCTTGCGCGCCGCCACAACGGACAGCGTAATACGACAGGAATCCCGCCTCCGCTGGAGTTGCTGCGGCAGACCATCAGCCGTCCCAGAATTCGAAAACATAAATCAGCGAGGTAATCCCCGGCTTTGCCGGGGGACTGATTAGCAGGCTGCTGAAAAACTCCCTCTCCCTCAGGGAGAGGGTTGGGGTGAGGGAAGAGAATTGGCGTAAGTCATTGATTTTTGATCCCCTCATCCTGTCCTTCTCCCTGGGGGAGAAGGGACGAATACCTTTTTCAGCAACCTGTTAGAGTTCGACTTATGCGTCGGTTGAGACGGTGAACTGCAAAACTCTCTCGCCAAAACGCGAAGAACGCCAAGGAAACCCTATTGTTGATCTCTTGGCGATCTTTGCGTCCTGGCGAGAGTCAGGTTTTTCATGCGCGAAGCGCTAGCGATTTTGAAGGCGCCTTTGAGGCGCTAACACGCCAAGCCACCGGCCTTGTATTTTCGAGATATTTCAGTGGCCGGCCGTCCCGGCGTTCTCCTGGTCCTGGGTATCGAGCAGGGCGCCGCCGGCGGCGGAGATCAGCACGATCATCACCGTGCCGAGCAGCCAGGCGAAGTACCAGGCCCCCTGCTCACCGAGCAGTATCACCAGGAACAGGGCCACCAGTGCGATGATGAAGTAGAAGAAGATGCGTACGGCAATCATGGTTCACTACTCCTAGTAAGCGTGGTCGTCGTTCTCGACATGGGCGGGAGTAACCTTGCCGCGCATGACCCAGAAGGCCCAACTGGTGTAGGTGAGGATGATGGGCACGAAGACGATGGCCCAGCCGAGCATCCACAGCAGGGTCGTCTCACTGGAGGAAGCGTCCCACACGGTGAGGCTCTGCGAGGGATTGGAGCTCGACGGCATCATGAACGGGAACATTGCCGCGGCGACGGTGCCGAGGGTGCCGATCCAAGCCAGGGCGCCGAGCCACCAGCCGAAGACGGACCAGCCGCGGCCCAGCGCCCAGGCGCCGATCAGCACGGCGACATAGGTCAGTGCCGGCAGCAGCCACAGCACCGGATGGGCGCCGAAGTTGTGCATCCAGGCGCCGGCGACGACGGCGACGCTCTTGTGCAGCGGCATGGCGGGGCCGGCGGGATTCACGACGCTGGTGATGACGTAGCCGTCGAGGTGGGCGACCCAGAAACCGCCGATGGTGAACAGCGCCAGGGCGATGAGACCGCTCCAGATGCCGAGGCGGCGTGCGCGCTCCCAGATGGCCCCTTCGCCGCGGTTCATCACCATGGTCGAGCCCTGGTAGAGCGCCAGGGCCAGCGACATCAGTCCGCAGAGGATGGCGAAGGGATTGAACAGCGTGATGAAGCTGCCGGTGTAGTAGGAGGCCAGGTCCCAGGTGAAGTGGAACGGCACGCCTTCCAGCATGTTGCCGATGGCCGCGCCGAACACCACCATCGGCACCGCGCCGCTGACGAACAGGCCCCAATCCCAGACGCCGCGCCAGGTGGGCGAAGCGACCTTGCTGCGGTACTCGAAACCGAGCGGGCGGATGATCATGCTCCACAACAGCAGCAGCATGACGATGTAGAGGCCGGAGAAGGCGGTGGCGTAGATGGTGGGCCAGGCGGCGAAGATGGCCCCGCCGCCGAGGATGAACCAGACCTGGTTGCCGTCCCAGTGCGGCCCGATCATGTTGAGCACGGCACGGCGTTCGCCGTCGTTGCGGCCGAAGTAGCGCAGCGCCGCGCCGACGCCCATATCCATCCCGACCATGACCGCGAGGCCGATCAGCAGTACGCCGAGCAGCACCCACCAGACGATTTTGAGAATTGCATACAACTCCATGATTCGTCTCCTGTAGGTGGGTTAGCGGGCCAGCCCGGCAGCGGCCGGGGCGGCGTCATATTGCAGGGCGTCGGGCGCGAGCGGATCGGGGCCCTTGCGGATGAATTTCAGCATGAGATAGACCTCGACAATGGCAAAGGTGGTGTAGATGAGCACGAAACCGACGAGGGAAAAGATCATGTAGCCGACGCTGTGGGTCGAAGCGGACATCCAGGTCGGCAACACATCGTAGACGGTCCAGGGTTGGCGTCCCATTTCGGCGACCATCCAGCCCAGCTCGCAGGCGATGTAGGGGACCGGGATGAACCACACCGCGATTTTGAGCAGTCCGCGCTTGTCATGCACCGTGTTGTTGAGCGAATAGACGGTGGCGACGATCAGGAAGATCAGCATGGCGAAGCCGGCGACCACCATCAGGCGGAACGACCAGAAGATGACCGGGACATTGGGGATGACATCGCGCGCCGCCTTCTGGAAATCGGCCTGAGTCGCCTTGACGAGATCCGGGGCATAGCGTTGCAGCAGGAAGGCGTAGCCAAGATCCTTCTGGTGAGCCTTGAACTGCGCCATGGCGGCGGCGTCGTCAGGATTGGCGCTGAGTGTCTTGAGGGCGAGCGCGGCAGGGATGCCGTTCTTCATGCGCGCAATGGCATCCTGCTCGACCTGATCGGCCCCGGCTATGGGCGTATCGAGGGAGTGGGTGACCAGCAGCGACAGCACACCGGGGACCCGCACCTGATAGAGGTTCTTCTGCTGCGCCTGATCGGGAATGGCGAAGACGTTGAAACCGACCGGAGGCTTCTCGGTCTTCCACAATCCTTCCATGGCGACCAGCTTGGCGGGCTGGGCATTGCCGTCGATGAAGCCGAGTGCGTCGCCGAGGCCGATGACGCCGACGCCGGCGAACACGCCGAACAGCACCGCCATGCGGAACGAGCGTTTGGCGATCTCCATGTGACGTTTGCGCAGCATATACCAGCCGCTGACGCCGGCGACGAAGATCGAGGCGGTGACGAAACCGGCGATGCTGGTATGCACGAACTTGGCCTGAGCATCGGCGTTGAAGATGAGGTGAGTGAAGCTGGTGAGCTCCATACGCATGGTAATGGGGTTGAACTTGGCACCGTGGGGCGCCTGCATGAAACCGTTGGCGATGAGGATCCAGACCGCGGAGATGTTGGAACCGAGGGCGACCAGATAGGTGACGATGAGGTGTTTGCCGCGGCTCAGGCGCTCCCACCCGAACAGCATCAGGCCGACGAAGGTGGACTCCATGAAGAAGGCCATGAGTCCCTCGATGGCCAGCGGCGCGCCGAACACGTCGCCGACGAAGCGCGAGTACTGGGACCAGTTGGTGCCGAACTCGAACTCCATGGTCAGGCCGGTGGCGACGCCGAGGGCGAAGTTGATGGCGAAGAGCTTGCCCCAGAATATCGCCATGTCACGGTAGACTTTCCGCCCGGTAGTGACGTAGACGGTCTCCATCGCCGCAAGGATGAAGCTCAGGCCGAGCGTCAACGGTACAAACAGGAAGTGGTACAAGGCCGTCGCCGCGAACTGCAATCGCGACAGTTCCACCACGGTGTGCAAGTCATGCATCGTGTGTCACCTCATTGACAGGAGAAAACAAGATAAAGCACAGCCCTGCCGGCGCATCCATTACGCCAACAAACATAGGACACACAGTCGGAAACCGTCACCGACGGGATCGCGAATCGCGAGACTGGCGGAAGTTACCGCAAACGAGAACTTATACTTCCCATAAGACCCCACATCTATGCGCCCTTTATCTGTTAATTTTTCGTAGTGGTACGCCGGCCTTTCTGGCCCACCGGATTAGGCCATCCATCAAGTACAAAGTTTCATGACGGTTCGACTTCCGTTGCATATGAACGCCGCCGTCGACACTGCGGACAGGCTACGCTTCCGCAGCATATAATGGCGCTACAGCATTAAGAACAAGCCCAGTATAGACCAAAATTTATGATAGCCAGGTTCGCCGGTATTTTTTCATTTCACCAATAAAACATTTATCGAGCACAGGCATTGCGCCATTAAATACGTCGTGCCTACGAATCGGAACAGAGGAACAGACGGAACATACGGAACAGGGGTCAGGTCTTTCCTGTTGCATTACGCCTCCGG
>DFMR01000156.1 GCA_002376325.1 Proteobacteria bacterium UBA3588 | reverse complement strand
CAGCAGCAGCTCGGCGAAGTCCACCTGGCCGCTGCGCCGGCATGCCTCCTCGTAGGCTTGGTCCAGCTGCCCCATGGTCTTGAGGTAGGGATCGCCGTAGTGCTCCACCGCCTCCGGCCGCACCCCCCCGTCCTTGCGCGCATTGATGAAACCCTGCACCTGGCGCGGCGGCCAGCGCGCCTCGTCGACGTTGAGCTCGCGCAGCAGCCGCTTGATCAGCCGCTGCTGATCCTCGCTGTCCATGATCTGGAACGACTGCGGCAACCCGGCCTCCTGCCAGTGGGCGCGCAGCAGGCGGTGCGCCAGACCGTGAAAGGTGCCGACCCACATGCCGCCGACCGGCGCCTGCAACAGCGCCTCGATGCGGCCGCGCATCTCGTGCGCCGCCTTGTTGGTGAAGGTGACCGCGAGGATGGCGTAAGGCGATACGTGATCGGCACGGATCAGCCAGGCGATGCGATGGGTCAGCACGCGGGTCTTGCCGCAGCCCGCGCCGGCCAGGATCAGCAGGTTGCCGGGGGGCGCGCAGACGGCTTCGCGCTGGGCGGGATTGAGATTTTCGAGCAGGTCGGAGACGTCCATCGGGCGATTGTAACAAATCGCCCGGCAGACCCTCAGGGGCTCTCGGTGCCGGCGCTTCCGTCCATATAGGCTTCGAAGGCGGCGGCGGCGAGCGGTCGGGCGTAGTAGAAACCCTGCATCAGGTCGCAGCCGAGGCCACGCAGGAAGGTTTCCTGCTCCACGGTCTCGACGCCTTCCGCCACCACCTTCAGATCCAGGCTGTGGGCCATGGCGATGATCGCCTCCACCAGGGCGACGTTGTCGGCATTGTCCGGCAGGCCGTCGACGAAATCGCGATCGATCTTGAGCAGATCCACCGGGAAGCGTTTGACGTAACTGAGCGAGGAATAGCCGGTACCGAAATCGTCCACGGCCAGATGTACACCCGCCTCACGCAGCCGCCCCAGCATCGTGAGCACATGCTCGGTATGGTCGAGCATCAGCCGCTCGGTGATCTCCAGCTTGAGCGCCTGCGCCGGCAGGCCATGGGCCTCCAGGGTGCGCTGCACCACCGCCGCGCAATCGGCCTGGCGGCACTGTTCGCTGGAGACGTTGACGGAAACCAGCAACTGCGGCCGCCGCCGCCGCCAGCGCACGCACGCCGCCACCGCCTGCTGCAATACCCATTTGCCGATGGGAATAATGGCGCCGATCTCCTCCGCCAGCGGGATGAATTCGTCCGGGGAGATCATGCCCAGGGTCGGGTGGCGCCAGCGCAACAGCGCCTCGGCGCCCACCAGTTCGGCCGTGTGTCCGTCGACGATGGGCTGGAAATGGAGTTCCAGCTCGTTGCGCTCCTGCGCGCGACGCAGGTCGTGCTCCAGCGCCAACCGGCGCCGCGCCGCGTCGTTCATCTCCTGGGTGAAGTAGCGGTAGGTATTGCGCCCCGCCTGCTTGGCCCGATACATGGCGCTATCGGCGTTGCGCATCAACCCTTCGATGGTGCGCGCATCGGCCGGATAGACGGTGATGCCGATACTGCCGGAGACAAAGGTTTCGTGTTCGTCGATGAGGATCGGCTCGGCCAATCGTTGCAGTATCTCGTTGGCCGTGTGTTCCGCATCGCCCGCGCCGTTGGGCAGCACAACGGTGAACTCGTCGCCGCCCAGGCGCGCAACCGTGGCCATCTCATTGACGCACTTGCGCAGCCGTTTTGCCACTTCCAGCAACAGGTGATCGCCGGCACTGTGTCCCATGGTGTCGTTGACCCATTTGAAGCGGTCGAGATCGAGGAACATCAGCACCACCGGCCACTTTTCGTGGTGCGCCGTCTGCAGCGCCTGATTGAGGCGGTCCATGAACAGAGTACGGTTGGGCAGGCCGGTGAGGGCGTCGAAATTCGCCTGGTGCCAGATCTTCTGTTCGTCGCGTTTGCGCCGCGTGATGTCGGAGAAGATCGCCAGGTATTGATACACTTCGCCGTGGTCGTTCTTGATGGCCACGATGGAAAGCCATTCGGGGTAGATGTCGCCGCTCTTGCGCCGATTCCAGATTTCGCCCTGCCAATGGCCGCTACGCTCCAGCTTCACCCACATCTGCCGATAAAAGGCGTCGTTGTGGCGCCCCGAGTGCAACAGCTTCGGATCGCGGCCGATAACCTCCTCCGCTACGTAGCCGGTGATATAACTGAAGGCCGGATTGACCGTGACGATGCAATTATTGGCGTCGGTGATGACGATCGCCTCGGAGGTATTGGCAAAGAAATTGGCCGCCAGCCGCAGTTGTTCCTCGCTGCGCTTCTGCTCGGTGATATCGGTGAGAAACGCGAAGGCGTAGCGCGCCGCGCCATCGGCATCGCGCAGCGTGGCGGCATTGATGCGTACCAGCACCGTGATGCCGTCGCTGCGCGCCATCCCGGCGTCGTAGCAGCGCTGATCTTCGCTGGCGATATGGCCCAACTGCTGAGCCATCACCGCTTGGCTGTCCGCTGCGGCGAACTCCAGCACCTGCCTGCCAACCATGTCGGCGCGGTCGTATCCCAACATGCCGCAGAGTGCGTCGTTCACCTCGATGATGCGCTGAGTTGCGGCATCGGTCAGCAGATAGCCCTCGGCGGTACCGCTGACGATGGCGCGGTACTTTTCCTCGCTGCTACGCAACGCCTGTTCCGCCTCGACCCGTTCGGTGATGTCGTG
>DFMR01000189.1 GCA_002376325.1 Proteobacteria bacterium UBA3588 | reverse complement strand
CTGCCGCGCATGGGCATCGAGGTGCGCTTCGCCGCGCACGACGATATCGACGCGCTGGCGGCGCTGCTCGACGAGCGCACCAGGCTGGTGTTCTGCGAATCCATCGGCAACCCGTCGGGCAACGTGGTGGACTTCGGCCGGCTGGCGGAGGCGGCGCATGTCGAGGGGGTGCCGCTGGTGGTGGACAATACGGTGGCCACGCCCTGCCTGTGCCGCCCGTTCGAACACGGCGCCGACATCGTGGTGCACTCGCTCACCAAGTACATGGGCGGCCACGGCACCTCCATCGGCGGCATCGTGGTGGATTCGGGCAGGTTCGACTGGAAGGCGCACGCCGATCGTTTCGCCATGCTCAATACGCCCGATCCGTCCTATCACGGCGTGACCTATACCGAAGCCTTCGGCGCGGCGGCCTTCATCGGCCGTTGCCGCGTGGTACCGCTGCGTAACATGGGCGCGGCGCTCTCGCCGTTCAATGCCTTCCAGATCCTGCAGGGAATCGAGACGCTGCCGCTGCGCATGGAGCGCCACGGTGCCAACGCGCGCACGGTGGCCGACTATTTGAAGGCGCATTCCGAGGTGGCCTGGGTCAACTACCCCGGGTTGCCGGAGTCGCCCGACTATCCGCTGGTGCGCAAATACATGGCCGGCGGCAACGGTTCGGGGATCCTCAGCTTCGGCATCAAAGGCGGGCGCGAGGCGGGGGCGAAGTTCATCGACGCGCTGCAGCTGATCGTGCGCCTGGTGAACATCGGTGACGCCAAGTCGCTGGCCTGTCACCCGGCGACCACCACCCACCGCCAGCTCAACGATGAGGAGTTGCAGAAGGCGGGCGTCTCCGCCGACATGGTGCGCCTGTCCATCGGCATCGAACACTGCGACGACATCATCGCCGATATCGAGCAGGCATTGGCCGCGGCAAAATAATCGCGCACGGCACAAAATGGCGACGCCGCTCGGGGAGCGGCGTCGCCAGGGGTCTGCAAGCAGGTGGCGGTGCGCCAACGGCTGTCCCGCTTTTGCACCACGTTTTACCGGTGCGTCATCCGCTCAGACGCCCAAGCAGGGAATCGATTTCGCGTTCCGCCACCAGCCAGTCGTCCATTTCGGCCGCGCCGGAAAAGCCGCGATTCAGGGCGCGGTAATAGGCCGCCTCCCGAATCATCCGTTGGCGCATCGCCTCGTTCGTGTCGCTCGCTGCGGGAGAACCGCCGTTACTTTTGCGCCGCGGTGCCGCGGGCGCCTTGGTAGCCTTGGTCGCAGTTGACTTTGCGGCGGCCGATTTTGGTGCGGCACCGCTCTTTTTCGGCGCGGCAGAGGCCTTGGATGAGGCCGTCGCCGTAGTGGAACCTTTGCGTGTACCGACGGATTTTTTCTGTTCAGCCATGATGCACTCCCTATCCCAAATATGCGTCCGCAATGATGACATCAATAAGATAGTTCAAGTTCGTTATTGTGCTAGCGGTCTATTTCACTTCAGTGACGCGCAGTGACTTTTGCAAATGGCGGGCCTGCCACGCGAACCACAAAGTCGCCGTCAGGCTGAGCAGCGCCGAGAGGATGAACGCGGTATGCATGTTGACCTCCTGCCATACGGTGCCGAACCATAGCGCGCCCGGCAGGGCGAGAAAACCGATGGTCATGTGATAAAGGCCGAAGGCGGTGCCGCGCACTTCCGGTGCCGAAACGTCACCGATCAGGGCGCGCTCGGCACCTTCAGTAATGGCGGTGATCGCCGCGTAGATCAGGAACAGGGTGACGACCGGCCCGGTATGGGTAAACCAGGGGATCAACGCCAGCATCACCACGCGTCCGCTCCAGCCGGCGATCAGCACCGGTAGGCGGCCGAGACGATCGGACAGCTGGCCGGCGGGCAACGACACCAGCGCACGCAGGCCGTGGGCCAGTGCCCAAAGAAAAGGGATCCAGTGCACCTTGATGCCGTCCTGGGCGAGCCACAGCACCAGGAATGCGTCCGGCACCGCTGCCAGCGCCAGGCCGCCGGAGGCGAGGATCAGGCCGCGCAACTGTCGCGGCAGCAACGACCAGCGCAGCGGCGGCAGCGCCTTGTGTTCGCTGGCCACTGCGGCCGGCTCCTTCACGAACAGCAGGATCAACAGCACCGCGCAGACGCCGGGGATGACCGAGGCGAGGAACACGTGGCGCATGCCCATTCCCCAAGCCAGCAGACCCGCGGCGATGAGCGGGCCGATCATTGCGCCGGCGTGGTCCATAGAGCGGTGCAGGCCGAAGGCGCGGCCGCGCGTATCGTGGTGTACGGTGAGGGCGATGAGGGTGTCGCGCGGCGCGGTGCGTATGCCCTTGCCGACCCGGTCGCCGAAACGCAGCAGCAGGACGATCGGCCAGCTTCCGGCGATGCCGATCAGCGGCCGCACCGCATTGGAAAGGGCGTAGCCGCTGGCCGCCAGGCGCTTGTGGCTGGCGCCGCGATCGCCCTGGCGTCCGGCCCACAGCTTGAGCAGGCTGGAGGTGGTCTCCGCCACCCCTTCGATCAGGCCGATGGCCGCGGGACCTGCGCCAAGAACCGTTGCGAGGAACACCGGCAGCAACGGCGCGATCATGTCGCTCGATACATCGTTGAGCATGCTGACCAGCCCGAGAATGATGACGGTGAGCGGCAGATTGAACATATGGATATCCCTTGAAGATGGACGGTGACGACGCTGTGTCGTTATTTCAATATTAGAGCCCAGTGCGACATTCTAAAATGAAGAATTTTTGCCGCAGCGGCGCGGAGCGCACGGGATTGTAGTAGATACGACTCCCGTTACTCCGGTTTGCGGCAAATATATCCCGGCATTCCCGCCGATTAATCGGCGGGCCGTGAGAATCCTCCGAGCGCGCGTGGAGTGTACCAGGCAACCTTGGCGTAGGGTCGGAGGCGCAGCGGGGAGTGTCGTGGGAAGAGATGTGGAGTTGGCGTGAGCGGGATTTAACCGGCGCTGGCGGATGGCGCCACGTGATGTCGTATCAGTCCCAACAGTTGGTGTTGTCCCAGCGGCTTGGCACAGAACGTGGTGCAACCGGCCGCGATGGATGCCAGCCGATCCTCCTCCATCGCACTGGCGGTAAGCGCGACGATCGGCACGGCCGATTGCGCGCTGGCGGCTTCATAATCGCGGATTTGACGCGTAGCGGACCAGCCATCGAGCAACGGCATCTGGATGTCCATAAGGATCATGTCGAACGGCTCCTGTTTGAACAGGGTCACCGCCTCCATGCCGTTTTCGGCGAAAGTCAGGCGGCAGGGGGTGTCGCGCAGGAACTCCTTTATCACCAGGCGATTCATGGCTGAATCGTCCACCACCAGCAGTCGGGCCTGCGGTAGCGCCGAAGAGTTCGCGTCGTCGCCGAGCTTCGGACGCGCAGTTGCGGTTGGCTCGGCCTGCGGTAGCCGGACGCTGAAAATGAAGGTGCTGCCGCGGCCTTCTGAGCTTTCGACGGTAATGGTGCCCGCCATCGCTTCGATCAATCGCCGACAGATGGACAAGCCGAGACCGGTGCCGCCCCGCATATCCGTGCGGCTGCCGTTTATCTGGGTGAACGGCGTGAACAGATTGCCCACCTTCTGAGACGGGATGCCGATGCCGCTATCGCGCACAGCAAACAGCAACTGCGACACATCGTCTGGATCGCTGGTGACTTCGAGCGCGATATGGCCATGGTCGGTGAATTTTATCGCGTTGCCGATCAGATTGACCAACACCTGGCGCAGGCGCTGCTGATCGCCGCGGCGCCAGAGTGTCACCGCAGGGGCGATGTCGATACGCAGATCCAGCTTCTTTGCCTTTGCCTGAGGCCCGAGCAAGGCGGTAACGTCGTCCAATACCTGCGCCAGGCAGAACGATGCATCCGCGAGCTGCAAACCGCCCGCTTCGAGGCGCGATAAATCGAGGATATCGTCGATCAGCGCCAGCAAATGATGCCCCGCCGACTGAAAGGTGCGTACGTAGCTTTCCTGATCCTCGCTCAGCGGGCTTTGCTGCAACAAATCGGCCATGCCGAGGATGGCATGCATCGGTGTGCGTATTTCATGGCTCATGGTGGCGAGAAACTGGCTCTTGATGCGGCTTGCCTGCTCGGCGGCGTCGCGGGCACGGCGCAGCTCGTCCTCCATCAGTTGCCGCTCGGTGATGTCGCGTGCATTGACCACCACCGCCGCCGGTTCACGGTCGCCCAGGCGGCGGGCGACGCAATGCAAGAGACGCCAATGGCCGTCGTGATGGCGCCAGCGTGTTTCGGTAGCGACGCTGCGGGTCGGAGTTACCAGTAGCCGCGCCATGTTGTTCCGCATTATTTCGTGATCGTTGGGATGAAGCAGATCGAATATTGAACATCGTGTCAGCTTGCCTTTCGGATAGCCGAGCACGGCTTCGGTTGAGGGGCTGTGAAACAACAGTGCGCCGTCGGCGGCGATTGCGGCAACGATATCCGGCGCGTTCTCCACCAATGAGCGGAAATGCTGTTCCCTCTCCTGCAATTCGTCCAGTAACTGAACGTTTTCGAAACGCAGGCGAATGGAATCGACCAGGGTGCGATGGTTGATATGACCGACGAACAGGATGTAGATCAGGAACAGCGTCAGCAGAGCGCTGACGACCAGCTGCAATGGGCCGCCCTCGACGGCGATGGCGATTGCGGGCGGCCCGATCGCGATCAGCGCGAACAGGACCACGGCGCGCCATAGCGACGCCTGCGATGCTGCCACGCCGGCGGTGATGCCGCAGATCAGCAGCAGCACGAAGGCACTCTGCAGCGGTTGTGCTGCGCTGTAAAGCAGGACGCCTGCGGCACTCCAGACCATACCATTGGCGATGGCGCTGTTGATGAATGATCGACGCCAGTATGCCGGATCGATTTGCTGCCGCCGCAAGGTTGCGACGTAGCGCTGACGGTGGATGATATTGGCGATGGCGACCAGCGTGACTGCGGCGAACCAGCACAGCAGTGTGATGGCGCTGATTTTGTGCCACCACAGGACGGTGAGCAGCGCGGCAAAAACGATATTCAGCAAGATCACCGCCGTTGGGGCGCGGCGATCGAACATATCGACCAGCTCCGCCTGGATGGCGCTGGGCTGGGTGGCACTTTCGTCTCTGACCAGTGCGTGGAGCGATATCATTTTAGCGTTGCAGCCTCCGTGCTTGAATTTCTCCAAATCAGACCGTCATTTTAAGCCGGTTGCGCGGCATAACGCCAACCTTATGGTGGACGGCCAAGCGCCAATGCTGTTCAAGCGGTAATGAAGGGGTTTGTTTGCCGCTCATCGCCGATGGTGGAGAACGGACCGTGACCGGGCACGATAATCACATCGTCTCCCAGCGGCAGCAGGCGGTTGCGGATCGAGGCGATCAGCGTGTCGTGGTCGCCGCGCGGGAAGTCGCTGCGTCCCACCGAGCCCTTGAACAGCACGTCGCCGACGAAGGCGACGGCTGCTTCACGTTGATAGAACACCACGTGGCCGGGGGTGTGGCCAGGGCAGTGGATCACCTCCAGCGCGATTGCGCCGACGCTGACCGTAT
Organism: Proteobacteria bacterium UBA3588; assembly: GCA_002376325.1. Lineage (GTDB taxonomy): Bacteria > Pseudomonadota > Gammaproteobacteria > Thiohalomonadales > Thiohalomonadaceae > Sulfurivermis. The sequence continues at coordinate 25,179 of DFMR01000189.1, read as the reverse complement.
CGCCGTCATTGAGCCAGCGGTCCGGGGTGAACGGCGCCACCGTCGGCAACTCGAACATCGCCGCCTGTTGCGGCAGGGATTGCAGCCAGAAGGCATCTTCCTGTTGCGGCCCCTCCAGCGGGATGCCGAGACGGTCGGCCAGGGTGCGCGCCGCACCGGCATGGTCGATGTGGCCGTGGGTCAGCAGCAGTCGCTCCAGGGTCACGCCTTCTTCTGCGGCGGCGGCAAGCAACGCTTCCTCGTCGCCGCCCGGATCGATGAGCGCGCCGCGCAGGGTCTGTTCGTCCCAAATCAGGGAGCAGTTCTGCTGAAACGGCGTCACCGGGATGATGCGATATTTCATAGCGGAAGAAAGTTAACCACGGGGCGCACGGGAAACACGGGGGTTACCGCGGTTTGGTGCTGCGCCGATGATGAGTTGCATCTATGGTGCTGAGGATCTCTCCCTACCCCAAGCATTCGCATTCCCCGTGTCCCCTGTGTTCCCCGTGGTTCAATTCTTTATTACAGCGTCGCCAGCACGCGGCCGGCGGCGGCGATGGTGGCGTCGAGGTCGGCCGTGGTGTGGGCGGCGGAGACGAAGCCGGCCTCGAAGGCGGAGGGCGCCAGGTAGACGCCTTCGCTGAGCATGCCGTGGAAGAACAGCTTGAAGCGGTCGACGTTGCACTTCTCCACCGCCTGGCTGTAGCCGGTGATCCGCGCCTCTTCGGTGAAGAACAGGCCGAACATGCCGCCGACGTGGTTCTCGCTCATGGCGATGCCGGCTTTTTTAGCTTCGGCCATGATGCCGTTGACCAGGTATTCGGTCTTCTGCGCCAGTTCGTCGTGGAAACCGGGACGGCTGATCAGTTCCAGGGTGGTGAGGCCGGCGGCCATGGCCACCGGATTGCCGGACAGGGTGCCGGCCTGGTAGACCGGGCCGAGCGGGGCGATCTGTTCCATGATCGCGCGCTTGCCGCCGAAGGCGCCCACCGGCATGCCGCCGCCGACCACCTTGCCCAGGGTGGTGAGGTCGGGCTTGATGTTGTAGTGGGCCTGGGCGCCGCCGAGGGCGACACGGAAACCGGTCATCACCTCGTCGAAGATCAGTACCGCGCCGTACTCGTCGCACACCTCGCGCAACGTCTCCAGAAAGCCGGGCCGCGGCGGGATGCAGTTCATGTTGCCGGCCACCGGTTCGACGATGATGCAGGCGACGTGGTAGCCGTCGGTCTTGAACGCCTCGCGCACCGCCGCGGCGTCGTTGTAGGGCAGGGTGATGGTGTGCTCGGCCAGCGCGGCCGGCACGCCGGGGCTGCTCGGCACGCCCAGGGTCAGCGCGCCGGAGCCGGCCTTCACCAGCAGCGAATCGGAGTGGCCGTGGTAACAGCCCTCGAACTTGACGATCTTGTCGCGGCCGGAAAAGCCGCGCGCCAGACGGATGGCGGACATGGTCGCCTCGGTGCCGGAGCTGACCATGCGCACCATATCCATCGACGGCACCAACTCGCACAGGCGGTCGGCCATCTGCGTCTCCAGCACGGTCGGCGCGCCGAAGGAGAGGCCGTTGGCCGCCGTCTCCTGCACCGCCTTGATCACCTCCGGGTGGGCGTGGCCGGCGATGGCCGGGCCCCACGAGGCGACGTAGTCGATGTACCTCATGTCGCTCTCGGACCAGAGGTAGGCGCCTTGCGCCTTCTTGATGAACAGCGGTTCGCCGCCGACGCCGCGGAAGGCGCGCACCGGCGAGTTCACGCCGCCGGGGATGTGCCGCTGGGCGGCGGCGAAGAGTTCGTGCGAGTGTGTCATGGACGATCCTTAATAAACTGAAAGCGGTTTACCACGGGGAACACGAGGGCACAGGGAATTAAAATGCAGGGCGGAACAGCGCTTCCGGACAGCTGCGGTATCCAGTTACCGCTGTTTGAAGATGCATAGATACCTCGTGCCCCCGTGGTTACAAAAATAATCCGGCGATGCGCGCCGCGGCGGCGCGGATGTCGCTCTGGCCGAAGACGTCGCTGATGACCGCGAGCAGGTCGGCGCCGGCGCCGACCAGTTGCGCGCCATTGTCCGCGGTGATGCCGCCGATGGCAACCACGGGGATATGCAGTTGTCGTTTGGCCTCGACCAGCAGTTGCGTCGTGGCGCGCACGGCGTCGGGCTTGATGCCGGAGCTGAAGAAGCTGCCGAAGGCGACGTAATCGGCGCCCGCTGCCTGGGCGGCCAGGGCGCGCTCCAATTCGTTGTAACAGGAGACGCCGATGATCGCCTCGGGGCCGAGGGCGGCGCGGGCGGCGGCGATGTCGGCGTCGTGTTTGCCGAGATGGACGCCGTCGGCGCCGGCGGCCTGCGCCAGCGCCACGTCGTCGTTGATGATCAGCGGGGTGCCCCTTCTGCGGCACAGTTCTGCCAGCGCCTGTGCTTCGCCGAGGCGTCTGGCCGTGTCGCCGCTCTTGTCGCGGTATTGGACCATCACCGCGCCGCCGTCGATGGCGGAGGTCACCGCCGGGATGAGTCTGTCGCCGCCGATTAGGGTGTTATCCGTGAGGGCGTATAGTCCGCGTGACAGTTGCTTCATGGCCTCTAACCAATTTCGATGTGGGAGCCCGATTTATCGGGCGAATAGTCTGACGAATCATTTTCGCCCGATAAATCGGGCTCCCACAAGTCGGGTTCCCACGCATCCACTATTCTTCCTCGGCGCGCGCCCAGAACAGGCGGTTGGGCAGATGCTGGCCCATGCCGATGCGGTAGCCGTGCTTCAGGGTTTCCCAAGTATATTCCTGCGCCTCGTAGATGGCGGTGAACGGTTCCAGTCCCTGGCCCAGCAGGCCGGCGATGGCCGCGGCGAGGGTGCAGCCGGAGCCGTGGTAGCTGTGCGGCAGTCGCTCCCAGGTGAAGGTTTCCAGCTTGCGCATGTTGCCGTACAGGATGTTGTCCACGGCACCGGTATTTTCGTGGGTGCCGGTGATCAGCACCAGTTCGCAGCCTTTAGCTAGCAGTTCCTGGCCGCAGGCATCGAGGGAATCCGCCTCGGGGGCGAGGCGGCGCGCCTCCTCGCTGTTGGGGGTGAGCACGGTGGCGAGCGGCAGCAGCAGTTCGGTGATGGCGTCGAGCAACTCCTCGTCGGCCAGTTCGCTGCCGCCGCCGGCGCGCAGGATCGGGTCGAGCACCACCGGGATCTCCGGGTAGTCGCCGAGGATGGTATGGATCGCCTCGACGTTTTCGACGCTGCCCAGCATGCCCAGTTTGAAACAGGCCACCGGCATGTCCTCCAGCACGGCGCGCGCCTGTTCCACCACGAGGGTGGCCGCCACCGGCTCGAAGCGGACGACGTTGCGCGTGTCCTGTACGGTAAGGGCCGTAATCACCGGCGCGGCCTGGCAGCCCATGCTGGCGATGGCCTCGATGTCCGCCTGGATACCGGCGCCGCCGGTCGGGTCGTTGCCGGCGAAGGTCATCACTACCGGGATGTCGTTCTGGGTCATGTCAAACACCAAAAGATCAGGGACGAGGGGCGAGATGCGAGATGCGAGGGAACGCGTGCGCTGCGCGCACCGGCGATTTTCAAAAAGCACGAGTGTAGCGAGTTCATCCCCTCGTACCCCGTCCCTCGTCACTCGTCCTGGCGAGCTGTGCGAGCCAGGCGGTCTTGGCGGAGAGCTCCAGCGAGCAGCTCCATTTGTAGGCCAGGTTCAGGCTTTCGGCGCAGGCGTAGACGCCATGACCGCGCACCACCACGAGGGGGTATTCGGCCAGCAGCGCGGCGACCTTGGCCGGTGACTCCGTTATATAGCGCTCGTAGGCGATAGTGAGTACCGGCACACGCGGAAAGTAGAGCTGGCCCTCGAAGTCGATGGGGAGAAAATCGTTGCCGTTCATGGTCATGGCGACCGTGTGCGCGCCGTGGCTGTGGACCACGGCGGTCGCCTTGGGGTTGCGCCGGTAGACCTCGATGTGCAGCGGCGCGTCGAGCGAGGCCCCCTGGCCGCGGCTGCCGTCCACGCTGCATTGCACCAACTGCTGCGGTTCCAGCAGGTCGGCACAGGCGCCGGTCGGGGTGATCCAGACCCGCTCGCCGTCGCGCACCGAGGCGTTGCCGCTGTGGGAGTCGTTGAGGCCGTATTGTCGCAGCCAGCGGTAGTGTCTGATCAAATCTTCGCGTAATACCATGGTGCAATCCGGGTAACAGCCGCCTGATTGCCGCGATTCTACCGCAGCCGACGCGCCGCGTCAGAACCGGCGCGACCCCCGGCTTTTCTTGCCATTCCCCCTTGACGGCACTTTCTAAATGATATTAAATGCGAATCGTTCTCATTTGCATTGGATGTCGGCGATACGAGAGAGCCCACCGTGCCGGCTGCACAGGTCCGGAGCATGCCGCCGGCAAGGTGAAACAGTCCTTTTCGCGTCACTGACAGGCTGAAACGGAAGGCAGAACCGAGGAAGAGAGATGTCGCACATACGGTTGGGAATTATTGCCATGTTGTTTTCGTTGTTGCTGGTCGCGCAGGCGTGGGCCGCCCCTGCTCCCGTGGTGCGGCTGGTCATCAAGAATCAGTCCTTTGAACCGCAGACCCTGACCCTTCCCGCCGGAGAGCAGATCGAGATCATGGTGAAAAACGCAGACACTTTTCCGGCCGAGTTCGAGAGCGCCGATCTCAACCGCGAGAAGGTGATCCCCGGCGGCACGACCCTGCCGCTCTACGTGGGTCCGCTCCGTCCGGGCAGCTATCAGTTTTTCAACGATTTTCATCCGTCGAGCACCGGCACCATCGTCGTCGTGCCGCCCAAACAGTAGGAGTTTTCCATGCTGGCCACTGGAATCATCATGTTTCGCGAAGTGCTGGAGGCGGCATTGATCGTCTCGATCGTCATGGCGGCGGCCAAGGGTGTGGCGGGCCGTGGGCGCTGGGTGGGCTATGGCATCGCTCTGGGCATTGTCGGCGCGTGCCTGGTCGCCGCCTTCGCGGGGGTGATCGCCCAGGCGGTGCAGGGACGTGGCCAGGAGTTGCTCAATGCCGCCGTCCTGCTGCTGGCGGTGGCGATGCTGGGCTGGCACAACGTGTGGATGAGCCACCACGGCAAGGCGCTGGCGCAACAGATGAAGGCCATCGGCCACGACGTTGCCGTGGGCGACAAGCCATTGTCGGTGCTGATGGTGGTGGTGACGATGGCGGTGCTGCGCGAGGGCTCCGAGGTGGTGTTGTTCGGCTACGGCATCTATGCCAGCGGCGCGCACGCCATCTCCATGCTGACCGGTGCCGTGGGCGGGCTGGTGCTGGGGGTCGCCTCCGGTGTCCTGCTCTACAAGGGTCTGTTGCGGATCCCGACCCGTCATCTGTTTGCCGTCACCGGCTGGATGATCCTGCTGCTGGCGGCGGGCCTGGCGGCGGACGCGGCCGGCCTGCTGACTCAGGCGGGTGTCCTGCCGGCCATTCGCGAGGGGATATGGAACACCTCGTGGCTGTTGAATGAGCAGTCGCTGCTCGGCCGATTGCTGCACATCCTGGTGGGCTACAGCCAGCGCCCGTCGGCGATGCAGCTGATCTTCTATGTCGCCGCCCTGGCGATCATCGGCGGCCTGATGTGGGCGATCAATCGACCGCGACCGGCGCGCGTGGCCGCAGAGGAGGCCAACGGGTGAACGGCGCCACGACACAAATTCCGCTCACCATCCCCGTGCGCGTCGAAGGGGGACGCGGCTGGCAACAGCGCAGCCCGTGGGTGGCCCGGACGGAGGCGTTCATGGTGCGCCACCGCAGCAAGCTGGCCTGGCTCCACGTGGCCATGTTCTTCGGCTTCATGGCGTTGATGATCGTGCCGCTGTGGCTGCCGCTGCCGCCCGACGGGGCGACCTTCTACAACAACTTCACCACCTTCGCCAACTTCGTGATCTGGGGGCTCTGGTTTCCTCTGGTGTTCGTGTCGGTGATCTTCACCGGACGCAGCTGGTGCGGAATCCTCTGCCCGCTGGGCGCGAGTTCCGAATGGGCCAACCGGATCGGATTCAAGCGCCCGGTGCCGCGCTGGGTACGCTGGGAGGGGACGCCGGTGGTCAGTTTCATCGTCATCACCGTCCTGGCGCAGACGGTCGACGCGCGCGGTTTCCCGCAGGGCATTGCGGTGGTCTTCGGCCTGGCCTTCGCCTGCGCGGTGGTCCTTGGGTTCGCCTATGGGAAGGGCCTGAACAAGCGCCCGTGGTGCCGCCATATGTGCCCGATCGGTCTGATGCTCGGGGTGTTCTCCCGTATCGGCGCGGTGCAGTTCGTGCCGAAACGGCCGCAGCCGGGTGGCGACGCGTACGCCCAAAAAGGCGTCTGCCCCACCATGATCGACCTCAAGCGCAAGGAGGAGTCGCGCCACTGCATCGAATGCTTTCGCTGCGTCGGCCCCACGGCGAGCGGCGGCCTGGCCCTGGCGCTGCGCAAACCCGGCACCGAGGTCGCCCACATCCGCCGGCACAACCCCAACGCCGCGGAGATTTGGTTTCTCTTTCTGGCCACGGGCCTGGCGATGGGCGGTTTCCTGTGGTTGATCCTGCCGCAATACGGCGCGCTGCGCCAAACCGTCGGCCTATGGGCGATCGACCGCGGCTGGGATTGGCTGGGGAACTCCGGCCCCTGGTGGCTGATGTCGGTGCACCCGCAGGGACGCGAAATCTATACCTGGCTCGATTTCTTCACCATCAGCGGTTTCATGCTGGCCTTCGCCGTACTGCTGACGGTCGTGCTGACGCTGCTGACGGGGCTCTCCAGTTGGATTGCCGGACGGCTCGGCGCCGATCTGGATCTGCGCCGCCGCTTCGTCGAGCAGGCCTACGCCTACATGCCGGTGGCGATGGTCTCGCTGGTGGTCGGTCTGGGCAGCGAGTTGTTCGGTGCCATCCATCTGGTGGGACTGCCCCTGTGGGCCGTCTCGGCGCTCAAGATCGCCCTGTTCGGTCTGGGCATGAGCTGGAGCCTGGTATTGGGCTACCGGCTGGTGGGCGCGCAGGGGCTGGCCGGCGGCCGGCGGGTTTTGGCGCTGCTGCCGCTGTTGGCCGGGGTCGCATTTGTCGGCCTGGAGTGGTGGCCGGCGATCTTCGGGGCCTGACGTACGTCGCGGGCTTTTTTCAATCCAACGTTCACAAAGGAGTCAACAAATGAAATTGCACAATCGCCTGGCGCTTCCGGTTGTTGCCTGTTGCGCGGCGCTGATGGCCGGCCAGGCTCTGGCGGCGGAACAGTCGATGGGGGCGCCGGTCGTGCTGGACGGAATGATCCTGCATCCGATCTATCTGCAGCCGGTGCACATGGCGCCCATGCTGCCGGGGATGGATGCGGCGAAATCCGATGCCCATCTGGAAATCGACATCCACGCCGACAAGAACAATCCGCAGGGTTTCGAGCCGGGGTCTTGGATTCCCTATCTGACCGTCAGTTACCAGATCCAAAAGCTGGGCAGCGGCTGGTCCACCTTCGGCACGCTGATGGCGATGACCGCCTCCGACGGTCCGCACTACGGCGCCAATATCAAGTTCGACGGGCCGGGCAAGTACCGCGCCAGCTTCCGCATCGAGCCGCCACCGTATGCCGCCTTCTTCCGCCATACCGACAAGGAGACCGGTGTGCCCGAATGGTGGACACCGTTCCAAAAGAGCTGGGATTTCACCTACCTCGGCGGCATGGGGCACAAGGGCGGATATTGATCGATGACGGCGCGTTACAGACCCATTCACGGCGAGGTACCGCAGCGCGCGGCGGACGCCTGCGGTGATGCCGCTTTGCAAAGCAGTGCGCTGCTTGGCGGCGCCCGCGTCCGTGCCATCGAGCACCAGGGTGAACGCTACTATCTGCGCCTGACCCGTAACGGCAAGCTTATTCTTTGTAAATAATCCATTCGTCGTCAGCCAGCCACGACACCGGAATGTTCAGCCCATGGGTGACCGGTACCAGCCAGCGGAGCGACTCCTTAGCGTATATGGATAAGGAGAACTCATGTTCTGTTACCACAAACCGGTGCAAGGCCTAGCCGTCCGACGATGGCTTTCATTTGAAGCAGATACTCTGCGAACGGCGCGGCGGCTGTTGCTTGCGGCGATATTGGGCACGCATGCGGCGATTGCCGCGGCGCAGGGCGATGAGGGCGGCAATGGTGCCGCCGTGCATGGGAGCCTGTCGTTGAGCTCGGAACGCGTGGCCAATCTCAACGGCGGCATCGCGCCGGGAAACGCGACTGATCATCTGCTGGAGGCCGGCGTATCGGTTGACGGCGCGGCCCTCGGTCTGCCTGCCGGTTCGCAGTTGCAGGCGAGCTTCATCCATACCTGGGACGACCAACCCAGCGTCAATCTGGTCGGCGACGCGCAGGGTTTCACCAATATCGCCGCTGCTCCGCGCAGTTCCCTGTATACGTTGTGGTATCACCAGCAGCCGGCCGCCGGGCATTGGGGCGTCGACTTGGGACTCGTTCCCGCCGACCATTACTTCGATGTCGCCGACAGCGCCGGACTGCTGATCAACAGCGGCTTCGGCGTGCAGCCGACCTGGTCGGCGAATACGGTCGCCCCCATCTATCCGACCGCCGGCGTCGGCGCCATCGTGAGCTGGAACGACGGCCGCTGGCGCAATCGCAGCGGCCTGTTTCAGGCCGACCCGCGCGATCGGGGCAGTGCGTTCCAACGCGGCTTCCTGCTGCTGGACGAGGTGAACCTCAGTGCATCGGCCGCGACTACCTACAAGCTAGGCGTCTGGAGCTATCACCCGCACGACCCGCCGTCGGCACCGCTGCCCAAGACGGCGTGGGGTGGCTACGCCATTGCTGAGCATGCCCTGGATGCGGACGCGAATGCGCCGACGGCATTCGTTCGGTTCGGCTGGAGTCCGCCGCGGGTCAGCGCCATACCGTTCGGCTTTCAGCTTGGCGTACTCGTCCCGGCACCCTTTACGACGCGACCCGAAGATCAATTCAGTCTGGGCATCGCCAGCGCGCATCTGCGCGGCCAGGGCGTCGAAACTGCCTACGAGATCACGTACCTGCTGGTACTGGACGAGCATGTCTCGCTGCAACCCGATGTGCAATATATTGCCGCTCCGGCGGGCACCCATCCCGCGGCAACGGTCGCAACCATTCGCCTACACATTGATTTCTGAACGGATTTCATCGAAGTGGCGGCGTGGATGACATGAGCCAAGGACAGGGTTTGGCGAAGATGACCACCAGGCCATGGGTCATGCGAGATGATTGCACGCGGATGCCGCCATCCATATCGGCATGCGGCCAACGGACGACCGAGGTCGCTGTAGCCTGGGTTGACCGGTGCCCAGCCGCCGTCAGCAAAGCGCCCTATCGGTGGGAAACAATTTGCGCGACGGCGGTTTTTAACGTTTTCTTGACGTGGATCAATGGCGCGTATTTTAGACCGCCTCTAATCTAGACGCGATCTAACCATCCTTAAGGACAAAGGGGTATCGCATGAAAAGGAAGCTCGCGTCGCATTTGGTGACAACCGCCCTCCTCACCGCCGGCAGCATGGCTGCTGCCGCAGCCGAGGAGCCCATCCAACCCATCCGGCCGGTGCAGACGATCAACCTGGCCCAGGTCGAACTCGGCAAAAAGCTCTTCTTCGACACGCGTCTTTCCAAGTCGGGATTTATCTCGTGCAACTCGTGCCACAACCTGAGCCGGGGAGGGACCGACAACCTGCAGACATCGATCGGCGATCATTGGCACCAGGGACCCATCAACGCGCCGACCGTGCTCAATTCCAGCCTCAATCTCGCGCAGTTCTGGGATGGTCGCGCCAAGGATTTGCAGGCCCAGGCCGGCGGACCCATTGCCAACCCTGGCGAGATGGGCTTCTCCCACACGCTCGCCGTCGGGGTGCTCGCAACGATCCCCGGCTACGTCGCGGAGTTCAAACAGGTGTTCGGCAGCGACAAGGTCACCATCGACGAGGTGACCGGGGCCATCGCCGAATTCGAGAAGACGCTGGTGACCCCCAATTCACGCTTCGACCGGTGGCTGCTGGGTGATCGGAACGCCCTCACTGCCCAGGAACTGGCGGGGTACAGGCTGTTCAAGGGAAGTGGCTGCGTGGCTTGCCACAACGGCGAAAACGTAGGCGGCAACTCCTACCAGAAGATGGGCGTCGTCGAGCCCTACAAGACCAGCAACCCTGCCGAAGGCCGCTATGCGGTCACCGGCGAGGACGCCGACCGCTTCAAGTTCAAGGTGCCGACTCTGCGCAATGTGGAATTGACCTACCCGTATTTCCACGACGGCGCCGCCGCGACGCTGAATGATGCCGTTGAAACCATGGGCCGCATTCAGCTCGGCAAGAAGTTCTCGCCCACGGAGAACGCCGAGATCGTGGCTTTTCTCAAGACCCTGACCGGCGACCAGCCGCAGTTCCAGCTGCCGATCCTGCCGCCGTCCAGCGCCAGGACCCCGGCACCGCAGCCGTTCATTTAGCGGATCGACGGGCGGCGGGACGACAGGGAGGCCAACTGTCCCGCCGCTGCGCCCCGAAGCGGCCGCCGCGGACCGTTTGTTCTCGTTATCGGATGCAGCGATTCAGTCACGGCTGGTGCGCCGCCGGAACGACGTTTCGTGGCGGCGCCCGCGCACGACACAAATTGGTGGTGCGGCGGCAGCGACGAGGCGGTGCCTATGTGCGTTTTCGGCCGGGCAGCCAGTAGGGACCGGAAAAGAACAGCAGGGCGGCGGCGAGAACGATGGCGGGGCCCGTCGGCAGGTTCCAGCGGAACGAGCCGAACAGTCCGCCGACCACGGCGAGGCAGCCGAAGCCGGCTGCCATCAGCGCCATCTGTTCCGGGGTGCGGGCGAAGTGGCGGGCGGTGGCCGCCGGGATGATCAGCAACGCTGTGATCAGCAGGATGCCCACCACCTTCATCGCCACCGCGATGACCACGGCGACCAGTATTACGAAAATGGTGCGCATCAGGGTGACCCGCACCCCTTCCACCTGGGCCAGTTCCTCATGCACCGTCATCGCCAGTAGCGGGCGCCAGATCAGCGCCAGCACCACCAGGGTGAGCAGGCCGCCGCCGGCGATCCAGTAGAGATCGGTACGGGTCACCGCCAGGATATCGCCGAACAGATAGCCCATCAGGTCGATGCGGATCTGTTCCACCAGGGCGATGGTGATGAGGCCGAGGGAGAGCGCACTGTGGGCCAGGATGCCGAGCAGGGTGTCGCTGGCCAGCCGCTTCTGCGCCTGCAGCGCCACCAGCAGCAGCGCCAGCACCGTGCAGACCACGGTGATTGTCAGGGTGGTGTTGATGCGCAGCACCAGCGACAGGGCGACGCCGAGCAGGGCCGAATGGGCCAGGGTATCGCCGAAATAGGCCATGCGCCGCCACACCACGAAGGTGCCCAGCGGTCCCGTCACCAGCGCCACGCCGAGGCCGGCCAGCAGGGCGCGCAGCAGAAAATCACTCATGGGATTTCCCCTTCGACTGGGGACAGTCGCGGCACCAGGTGTGGTGTGCGTGGCCGTCGTGGTGGTGGGTGTAGGGTGCCAGTCCCATCCCTGCCTGGAACAGGGTCTGGAACGCCGGTTGCTTTTTCACCTGCTCCGGATGGCCGGTACAGCACATCTGCTGGTCGAGACAGAACACCAGGTCGGTGCGTTCCATTACCAGGTGCAGGTCGTGCGACACCATCAGGATGCCGACGCCGTGTTCGTCGCGCAGCCGGCCGATCAGTTCATACAACTCACCCTGGCCGCTGACGTCGACGCCCTGAACCGGCTCGTCCAGGAACAGCAGGTCGGGGTCGCGCAGCAGCGCGCGGGCCAGCAGCACCCGCTGTAGTTCGCCGCCGGAGAGCGTCTGCATCGCGGCGTCGAGGCGCTCCTCCACCCCGACCTGATGTAACACCTCGCTGAGACGCTGCTTGGGGTGGCGGCTCAGCAGCGTCAGGAAACGGCGCACGGTCAGCGGCATCGTCGGCTCGACCGCCAGGCGCTGGGGTACGTAGCCGATGGTCACGCCTTTGGCCAGGCTGACCATCCCGCTGTCGGGGCGTTGCAAGCCGAGCATGATGCGCACCAAGGTCGACTTGCCGGCGCCGTTCGGCCCGATCAGCGTGACGATCTCCCCGGCGTGGACCCGCAGGTGCACGTCGTCGAGAATGGTGCGTTCGCCGTAGCGCACCGTTACCCCATGGGCCTCGGCGAGTACCGGCCGTTGCTCGTCGTTCATGTGCTGGCTCCTGCGCCGCCGCCGGTTGCGGCTGCCGTGGCGGACGATGTGCTATAACGTTGCCGTTGATATTACACAACGTCGGCGACGTTGCGCTGGAGGAATTGCTGATGCGCCGCATTTTGTTTTGGCTGTGGGCTTTTTCCCTGGCCCTGCCGCCGGTAGCGTTCGCCGCGCCGCGGGTAGTGGTGGATGTGCCGCCGGTACATTCCCTGGTGAGCGCCGTGATGGCCGGCGTGGGCCGGCCGCTGCTGTTGATCAGCGGCGGACGTTCGCCGCACGACTACGCCCTGCGCCCCTCGGATGCGCAGGCGTTGGCCGACGCCGACGTGATCATCTGGGTCGGCGAGGGACTCGACGGCATGCTGGCCAAACCCATCGCCTCGCTCGGCGCGTCGGCACGGGTGCTGGAGTTGCAGCAGGTGCCGGGTATGGAACTCCTGCCGCAACGCCGTGCGGGGGTCTGGTCGGAGCAGGCCGCGGCCGCGCCGCCGCTGCATGAAACGGGCGGCAGCATCAATCCTCATCTGTGGCTGGACCCTGCGAATGCGCGGCGGATCGTTGCCGCAACGGCGATCCTGCTGGAGGCGGCCGACCCGGCGAATGCCGGCCGTTACCGGGCCAACGCGGCGGCGGTCGAGCAGCGCATTGCGGCGTTGCGCGGGGTGTTGGAGCGGCAGCTCGCGCCGGTACGACAGCAGCCGTTCATCGTATTTCACGATGCCTACGAATATTTCGATCGAGCCTTTGGCCTGCGTGCGGTCGGGGCCCTGTCAATCGACCCGGAACAGCCTCCGGGTGCGCGCCGACTGCTGGCGCTGCGTCGCCTGGTGCAGGCGCGCGGCGCCGTCTGCGTCTTTTCCGAACCTCAGTTTCCCTCGCCGCTGCTGGCGGCCATTACCGACGGGACTTCGGTGCGGCACGGCGTGCTGGATCCGCTGGGTGCCGCATTGCCGCCGGGGCCGGACCTTTGGTTTGCACTGATGCATGCACTGGCGGACCATGTCACTTCGTGTCTGACGCCGCAGGGTGGGCGTTGATGTAGCGGTTGAAGCTGTCATCCATCGCCGCCACACCAGCCCGCATCAGGTAGGGAAAGTGACCGTAGCGCAGCGCCAGCTGTCCGTCCGCCTGTTGGGCGGGTTCTCCTTTCAGCGCGTACAGATAGAGCGCCGCGGCCAGGCCGGTGCGGTCGGCGCCGCCCAGACAGTGGAGCAGCAGCGGTTTTGGCAGGTCGGCCATCAGAGCCACCAGCTGCTTCATCTGCGCAGCGCTCAGGGGCACGTCGGCCGACAGGTCGATGTCCCTGTGTGCGACCCCCTCTTTGCGGGCGACGGCCAGCTCCTGCCGGTACCATTCAGAGCGCGGTGCTGCGCCGCGCAGGTTGATGATGCTGCGGATGTGGTCGTGGCGGATATGTTCCTCCAGCTGCGTTGCCGACAACTGGCCGGAACGGTAGAGTTCGCCGCGCAGTACGGTGTGGTAGTTGCCTTCCCATACCAGCCAGCCGAATAGCGCCATGGCGGCTAGCAGCAGCGCCAGCAGGGCGCCTCCTATTTTTCGTAACATTCGTTAGACCCGTTGGTTGATTCAGGTAGGGACTCGGCGCGGTTTCAGAACGGCTTGACCACGACCAGAATCACGATGGCGGTGAGGATCAATACGGGCAGTTCGTTGAACCAGCGGTAGAAGCGGTCGCTGCGGCGGTTTTGGTCGGCGGCAAACTGTTTCACCAGCCGGCCGCAATAGAGGTGGTAGCCGGCCAGCAGGACGACCAGCGCCACTTTCACCTCCAGCCAGCGTCCGTGGAAGCCGAAGCCGAGCCACAGCCAGAGGCCGAGTGCGATCGCCAGCACGCCCAGCGGGGTCATGAAGCGGTAGAGCTTGCCCTCCATCAGTTTGAGGCGGGCAATCTCCGCCGGCTGCGTGGCCATGGCGTGGTTGACGAACAGCCGCGGCAGGTAGAACAGGCCGGCAAACCACGACACGACGAAGATGATGTGGAACGCCTTGACCCAGAGGTAACCTGCACTCATGCACCGGCCCCCGCGTGGCCGAGCATGCTCTGGATGCGGTTGCGCAGCTGTTTGAAGTCGAGGTTGCCCAGCTTCTGCTGCACGATTCGCCCTTGTGGATCGATGAGAAATGACGTGGGTGTCAGTTGCACATTGCCGAACGCCTTGGCGGCGCTGCCGTCGCTGTCGATGGCCACGGTGTAGGGCAGATGGCGCTCCTGCACCATGATTCGTACCTGTTTCGGCACGTCAAACGACATGGCGACGGCGACCAGGCGGAAGCCCTTCGGTTCCAGGTCGTTGTAGAGTTTGACCAGATGCGGCATCTCCTGCACGCAGCCGGGACAGTCGGTGGCCCAGAAGGTGACCAGAAGCGGGTGGCCGCGGTATTGCGCCAGATTCAGCATGTGGCCGTCGATCCCGTCGACCGAGACGTTCGGCACCGATTTAAGCCCGCTCGGACTGAGCCACAAATAACCGACTGCGCCGACCAGCACCAGGGCGAACACAGCAATCGCAATCTCTTTCAGTTTCATCGTCGTATTTAACCGCATCAAGTCGTGGTACGGGAGAGTGTCATGGGCCTATGGTCCAGGCCGTTGCCCTTGTCCGATTGGACGCCATCCGCCGCCGTTGCGTTCCCTCAAGTCCCGTTCCCCGGCCTCGCGCGCCGATCGTTCCGTGCATCGCGAGGGGAACCTCGGCGGCGGCGCCCGGTGNNATGGGATAGTGGGGCGTGGGTGACGGCGCTTCAAGCGGAGTGCGTCGTTCTATGGCCGGCGTGCCGCGTTTTGCGACTCCTCCAATTGTTCCAGCGCCTCGTCGCTCGGCATGGTGGGCGGGCCGACGCGTTCTTTGAAATCTTTCACCGCAGAAGGGGTGCCGGCAATCAACAGTTCATCACCTACCAGCAACACGGTGTCTGCCGCCGGGACGAGCTCCTTTTCGCCGCGCAACACCCCTACGATGACCACGTCGGGGCAGGCGACATGGCGTACCTGTTGCCCGGCAGCCGGTGTTCCGGAGTCCAGTGCAACGCGATAGAGCAACTCATGGCCGCGCGCCAGCGGGATCCCGTCACCGTTGGCCAAGGCCATCGAGAGGTGATGATGCAGTGTGCCGCCGTCCAAACGATTTTCCTGCAAGAAATCCGCGACGATCTGGGAAAACATCTCGGCGTTGGCCGGACTGGCCGCCGGCGACGGTACCTGGGCTTCGTACAGGGTGGGGTATTTGAAGGTTCGGGTCAGTCCCACTTGTACCAGGTAGCTGACCGCGACCGCCAGCATGGTGGGCATGATCAGGTGGTAGCCCCCAGTCATCTCCGCGACCATGACGAGCGAGGCGATGGGAACCCGCGCAGCACCGGCGAACAGCGCCGCCATCCCGACGACGGCGAGTGCCGTGGTGGGAATGCCGGTGATGTCCAAGGTGTGCAGCAGTACGGCAAACGCGGCGCCCAGCAGGGCACCCACATAGAGGCTGGGCGCAAACACGCCGCCCGACCCGCCGGAGGCAACCGTTAGCGACAGGGCAAGGATTTTTCCTACCGACAGCACCAGCAACAGCCATACGGCCATTCCGCCGCCGCCCTGCAGGGCAAACTGAACGTAGCCATAGCCGCCGCCCAGCAGCGGCGGCGCCAGCAGACCGAGCAAACCCATGCCGAGTCCGCCGATGGCGGGCTTTAGCTGATTGGGGATCCGCAGCTTATGGAAGGTATCGCGGGTCCAATAGAACACCGTCGGCAACAGTGCGCCGAGACAGCCGGCCAGGGCCGCCAGCACCACGAACCAGAACAGATCGACCGGGGCTCCGAAAGTCACGTCGCGGGGGAGAACGAACAACGGCGACCAGCCGTTGAACAGGCCGGTGATGGTATAGGCGACCGCCGATGCGATCAGGGTGAAGGTCAGGTAACGGCCTTCGAACGCCATGGTGCTGTAGAGAATCTCCACCGCGAACAACGCCGTCCCCAGCGGGCTTTTGAATATGGCCGACAGACCCGCGGCCATGCCGACCAGCAGGAGCACGCGTCGCTCTTCGTCCGGCAGATTGAGCACGCCGCCGATGATCGCGCCGATGCCTGCGGCAATCTGCGCGGTGGGTCCTTCGCGTCCGGCCGACCCGCCGGAGCCGATGGTGATTGCGCTGGCGATGGTTTTGATCAGCGGTACGCGATAACGGATCCGCCCGGCCGTGCGGTGGTATCCCTTGACGGCGGCGTCGGTGCCGTGGCCTTCGGCCTCGGGCGCCCAGGTGTATACCAAAATGCCGGAGATAAGTCCGCCGAGCGTGGTGGCGACCGGGATCAGCCAATACCAATGGCCGCCGCTCGGTGCCGTGCCCATGGCGTGGGCCTGGGCGACATCTATGAATTTGTAACCGCTGATCGGTATGAGGATCCACAGCTCCGCCATGTGCAACAGCCAGATGAACAGCTGAGCGCCAAGCGCACCCACCACGCCGAGAACGACGCTGAGGATGATGAGCCGCGTGGTGCGCTGGAGGCGCAGTAACCACCGCATCGATATCAGACCCCGGCTATTGTTAGCGAATTTGGCTTATGATACGTACTTTGGCGTCCTTCGTCAGCCATTGCCGCCGGAACGGGCTTGCCGGTGCGGGTGCAGCCGCGCGATTTACGCGTGCAACAGATGGAGATGATCGACCTCGACGGATGCCGTGTATGATTTTCGTGAAAGTGGTCTCCCGTGCGGGGATGACGGGTCCGGTTCGTTTTGAATCGACGATTTAGCGACTAAAATCGTGTTTCGGTGAACATGGGCACTTTTTCTTTGACCGGCCACCTCTTATCATGCCCCTTCCAGCGTCTTACTGATCGTACAGGACTATTCAGAACCATGATCCAGGTGGGTATTGTCGGCGGCACCGGCTACACCGGCGTCGAACTTCTGCGCCTTCTCGCGAACCATCCACACGCTGCGCTGCGCGTCATCACCTCCCGTTCGGAGGAGGGTGTTGCGGTAGCCGATATGTTTCCCAACCTGCGTGGTCGCCTGGGGTTGCGTTTTTCCGTGCCGGACATGGGTGCGCTGAAGGAGTGCGATGTGGTGTTTTTCGCCACCCCCAACGGCACCGCCATGGGGATGGCGCGTGAACTGCTGGAGGCCGGAGTCAAGGTTATCGATCTGGCTGCCGACTTCCGCATCAAGGATATCGCCCTGTGGGAAAAATGGTATGGCATGAGCCACGCCTGTCCCGAGCTGGTGGCCGAGGCCGTATACGGCCTGCCGGAGATCAATCGCGCCGTCATCAAGGATGCGCGCCTTATCGCCAATCCCGGCTGTTATCCGACGGCGACCCTGCTCGGATTCCTGCCGCTGGTGGAGCAGGGCCTGATCAGTCGCGAGGGGCTGGTCGCGGACTGCAAGTCCGGTATCTCCGGCGCCGGCCGCAAGGGCGAGGTCGGGTTGCTGCTGGCCGAGGTTGAAGGCAGTTTCAAGGCCTACGCGGTGCCGGGGCATCGCCATCTGCCGGAGATCCGCGAACGGCTGGAGGATGCCGCAGGCGAGTCCGTCGGACTGACGTTTGTACCGCACCTGTTGCCGATGGTGCGCGGCATTCACGCGACCCTGTATGGCCGTCTGAACGACGGCGATGTCGATCTGCAGGCTCTCTATGAAGAGCGCTACGCCGGGGAGCCGTTTGTCGACGTGCTGCCCGCCAAGGCACATCCGGAAACGCGCACGGTGCGCGGCACCAACGTATGCCGCATCGCCCTCCACCGTCCCCAGGATGCCGAAACCGTGGTGGTGCTGTCGGTGATCGACAATCTGGTGAAGGGCGCGGCCGGCCAGGCGGTGCAGAATATGAATATCATGTTCGGTTTCGCTGAGAGTGCGGGGATCGACCATATTGCCGTCCTGCCATGAGTTCGCTGATCGTCAAGCCCCATCGCCCCTGGCGCACCCGACTGATCATCGCCGTCGTAGCGGTTGGCGTTCTGCTCGGCGGCTGGGGCTTGTTTGAATATGGGCGCGCACGCGCCGGCTATGACAGTCTGGCGGCGGAACATGCACAGGCTCGGTTGCAGCAGGCGGGTCAGCAATGCTCGGCGGCCCTGGAAAAGCTGCAGGAACAGAATGCCATCCTGCAGCGAGGTATGCAGATTGATCACAAGGCGTATCAGGATCTTGAGTCCACCGTGACCAATCTGCAGTCTCAAGTTGCGGACTTAAAAGGACAATTGGCTTTTTATCGCGGTATTGTGTCGCCCAAGGACGCGCAGCAGGGGTTGCGGATCGAGGCCTTTGGCGTGACTCCGAATGGGACCAAGAACGGTTTTCGCTATAAGCTGGTCTTAACCCAGGTACTGAAAGGTGATAGGTTAGCCCGCGGGAAGATATTGTTGAACGTCGAGGGACTGCAGGCGGGGCAAAGCAAGGTCTTGTCGCTCGATTCCCTCGCGTCCGATGGCAATAAGGTTCTCAGTTTCAGCTTTAAATATTTCCAGAATTTCGAGGGTGACATCACGCTCCCGGCCGGATTTGCGCCAACGCGGGTGGTGGTGAAGGTCGAACCATACGGCAATACAGAGAAGGTCGAAAAAACCTTCGATTGGCCACCAGAGGAGGGCTGACGACCAATGTGGGGCAAGTCTAAGTCAACAACCAAGACCGCCAAGATCGATACGCTGATCGGCCAGAATACCGAGTTGCGCGGCGACGTGGTGTTCAGCGGCGGTTTGCACGTCGATGGCACGGTGAAGGGCAATGTCATTGCCGATCAGGACAGCGGTTCGGTGCTCAGTCTCTCCGAGCGCGGTCTGATCGAGGGTGAGGTCCGGGTACCCAACGTAGTATTGAACGGTACCGTGATGGGGGACGTCTATGCCGCCAACCATATCGAACTGGCTGCCCACGCGCGGGTGAATGGCAACGTATACTATACGGTTATTGAGATGGCCCGCGGCGCGGAGGTGAACGGCAATCTGGTGCATCGTGCCGAAGGCATGGCTTCGTCATCCGCCAAGCATCATGGCCCGGTGCCGACCGCCGAGGAGCCCGTATTGGGTGATTCTTGACTGTTTGACTCGGGATACCGATAATTGGTATCCAATGCCGCCCTGGTTTTTGTGTGGAGAGATGTGATGAATGATGTCGATAGCATGCTGATTTTTACCGATAGCGCCGCCAGCAAGGTGAGATCGCTGATTGACGAGGAAGGCAACAGCAACTTGAAGCTGCGGGTATTTGTTACCGGTGGCGGTTGCTCCGGCTTTCAATACGGTTTCACCTTCGATGAGAATATGAACGAAGGGGATACCGCCGTGGAGAAGGCGGGGGTGACCCTGTTGATCGACCCGATGAGCTACCAGTATCTGGTAGGCGCGGAGATCGATTATACCGAGGGACTGGAAGGCGCGCAGTTCGTGATCCGCAATCCCAACGCGACCACGACTTGCGGTTGCGGTTCTTCGTTCTCCGTCTGACGGCTCGATCCTCCCAGCAGGCCCCGGATCGCCAACGGCGGTTCGGGGCCTCGTTGTTTTTTCCCAAGAAATAACGAGTTATGTTGTGACCGGGCGGCCAGGGGACGCCGCGTGGTCATATCTGGTATTCTTATGCGCCTTTGTTTTGGCGTTCGGAGGAGAGGATGAGCGAGTATTTGCCGGGTCTTGAAGGGGTACCTGCCACCCGTTCCAATATCTCCTGCATCGACGGCGAGAAGGGGATCCTCGCCTATCGCGGTTATCCCATCGAGCAATTGGCTGAGCACAGCACGTTTGAGGAGACCACATTGCTGCTGCTCGACGGTCGCCTGCCGAAGCCGGCGGAATTGGCCGAGTTTGACGACCATTTGCGGCGCAACCGGCGGGTGAAGTACAACATCCGCGAGATGATGAAGCATCTGCCGACCACCGGCCATCCGATGGAACTGCTGCAGACCGCCGTTGCCAGCCTTGGCATGTTTTACCCAGGCAAGGAGTGCCTCACCAACAGCGAGCTGTGCGACGACCTCAATTACATCCACAACATGACCATCAAGATCATCGCGCGGATGCCGGTGATCGTGACCATGTGGGAGCACATCCGTAACGGTTACGACCCCATTTCTCCTCGTTGTGACCTCAATTTTGCCGAAAATCTGCTTTATATGTTCAACAGTGCCGAGCCGGACCCACTGTTGGCCGATATCATGGACACCTGTCTGATACTCCATGCCGAGCACACCATCAATGCCTCCACTTTCGCCGCACTGGTGGCCGGTTCCACCCTGGCCAGCCCCTACGGTGTGGTCGCCGCGGCGGTCGGCACGCTGTCCGGCCCACTGCATGGCGGCGCCAACCAGAAGGTGGTCGATATGCTCAAGCAGATCGGCTCGACCAGGAATGTGAAGCCATGGCTGGAACAGAGGCTGGCCAATAAGGAGAAGGTGTGGGGTTTTGGGCACCGCGAGTACAAGGTCAAGGATCCGCGCGCCAAAATTCTGCAGCGACTGGTGGAAAAGTTGGCTCGTGACCGCGGCGTCAGCGCCGAATTCGAGACCGCACTGGCCCTGGAAGAAGCGGCCGCCGAGCGGTTGGGGGCCAAAGGCGTCTACCCCAACGTGGATTTTTACTCCGGGATACTGTACACCGAGATGGGCATCCCGCCGGACCAGTTCACCTCGATCTTTGCGGTGGCCCGCTCCGCCGGGTGGCTGGCCCATTGGCGCGAACAGCTGGCGGATAATCGCATTTTCCGGCCGACCCAGGTCTATACCGGGGAGCCGTTGCGGGAGTACGTGCCGATGGAGAGGCGCTGACAGTTATTGCCGTTGCGACAGCGATTGAGTGCCAGTCGTGCGAGTCCGAAAATCGGNNTCGGCTCCTGCCTCGGTCGAATGAGGGGGGCCGAATGGCCCCCCTTTGTTTTTGTCTGTCAGAGGATACCTGGATAGATGCCTCCCAGAATCACCGGGCGGCGGGCGCCCGTCACCGACGGCAGATTACCGGGTTTGTGTTCCAGCGTCTGGCGTGCAAGCCAGGCAAAGGCGGTCGCCTCGACCCACTGCGGGTCGATCCCGTACTCGGCGCTGCTGCCGACTTGCGCCGGCTGCAGCAACGCAACCAGCCTGCGCATCAGTGCCCCGTTGCGCACCCCGCCGCCGCAGACGATGATCTGGTTACACTCTGCGGCGTAGCTGCGGATGGCGGCGGCGACGCTTTGGGCGGTCAACTCCAGTAGCGTTGCCTGTACGTCGCGCGCCGGTTCGGTGCCGCTCAAGTGTCGTTCCAGCCATGGCAGATTGAACAGTTCGCGACCGGTACTCTTTGGTGGCGGAAGCCGGAAGTAGTCGTCGGCGAGCAGGTGCCGCAGCAGTTCGGGCAGCACTTCTCCTCCCGCTGCCCAGTGGCCGTCGGCGTCGTAGGCGGCGTCGAGGTGGCGCGCCGCCCAGCCGTCCAACAGCACATTGGCAGGTCCGGTGTCGAAACCGGAGACGTCCGCATCTGCCGTTGCCGACAGAATGCTGATATTGGCGATGCCGCCCAGGTTCAGGACGGTGCGGACTTGTCCCGGGCGGTGAAAGAGCGCTGCATGGAAGGCCGGCACCAGCGGGGCGCCCTGGCCGCCTGCGGCAATGTCGCGGCGCCGGAAATCGGCCACGGTGGCGATACCGGTACGTTCGGCAATGACGTTGGGATCGCCGATTTGCAGGGTATAGGGAAACGCACCGTGGGGGTGATGGCGGATGGTCTGTCCATGACTGCCGACCGCGCGTATCTCCTCGGTGCTGCGCTCCGAGGTGCGCAGCAACATTTCCACGCAGGCGGCATAGTGCTCGCCCAGCTCGATGTCCAATTGTGCCAGTTGATGCAGGTCCGGGGCGGCGGCGTGGCTCACCGACAGCAGGGCGGAGCGCAGTGCCTGGGGGTATGGCTGGTGATAGGTGGCGCAGGTGCGCGGCCGCGCACCTGCGAAGTCCACCAGCACCGCGTCGATGCCGTCCATGCTGGTGCCTGACATCAGGCCGATGTAGAGCTCTTCAGCCATATGGCATCCGTCTTAGGAGTGTGCCGGTCAGGGCGTGTTGAGCGCCAGAGTGGTGCGCTTGACCGTATCCAGGCGCGCCATCAGCGTCCGTGCCTGTGCCTCGAATGCCGCGCGGTACTTCGCCGCAATAGGCGAGGCGTTGGGCAGTTTTACCGTGAGCGGGTTGCGATGTACGCCGTTGACGAGGAACTCATAGTGCAGGTGCGGTCCGGTAGCCAATCCGGTCATTCCTACGTAGCCGATAACCTGCCCCTGCCGCACCTGGGAGCCTACGGACAAGCCGCCCCGGAAGCGGGACATATGGCCATACAGGGTACGGTATACGCCGGTATGCTGGATAACGATGACATTGCCGTAACCGCCTTTGCGGCCGCGAAAAATAATCTTGCCGTCGCCGGCTGCCTTGATCGGGGTGCCGGTCGGGGCCGCATAGTCGACGCCAAGGTGCGGACGCCGAATATGGAGCACCGGATTGAGCCGCTCCCTCTGGAATCGGGAGCTGATGCGGTAGAAATCCACCGGCGAGCGCAGAAACGCCTTGCGCATCGACAGGCCGGCAGGGGTGTAATAGCCGCCGTTGCCGGCCGGATCGGTAAAGCGGATGGCGCTATAGGTCGTGCCCTGATTTACGAATTCGGCAGCGATGATATTGCCGTCGGCCAGCTTCTCGCCGTCCAGGTATTGCTGTTCATACAGCACGGTAAAGCTGTCACCGTGACGGATATCCAGGGCAAAGTCGACGTCCCAGCCGAAAATCGTTGCCAACTGCATGACCACGGCATCGGATAGCCCCGCTTTCTGGCCGGCGGCAAACAGCGAGCTGTCGATGGTTCCGCTGGCGTAGGCAAGTCGCGTTTCCACCGGGCGTTTGATATTTCGCGCGGAGAAGCCGTTGTCGCTGCGGTCGATCTCCAGGCGGGTGAGTCGGTCGATTTTGTACTGCATTGCGGTCAACCGATGTTCGCCGTCGCTGCCGAAGCGCAGGGCCTGTCCTGGGAGCAGCTGTTTCAGTGTCGCGGTCTTGTTGCGATCCGCCGCCATCACGGCATAAAGTTCATTCGGGCTGAATTTTAGGCGTCCGAAGATTGCCGCCAGCGTGTCCCCCGAACGTACCGTCACATCGTCCCAGCGGACTACCTGCGTCTGTTGTTGCGAGGCCGTCGGTTTTGTCTCGGTCGCCGGTAGCGCAAGTGGTACTGCGACCGGTGGGGCGGCGGAGTGTGCCGCCGGACTTGGTGTGGCCGCCGCGTGACGGGTGGCGATTGCGTCGATACTCGGGTTGAACAGCGCTATGAGGCCCAACAGGGCCGAGCCGCCGATAATGAGAAAATGGATGTGGCGCCGACGCAAGACGCGTGGCGGTTGCCCCATAGATTTGCAGTCCCGGTTTAACAAAATGTCGTAATCCACGGAATTGTTTCGGGAAAATTTCAGCTAAATTACCCCGCGGCAGTCTCGGGGTCAACGTTTCATGCGGCCACCGTAGCAAGGGGCGTCGGGGCTGTATGGTAACCTAGTCACATACCGTATTTTCTGCTTGGGAGAGGGGAATGAGTAATCTTGACGAGGCGCTTGCGCAGCTGAAGCGTGGTGTCCACGAAATACTGCCGGAACACGAGTTGGCAGCCAAACTGCAGCAAGGTAGGCCGCTGCGCATCAAGGCAGGGTTTGATCCGACCGCCCCGGATTTGCACCTCGGGCATACGGTGCTGGTTAACAAGTTGCGTCAATTCCAGGATCTGGGCCATGAGGTGATGTTCCTGATCGGTGATTTCACTGCGATGATCGGCGATCCCACCGGCAAGAGTGCCACCCGCCCGCCATTATCGCGCGATCAGGTGATTGAGAACGCCCAGACTTATGAGCACCAGATTTTCAAAATCCTCGATCCGGACAAGACGCTGGTGATGTTCAACTCCAGCTGGATGCAGGGGATGAGTGCTGTGGATCTAATCCAGCTGGCAGCCAGACACACGGTGGCGCGTATGCTGGAACGCGACGATTTCAACAAGCGTTATGGCGCGGGCCAGCCCATTGCCGTGCACGAATTTCTCTACCCATTGATCCAGGGCTATGATTCGGTGGCGATGAAGGCCGATGTCGAACTGGGCGGTACCGACCAGAAGTTCAACCTACTGGTCGGGCGACAGTTGCAGGAGTCGTTCGGCCAGAAACCCCAGGTAGTGATGATGATGCCGATCCTGGAGGGATTGGACGGTGTGCAGAAGATGTCCAAGTCTTTGGGCAACTACATCGGCATCAACGAGCCGCCTGACGAGCAGTTCGGCAAGCTGATGTCCATCTCCGACGATCTCATGTGGCGTTACTTCGAGCTGCTCAGCTTCAGACCCATGGATGAGGTGGAGTCCTTCAGGCGCCAAGTCGCGGAGGGGGCCAATCCACGCGATATCAAGTTCATGCTGGGCGAGGAACTGGTCGACCGCTTCCATGGTCGCGGCGCTGGTGCCAGGGCGCGCGACAACTTCATCGCGCGGTTCCAGAAGGGGACGCTGCCTGACGACATGCCGGAGATCTCGGTCAACGCCCAGGGTGAGATCACCCTGCCCACCCTGCTGAAACAAGCCGGCCTGACTGCCAGCACGTCGGATGCGCTGCGTATGATCCAGCAGGGCGCGGTACGGATCGATGGTGAGCGTGCCGAAGATAGGAACGCCGTGTTCGGCGCCGGGGTGACCCATATTTTCCAAGTTGGAAAGCGCCGTTTCGCTCGTGTCACAGTGACCTGAGTCTATGCAGTATTGAGGTCGTGTCGGACCGTGAACGAATTCGGTATAAAAAGCGCTTTTATCTTTTTGCGAATTTCCGAAATATTTTTGTTGATCGTGAAAATGCGCTGCGTATAATGCGCAGCCTCTTGGCCAGTAAGCGCAGCGATTCAGGCTGCGGCCAAGGTGAAGAAATAATGATTGACGAATTCAGATGGGCGCGTACAATGCGCGCCTCCCACCTCTG
>DFMR01000148.1 GCA_002376325.1 Proteobacteria bacterium UBA3588 | reverse complement strand
GCCGACGAGCTGCCGCTGCAACCGACGCCGGTGGCGGAGTACCGCGACGGCAAGGTGGAACATCTCACCTTGAGTCCGACCGACTATGGCTTGGCGGAACGCGAACCGTTGCCGTGCCGTTCGGCGGAGGAGACGGCGCAGGTGATCCGCCAGGCCTTCGGCGGCGAACACGACGCGGTGCGCGACGCGCTGATCTACAACGGCGGCGTGCGCATCTATCTGGGCGGCAAGGCGGACACTATCGGCGACGGTATCGCCGTCGCCCGCGAGACCCTGGAGAGCGGCGCCGCGCTGCGCCAGTTGCAACGGCTCAGCGGCGCGGAGTGAGAAAAATCAACCACGGGTGACATTTGTGCCCTGTGGGTACGGGGAACACGGGGTTGAAAATTAAGACTCCGCCGCGAAATGTGCGCTCAGTCCGGCCTACATTGCTAACCACGGGGAACACGGGGGTGAAAATTAAGGCTCCGCCGCGAAATGTGTGGGCAGTCGTAGGCCCGATGGAGCGCAGCGGTATCGGGCGGAGCTTGCCGGACACCGCTGCGCTATGTCCGGCCTACATCGCTAACCCCGTGGTTAATTGTCTTTTCATTCCTCCTCGTCGTCGTCCTTGCGCGGCACGGTTTCCGGGTCGGCGGTGATGGGGCGGTAGATCTCGATGCGGTCGCCTTCGGCTAGTTGGGTGTCGAGTGGAACGACCTTGCCGAAGATGCCCACCTTCTGATTGTCCATGTCGATCTCGGGAAAGCGCTGCAGGACGCCGGAGCGTTCCAGCGCGTCGCCGACGGTGGCGAGGTCGTTCAGTTCCAGATCCTGCCAGAACTGCGACGTGGGTTCGGCGTAGGCGATGCTGACGCGCATGGTTCTCTCCCGTCAACTGTGGCTGGCTGCCGGCATGGCGGCGAGTTCTACCGTTTTGGCGACGCGGCGGGCGCGGCGCGTTTCGAGCAATCGTTTGCCGGCCATCAGGAAGCCGAGCGCGAGGAAACCGCCCGGCGGCAGGACCATCAGCAGGAAGCCGCTGTAGTGCGGGATGATGGTCAGTTCGATCACCTTGAACGGCGAACCGAGCAACAGCGCGGCGTTGGCGAATAGGGTGCCGGAGCCGAGCACCTCGCGCACGATGCCGATCAGCAGCAGGCCGAAGGTGAAGCCGAGGCCGCTGCCGAGGCCGTCCACGAACGAGGCCAGCGGCGCGTTGCGCGCGGCGAACGCTTCGGCGCGGCCGAGGATGGCGCAGTTGACCACGATCAGCGCGATGAACAGGCCGAGCACGCCGTAGAGCTGATGCAGCCAGGCGTTCATGGTCATGTCCACCAGGGTCACCAGGCTGGCGATGATCACCACGAATACCGGGATGCGCACCTCGTTGGTGATGAAGTTGCGGAGGCTGGCGATCATCACGTTGGAGACCACCAGCACGGCGGTGGTGGCGAGGCCCATGCCGAGGGCGTTGGTGGCGGTGGAGGTGACCGCCATGGTCGGGCAGAGGGCGAGCGATTGCGACAGCGTGATGTTGTTGGTCCAGAAGCTGTCTTTGAAAATCTTGCCGTACCTGTCAGCCATGGCGGTTCTCCTCTGTTGCCTGTGCGGCGCTGTGAAGCAGTTGGTCGCGGTGCGCGGCGAACAGTTGCAATCCCTCATGGATACCCTTGACCACGCCGCGCGGGGTGATGGTGGCGCCGGTGAACTGATCGAACACGCCGCCGTCTTTCTTCACGTGCCAGCCCTTCTGATCGGGATTGCCCAGCGAACGGCCGTCGAAGCCCAGTATCCAGTGGGTCTTCTTCAGATCGATCTTGTCGCCGAGGCCGGGGGTTTCGTGCTGTTGCAGCACGCGCACGCCGAGGATGGCGCCGCTGCTGTCGACGCCCATCAGCAGCAGGATCGCGCCGCCGTAGCCGTGGGCCGTCATCTCGTAGGCGACGGCCGTCACCTTGCCGTGGCGCAGGGCGCGATAGAAGGTCTTGCGTTCGCCGTGACCGACATCGATCACGAACGCATCCTTGAGCAGACTGTTGTCGTGCAGCGCGGGCGGGATCACCTGTTCCAGCGACGCCTGCCGATCCTCGTCCAGGCGCGCGGCGATGGGACCGGCGGTCTTGACGTGGGCGAAGGTGAGGGCGGCGCCGGCCACCATGGCGACGATGCCGAGCAGGATGGACGAGTAACCGAGGCGCGGGCGCTGGGGTGCGGTTTCCATGCTTACTCCTCGCCGCGCAGTTTTTCGGGCGCGTAGTGCAGCGGGGCGCCGTTGCGGGTGCGGCCGTAGACGCGCGGGCGCAGATAGTGATCGATGAGCGGAGTGGCCGAGTTCATCAGCAG
This sequence comes from Proteobacteria bacterium UBA3588, assembly GCA_002376325.1. Classification (GTDB taxonomy): domain Bacteria; phylum Pseudomonadota; class Gammaproteobacteria; order Thiohalomonadales; family Thiohalomonadaceae; genus Sulfurivermis. The sequence goes on along the minus strand of DFMR01000148.1, from coordinate 957 downwards.
CACGGCGAAGGCGACGCCCTCGGGGAAACCGCCCCAGGTGCGGATGACGTAGATCAGCGTGCCGCAGCCGGCGCCGAACAGCAGTTGGCCCGATCCGCTGCTGGGCGAGGTGACCGGATCGGTGGCGATGAAAAAGGCGCCCAGCAGCAGGCCGCCGGAAAGCAGATGCAGTAGCGGGCCGGCGTAGCGCAGCGGATCGACCAGGTGCAGCGCGCCGGCCAGCAGCGCAACGGCGGCGAGCATCGCCACGGGGATCTGCCAGCTGATGATGCGCCGCCACAACAGGAACAGGCCGCCCAGCAGCAACAGCAGCGCGGAGGTCTCGCCCAGGCTGCCGGAGGCGAAGCCGAACAGCTCACTGAGCGGCGAATAGAAGCCGTGCAGCGAGACGTCGAGGCCGTGGCCGCGGGTCAGTTCGGTTTTGATGTGGCCGAGCACCGTGGCGCTGGAGACGGCGTCGATGTGGGGGATGCCGAACAGCGTGATGTGCAGGCCGGCGAGCAGACCCGGCGCATCGGCGGCGCCCAGCGGCTGCGGCGCGACCCAGCGGGTCATCTCCACCGGGAACGAAATCAGCAGCGCGACGCGCGCCAGCATCGCCGGGTTGAACAGGTTCTGGCCCAGACCGCCGAATACCTGTTTGCCGATGACGATGGCGAAGGCGCCGCCGACCGCGCCGATCCACCACGGCGCCCACGGCGGCAGGCTCAGCGCCAGCAGCCAGGCGGTGAGCAGCGCCGAACCGTCGAACAGAAACGGCGTCACCGGTTTGCCGGCGATGCGCAGCGAGGCCGCCTCGGAGAGCAGCGCGCTGGCGATGGTGATCAGGAACAGAAAAATGCCGGACCAGCCGAACTGATAGAGGGCGAAGGCGGTGGCCGGCAGCAGCGCCAGCAGCACCTGGCCCATGACGCCGGCGACGCTGCGTTGCGCCACGTAGTGCGGTCCGCTGATCGG
>DFMR01000161.1 GCA_002376325.1 Proteobacteria bacterium UBA3588 | reverse complement strand
ATGTTCTGCACCCCCTGAGTCGCCCACAGATCGGACAGCTCCGCCATATCGGACGACGGCGTAATGGGATAGATGGAGCAGATCTCGCTCACCCGGTAGGCGACATGGGCCACAGCGTTGCCGCCGTCGACGGTCACTTGTTTGACGTTGTTCTGTTCACTCATTCGGTATTCACTCACTTGGCGGCGGCGGTCTCGGGCACCATCTCGATGGCGTGGCACGGGCACTGCTCGGCGCAGGTGCCGCAGCCGGTGCAGCGACTGTAGTCGTAGCGGTACTTGTTGCCGGGACCGAGCTTGATGATGGCGTCTTCCGGACAGGAGCCGTAGCAGCCGTCGCACTCGAAACAGTTGCCGCAGGAGAGGCAGCGCTTGGCCTCGTAGATCGCATCGTGTTCGGCGATCCCCTTGAGGATCTCCTCGAAGCCGCCCAGGCGCTGCGCCAGCGGCAGCTCCGCCTGCTCCACCTGCGGCGCGTTGGTGCGGTACCACAGCTGCAGGTCTTCGTGCTGCACGATGGGATGCTTCGGATGCGGCTGGTAGCTCTCGCCGCGCAACCAGGCGTCGATGTGGCGCGCCGCCTTCTTGCCGTGGCCGGTGGCAATGGTCACCGAACGCTCCGACGGCACCATGTCACCGCCGGCGAAGATCCCCTTGGCACCGGTCATCATGGCCTGGTCGACGATCACCGTGCCGTCGGCCTTGAACTCGATGCCCGGAATGCGGCCGAGGAAACCGGTGTCGGTCTCCTGCCCCACCGCCAGGATCAGCGAATCAGCCTCCAGCTTCTCGAAGCGGCCGGTGGGACGCGGGCGGCCGTCGTCGCCCAGCTCCATCACCTCGACCTCGATGGTCGCGCCGTCGATCTCCTTGATGGAGCGCAGCCAGTTGAACTTAATCCCCTCTTCCAGCGCCTCGTCGGCCTCGAACTCGTGGGCCGCCATGTTGGCGCGGTCGCGGCGGTAGATGATCATCGCCTCTTCCACGCCCATGCGCTTGGCGACACGGGCGGCGTCCATCGCGGTGTTGCCGCCGCCGTAGATGGCGACGCGGCGGCCGAGCTGCACCTGCTCGCCCTGCTCCACGCTCTTGAGGAAGCTCACCGCGTCCATCATGCCGCGCGCGTCGCGCGCCGGGATGTCGATCTTCTTGGAGATGTGAGCACCCACTGCAACGAACACCGCGTCGAAATTGCCGGCGGTCTTCTCCGACTGCACGTCGTCGACGCGGTAGTTGAGGCGAATCTTCACGCCCATCTCCTCGACGCGCCTGATCTCCCGCTCCAGCTCCTGGCGCGGCATGCGATAGGCGGGGATGCCGAAGTGAATCATGCCGCCGGCCACCGGGCCGGCCTCGCAGATCTCGACCGTGTGACCCAGGCGGGTCAGGTGGTAGGCGGCCGACAGGCCACTGGGGCCGCCGCCGATCACCAGCACCCGCTTGCCGCCCGGGCGCGGCGTGAACTGCGGCTTCCAGCCCTTTTCCATCGCCAAGTCCCCGAGGAAGCGTTCCACCGCGTGGATGCTCACCTCCTGGTCGGTGAAGGCGCGGTTGCAGGCATTCTCGCAGGGGTGGTAGCAGACCCGTCCGTGGATCGCCGGGAACGGATTGTTCTCGATCAGCGTCTGCCAGGCGGCCTCATAGTCCCCGGCCTGGGCCAAGGCCAACCAGGCCTGGATGTCCTCCCCGGCCGGGCAGGCGTTGTTGCAGGGGGGCAGAAAGTCCATATAAACAGGACGGCGCGAACGAAGCGCGCCCGTGCCCTTGCCGAACCGGTTGGGGTCCAGGCGGGCGGTCATATCCTTGGAATTCATTGGATTTGCTATTTCTCTCAATCAGTTAGATGTACAGGCCGGGCCTGCGATGGAAATTTTGTGGGCATTCTACATGACTCACCGAAAATCCAATACTCACTATTAAAGAAAACAATACTTAGTTCTCAATAACGGGATTTGGCCATAAAAAAACCAATACTTCGGGGAGTGCGCCTTGGGACCCAGGCCCGCAACCGGCTGCACGGCGGTGGCTACGCCCCGCAGGCGGCGTCTTATGAGCGATTGCTTACCTGCCGCGCCGGGTCGTGGGAGCGGAACAGCCGGCGATAGAAATAGAGGTAGGCGGCCTGCAATCCCGTCGCCGCCACGAACGGCGCCACCAGCCAGCCGGCCTGGAAGAACACCCCGGCAATCAACGGGCCGAAGGCCAGCGGCAGCATCTGCGACACCATGTTGAGGCTGGCCGCGAGACCGTGCCGGCCGTGACCCACCAGGCTCACCCCCAGCGCCTGGCGCGCGCCGATGGTGCCGCGACTGAGGGCCGAGCGCAGCACATAGAACACTCCGGCCCAGGCGAAACTGGGTGCAAAGGCCATGGGCAACAACAGCAACAGGCCGAGCAGGCGCAACCACACCACCACGTCCACCACGCCGTAGCGGCGCGTCAGCGCCCCCGACAACAGCGACGCCACCCCGGTGGCGACGAAGGCAATGGACATCATCGGCGCGATGGCACCAGGCCCGGCGCCGAAGCGGATGAAGAACCAGTAGGCCAGCAGCGGCCCGACCAGACCGATACCGATGCCGTTGAGGATGTTGACCGCCATCAGCTTGCGCAACAGGCCGTTCTCCTGCCGGCGCGATGCGGCGGCGGTCGCCGCTTGCTGCTCCGTGTCCGCATTCACGGGAGCCCCCGGCGCATCGCGGGCCAGCAACAACAGGGTGAGCGAGGACACTGAACCGAGCAGCACAATCACGAACAGGAAGCGGTAATCGGCCGGCGTCGGCGCGCGGCCGCCCAGCCACTCCGGCAGCGCCGCCAACCAGGCGCCGACTCCCATGCCGAGAAAACCTGCCGCGGTATTGAGGCTGAAGACCACGCCGCTATGCCCGCGCTCGATGGCCCGCATCAGCCACGATTGCTCCACCGGCGCGAACGGACCGGGGCTGCCGTTGGCGCCGCGGCCGAACCCGCCGATCACCGCCGCCGCCGTCAGCAGCAGCGGCTGCGCCGTGAGCAGCGCGGTGGCGGCCACCACCAGCTGCGAGCATTCATAGCCGATGAGAAATTGCCGTCGGCCGAGGCGGTCGGACAGCGGCCCGAGCAGCAACGTCAGCACGGCACCGAAGATCAGGCTGCCCATGAACACGCCGCCGATGGCCACCGCCGACCAGTGCAGGGCATGCAGATAGAGGGCGAAGTCCACCACCAGTGCCCCCTGGCCGAGGCTGCGCGCCAACCGCGAGGCAATCAGCAGCCGCGCCGTACGCGGCAGGAAATCGAGTGTCATGCTCCGTTCCAGGTGTATGTCGCATGGCCGCCGTGACGACGGCAAGCGCGGCGCAGGTGCGCCCTGATATAGGCAGGACGCTGATCATAGCACCCTTGGAACTGCCGTGATGAGTTGGGCGCCCCCTGCCGCGACCACAGCAGAGTGCGACGCACGAATTTTCCTATCCCATCCAACGTGTTATGAAAATCATCGACGGGAACAGGAGCGCCCCATCCCGTTACAAATTATTTCGTGTACGATATTCGATAACAACATCGACAACAGGGACGACCGCTCATGGATAGCGACGCAGCAACTCTGTCACCAATTTCCTCCTACAGCGACGCCCTTGCGGCAATCACACAAAGCAAATCGGTCAACGAAAAAATAGGCCTGGTACACCACGAGATAAGGACACATTACCCGTTCATCGATCGCATCGCCGTCGCCGTCTATGAGGAGGAACGCGATCTGCTGAAGACCTTTGTCTACAGCTCCGACACCCCCAGTCCGTTGCAGTTTTACCAAGTCGCCCTGAGCAGTTCCGACTCACTGAGCGACATCGCCGCCGGCGGGCAGGCGCGCGTCGTCAACGATCTCTCGATTTTCGAGAACAACGGCAAGACCCACAGCGAGCGTATCGGCAAGGGCGGCTATGGCGCCGGCTATACGGTCCCGTTCTACAACGACGGCGCGTTCGCCGGCTTCATCTTTCTCAATTCCTACCTGAAGAACGTCTTTACCGAGGCGGTGTGCCACGGCTTGTCGCCCTTCGTCTATCTGGTCGGGCTGCTGGTGCTCAAGGAGACGGACCTGATCAAGATCCTGTTCGGCTCCGTCTCTTCCGCACTGGACATCAGCCACCACCGCGATCCCGAAACCGGCGCGCACCTGGAGCGAATGTCGCGCTACGCCCGCATCATCGCCAATGAGCTGGCGCCGATCTACCAACTCGACGACGAGTACGTCGAATACATCTACCGCTTCGCACCGCTGCACGACGTCGGCAAGATTGCCGTACCCGACCGCATCCTGCTCAAGCCCGGCCGGCTCGATGAAGCCGAATATCGCGAAATGCAGACGCACGCGCGCAAAGGGCGCGAGATCATGGATCGCATGCTCGCCAACTTCCGGCTACAGGGAATAAAGCACGCGGCGATACTGCGCAACGTCATCGAGTTTCACCACGAAACCATCGACGGCCGCGGCTACCCCAACGGTCTGAGCGGCGACGCCATTCCGCTGGAATCGCGCATTATCGCCGTCGCCGACATCTTCGACGCACTCACCAGCGAACGCCCCTACAAGCACGCCTGGAGCAACGACGAGGCGTTTGCCGAGCTCGACCGCATCAGCGGCACCAAGGTCGACCCGCGATGTGTCGCCGCACTCAAGAGCAACCTCGAACTGGTAGAGGATATCCAGCGTACCTTCAATGATGACCCGTTCGGCTGAGCCGGCGCCGCCGGATGGCAGAGATACCGGGCCGAGGCGCTCGTGCAGAGTAAACATCCGCGGCGAGGCACACGGCTCCGCCGCGACAGACCGGATTTCACTGCATGGTGTCGCGTAAGAACTGGCGATCGCCGTCGCCGTCACAGCCTTATGTATTCACGGCAAACGGTGGATATCCAGCAGCGTCTCCAGGGTGAGCTCCGCCTCGCGCGCCAGGCGGCGCAGATGCAGGAAGCGCAGCAGCCGCACCGTCGGTTTCATGGCGAAGAAGATACTGCCGATCAGAAACAGCCAGGAGCCGGCGCGTTCCAGCCCCGGATTGAGAAACAGGATACTGCCGATGACGAACAGGGTCGCCGCGGTGAAATCCACCAGCAAATGGAGCCACTGATAGATGGCGTGAGTGCGACGGTATTGCGCCCGCTGCTGCTCGGTTGCGGCCATGGGCCCTCCTCTGTTGGACAGTGTTGCGGCTTTGCGCTTGGGATATCAACGCTGTGGTCGGCGCCATTGCGGCGCCGGACCAGACAGTGACGCCACGACAGGCACCGTGACGACGGGAAATGAACCTGGCGCGGGCGGCAACCAGGCGACGGCCGCCCAGCATGCGCCGATTAAGGCGAAATCGATGCCGGCAACTGCACCATTTCGCTCACCACCTGCCGCGCCTCGTCGTCGGGCACCGTAGTGGAGAGCGCAATCCAGATGATGACGATACTGAAGATCGCAATCACCCCCATGTCTTCGAACAGCGTCATGGCACCGTTGCCCCCGACGATGGCCGGCCCCAGCTTGGTGAACAGCCAGAGGCCGCCGAAATAGGGCAGCAACCACCACGTGTGCTGCCAGTCGAGGGGCTTGCGGGTGGCCCGCTTGGTAAAGACGAAGTAGTAGATCAGGTAAACAACGACCAGGGCAAACAGCATGCCGAACAGGATGCTAAGCGTCTCCAACCCGGTCCAGAACACGATCCAGTTGGAGACGATGAAGGCCGCAGGGGCGAGGATCCAGGCGGCCCACAGGCGGAACGGACGCTTCGTCTCAGGCATCGAGCGGCGCATCTGCAACAGCACGATAGGACCGATGCTGTAGGACAGCACCGTTACCGACGAGATGTAGCTCACCAGCTTCTGCCACGACGGGAACGGAAAGAAGAACAGCGCACCGACCACGAAGGTGACGATCAGCGCGACCCAGGGCACCCCGCTGCGATTGAGGATCGCCAGCGCCTGCGGTCCGCTGCCGATCTCCGCGGTGGCCATATTGACGCGCGAAGAGGTGGTGACGTAGATGAAGGCCGTGCCTGCGGGCGAGACGATGGCGTCGATGTAGAGCACCACCGCCCACCACGTCGCCCCGATAGCGGTGGCGATGGCGGCGAACGGACCGGTCAGCCCGGTGAAGCGCAGCCCAGCCCAGCCGCCGTGGGCCAGGTCGGCGGGATCGATCGCCAACAGGAAGGCGAGTTGCAGCCCGACGTAGAGCAGCAGCCCGATCACGACCGAGCCGATCACGGCGATGGGGATGTAGCGCGACGGGTTGGCGGTCTCGCCGGCCAGATCGATCGCCTGGCGAAAGCCGAAGTAGCTGAAGATGACGCCTGCGGTCGCCACGGCGGTGAACATGCCGCCGACGTCTTGCTTGGCGTTGGCCGGCACCACATGCAGGTTTTCCGGATGGTAGGAGAGTCCCAGCAGCACGAAGATGGTGGCGGCCGGCACGATCAGCTTCCACCAAGTCGCGGCGCTATTGATGAACAGCACCCAGCGAATCACCAGAAAGTTCAGCGCAACGAAGAAGCCCAACATGATCACCGAGACCACGAATCCGGTGGCAGTGAGCAATCCGCTGTCGGAATGGATCAAACCGGGCAGATAGTTGTTGGCGTAGGTCAGCACCGCCATCACCTCCACCGGCGCGATGGTGACGTAGGCGAAGAACAGGATCCAGCTCCAGATGTTGCCCAGCAGCACGCCGTGGCTGACGCGGCAGATATGCACCAGGGCGCCGCTCTTGGGGATCAGCGTCGCCAGCTCCGAGTAGACCAGCGCCAGCAGCAGCACCGCCCCGGCGCCGATGACCCACGACCAGACGCTGAGCGGACCGGCCTGCTGCGCCGCATGCAGCGGCCCGAACAGCCAGCCGGAACCGATGATGCCGCCGAGGCTGGCGTAGAGCAGACCGATGATGCCGGCCTCTTTGCGAAGCGTGGCTGGTTGCGCCATCTTAATCTCCCCTTTTTTCAATTTTTCGGCTACGACCGGCCCCGCCGTTATCGCATCGATTTTCGGATTGTCCTGCCGGCGGCGCAGCGCCTCGGCGGCGGGTGCGTCAGACCTCCTGGCCAAGCTCCAAAACATACCTATTTTTGACGCTGCCTACAATGCGCAGACCACCTGCACCGCGAAGTCGAGCCGTGCCAGCATGATCGTACGGATATTGCCCGAGCGGACATCGAGTCACTGCTCTCCCCGCCGGCCGGCGAGTCCGCGGCAGTCTAGCGGTTCGTCGCGTACGCTGTCCGCCGCCCCGGACTGCAGGAACGCTTTGTAGGACGGATACTACAGACGTCATAGGACGAGGCGGGCATTATATGGGGCTGCCAGAACGGCAGCCATCATACTTTTCGCACTACGGGAAGAGAAGAAAGCAGTGATGGAACGACAAGCAGCGCAGCGGGAAAGTAAATCCTACGTCGTCCACGCCGACGCAGAGCGTACCTCAGCACCCCGAGTGCAAGGCGATGTACAAGAGCTGCGCCGAACACGTCTGCACCTAAAAGCCATGTTTCGACCGCGGCCAGGATATCGCCCAGCAGTTGCGCTCCTTCGGTATATCCGTTGACGCATCCAATCAAACAGAAGGACGGCGCCGACGTGAATGTCTTCAAAGACCACCTGCACGAACACCGCTGAACAACGCATCGCTCCCGCGCTGCGCCGCTGTTCATGCGCAGCTTCGCGTCCGGCATTACCGGATGCGTAGGGTTGCTCGACCAGTTCCTACCCGAACGACTCCGTCGCCTGTTCGACCCGGTTGCGCCCCCCTTCTTTGGCACGGTAGACCGCCGCGTCGGCCAGACCCACCAGCTGCTCTCCGACCCGCTCGCCCAACGGCTCGGCGCCGCTCGAGTGCAGCGTCGCCAAACCGACGGATAGCGTCAATACCAAATGGTGTGCGCCGCCCAGCAGGAACGGTTCATCGGCGATGCTCATACGGATGCGTTCGGCGATCTCCCTGGCCTGCTCGGTATCCGTATGCACCAGCAGCGCGGCAAACTCCTCGCCGCCGTAGCGACCCAGCGCATCGGACAGACGCAGTTGCGCCTTGATCCGCGCCGCGACCTCCTGCAACACGCGATCGCCCACCTGATGGCCGTAGTTATCGTTGATGCGCTTGAAATGATCGATATCGAGGAAGAGGCACGACAGCGGCTCGCCGTCGCGCTGAACACGCTCCACCTCTTCGAGCAGCCGGCGATCGAAATAGCGCCGGTTGTGCACGCCGGTAAGGGCATCGGTGAGGCCGATGTGCTTCAGCCGTTCCTGGTTGATGGCGTTTTCCAGCGCCACCGCCACCACCGCCCCCAGCCGTTCGAGAAAATGGGTAGCGCTGCCGGCGATAAACCGGCCATCCTCCACGCTCCCGAGATTGAGGCTGCCGATGAGCCGGCCGTGGCGGCGCAGCGGAATGACCGCCACACTGGCGGGAACCGTCACCGGCGCGAACAGCGCACCGTGCATGGCCTCGCGAAAACCGCCCAGCCGCGGGACTTGCGCGTCGGCGAAAAAAGCGGCGAGTTCGCCGCCGGATTCGAAAAAGACGATCTCCGGAAAACTGTCGTCGCAACCGAGGTCCGCCAGCAGCCGCTGAATGTCGTACTCCCCGTCGATCACGCCGAGCGTCACCGATTCCAGCCCGAACACTTGGCGGTGCCCGACCAGCACGGTGCGCAACAGATCGACCAGCCCATTGGCGCTCAGCAGGTTGAGTTCCTGTTCGTGAAAGCGTCGCAGCCGTTCCTCGTTGTGCCTGGCATTGGCCATCACCGCCGTCATCTTGCGACGCAGCTCCTTGTTTTCCTTTAACACGTCATGGTGCATCACTTCCCCCCACGAACGAATATCGCGTAGGCCCGCCGGCAGGCCGGAGTGAATCGAGTATAGCGCCCCCGAAATGTCTGAATTATGTCGTAATGAGACAATGGAGAAACATCGACCCGGTCCCAACCTCTCTCCCCGAAACGGCCGCCTATGGTGCGGCAAACCCAACACGGACGACCGCTATACCGCACTATTCTCCCGGCCGCTCATACGCTTACGCCGGGAGCGTCCGAGCACGGCGCAGCCGCCTGCGGGTCGGCGCCTGGAGAAGACGACGCTTTTGACGGGCATAATATTCACACCGTAAAGCAGAATAGCGGGAGCTTCCATAAGTACTGCACATTGACAGACTCATGCCTGCATCAGGCCTACTTTTCGCCCCGCGCTCGCTGCCGTTCTGTTGTGGGCGCCCGGGTTACCGATTGCCCTGCCGCAAATGGCCTTTGCAGTGGTTCAGAATTGCCAGGTCAGCGTCAACGCGGTGGGACCCGTCGCGCACCGCTATCCAAAGCCAACGGCGCGGAATCGGCACGACGTCACCGATGAGGCCGCAGGAAACGGCGGCGCTTTTCCATCAACCAGAGCATCTTGACCGGTGCACGCAGCGAAGCTGACGATCCGTATGAGGCTCATGCCGATACTCCCGCGCACATGCATCATCAACGGCGATTCGGCCATTTGCAGCCTGGGACACCCGCCATTCGCGTTTTCGGCGTTCTGACCCTGAATATCGTACAATGGGAGAACACACCCATCCCCGTGCCATGGGCACAACTGGAATCCACACACCGCCATCACCATGAAAATCCCGAAACGTCTCCAACCCCTCGTCGACGACGGCTTGGTGGATGAGGTAATCCGCCCGTTGATGAGCGGCAAGGAGGCCGTCGTCTATGTCGTGCGCTGCGGCTCCGAAATCCGCTGCGCCAAGGTCTATAAGGAATCCGACAAGCGCAGTTTCAAGCAGGCCGTACAGTACCAGGAAGGACGCAAGGTGCGTAACGGCCGCCGTGCCCGCGCCATGGAGAAGGGTTCAAAATACGGCCGTGACCAGCAGGACGAGGCTTGGCAAACCGCCGAAGTCGAGGCGCTCTACCGCCTGGCCGATGCCGGCGTGCGCGTCCCGCGCGCCTACGGCTGCTTCGACGGCGTGTTGCTGATGGAGTTGATTACCGACGGCCAGGGCCAAGTGGCCCCGCGCCTGAACGACGTATCCATGAGCGCGCAACAGGCGTTGGCAGACCACGGCGTCATGATGCGATACGTGATGCGCATGCTCTGTGCCGGGCTGGTGCATGGCGACCTGTCGGAGTTCAACGTGCTGGTCGACGAACACGGCCCCGTCATTATCGATCTGCCTCAGGCGGTGGACGCCGCCGCGAATAACCACGCCGAGTGGATGCTGGAACGCGACGTCAGCAGCATTACCACCTATTACGCCCTATACGCCCCCCAACTGCACGACAGCAAATACGCCAAGGAAATTTGGGCACTGTACAAAAACGGCGGATTACACCCGGAGGCCGAACTGACCGGCCATTTCGAGGAGAGCACGCAGGAGACCGATGTGGAGTTGGTGCTGCAAGTCATCGAAGCGGCCGCAGCCGAAGAACAAGCACGCCAACGACGTCTGCTCAACGCCGAGGAACTGGGTTAGTTCGAATCTCAAGGTCAGACAGCAAAGGCGTGCTTCAGTATATCGGGGGCTCGCGCCATGGCACAACACTGCGATTCGAAACCTAGCTCCCTTTGGAGCCGCCCGGCCCCTTGCCGCAACCGTCCGCCGCCAAGGAACAGAAGCGCCGTAAACACGGCATCATCGACGCTAAGCCGGTCAAGCCATGGAGCAAGCGCAAACGGCAATGAAAATAGTCACGAGAGATAAAGCAAACGCCGGATCTCCTTGCGGCAATCCGGCGCCGCACGGCAACCAGGACGTTTGCTGCGCGCTTATTTCACGCCGGCCTTAGCCAGCTCCTGCCCCATTTTTTTATCGGTTTTCATGATATGGCCGGTAAGCCAGTTGCGCAGGAAATTCATAATCTCGACCGAGATAACCGCACTGCCCGACTCGAACTTCTTCTTGAAGTCGCCGACGGTTTCGACAAACTTCCGGTGTTCGGTCTTGTGCGCCGCGGTATCGGTGTATTTGTTCTGGTCCATCAGTTTCTCTTCGTAACCGAAATGGAACACCGTGTAATTCACCAATTCCGACAACACCGACGCCAGAACTTCCGTGCCTTTGCCGGCCTGCATGGCATCGTTGAGCTTATTTATCAGCTCAATAAGCTTCTTGTGCTGATTGTCTTGTTCCGCGATACCGGTGGAAAGCATATTGGACCAGGTTATGAGAGCCATCACGACCTCCTCTATGGAAAATAGACATTGTTATATTGCTGCTGCTTCAGGCGCTTCCTTTACAACATCATCGTTGCTCCCGGTGTCGGCACCGGTGAGCATGGATTCATGCAACAGTTCCATGGCGGTATTGGACAGATTGACCGATGCCTCCAAGGTCCGCTCCGCCACCTTATCGGTATTGGCGGTCATATCAAGGATCTGCGTCACACTGTCGACCACACTGGCCACCATGCCGGACTGCTCGTCCATCTCCGAGGCCAACTGACTGATCTTGTCCAAGGTTAATTGCGACTCTTCACGGATATTTTTAAGAACATCCGCCGCGCGACTGGCCTTATCCACGCCTTCCTGCACCAGCGGCATGGCCTGGCTTATCCCCTGGGTCGCCTCCTTCGTCTTCTCCTGCATCAGTTTGATGGTGCCGGCAATTTCGCGAGTGGACTGCGCCGTACGTTCGGAGAGCTTCTTGACCTCATCGGCCACCACAGCAAAACCGCGCCCCTGTTCTCCGGCTCGCGCCGCCTCGATCGCCGCGTTCAGCGCCAGCAGATTGGTCTGCTCCGCAATGTCCCGAATAGTAACGGCGATTTTATCGATCCCATGCGCATGTTCGGTCAGCTCATGTATCTCCTGCGCCGCCTCCGTCATTGCCGCATAGATGTCCTTCATCACACGCACCGCATCCGCGACAACTGCTTCCCCGTTCGCCGACAGGCTGTTTTCCTTGTGGGAAATATCCTCGGTATCACGCGCCAGCGCCGACACCGCCTGGATACGTTGCGCCATATCCGACATCACCTGTTTCGTATCATTGATCGATGCCGCCTGCATCTGCGAGGTAAACAGAATCTCGTTACTGCCGGCCGACAGTTGTTCGACTTCGGAATTTATCCGGGTGACGTTGGCGTTGATACGATCTGATATCTTTCCAATTTTCGTCGCCAACATAGCGAGGGTTCCGGCGACAGTTTCCACATGGCTGACTTCAAGCGTGAGATTTTTTTCTCCGCTGGCAACGGAACGTGCATAACGGGTCATACGTCCGATATCTGACCCGAGCAGTTGTGACAAGAAACGGCGACCGAGCAGGTAGGTGGCTACCGGCGTCAGGACCAGGGCGATCAGGAAAACGATGATTTCGAAGTCGGTGTTTGCGGATGACAGCCGCTGGGCGGCATATAAAAGAATTCCGAGCAGCAATGTTATCAGTGTAGGCGCCACCGCCAGGAGCCTGGCCTCGGGAGATATATGCCTCACTGACCGCATAGCTATGCCTCCGACATACACCGCTATGATTTAGAACACAGATTTATTATGGCAGCTAGATTCGCTTCGTAAACATTTGGACAATCAACCAATTGAGAAAAGGCAGGGAGGAGAGCGAACCGGCTGCATCGCCCGCTGACAATTGTCAAAAAATCGATAAAATTGAATTTTTATTCACATCACGCTCGAGTGAAAGACTACCCGACCGCATGTGCCGCCGCCCCTACTCCGATATATCCCGGTATTTTCGAGTACACGTTTGAAGCTACCACAATGCCGTTAACTGCGCATCAATTATTAGACACACAAACGAGATATATTTAGCGATAAACATCCCATCAGAATGGTCGCAACCTATGTATGCTGCGAACACTTACGGTAATTACATTTCGTTTCGCTTGTCGGCGACGAGGAAGTGTATTCGGACGATGTCGACGGGCTCCTGCTATTTCACCCCAACCTTGCTCAACTCCAATCCCATCTTCTTGTCGGTCTTCATGATATGTCCGGTCACCCACATGCGCAGGAAGTTGATGATTTGGATCGAGATGACCGCGCTTCCCGAATCGAGTTTCCGCTTAAAGTCGTAGACCGTCTCGACAAATTTCTCATGTTCAGACTTGTGCGCCGGGGTGTCGGCATAGCCATGCCGTTTCATCAGCCGCTCTTCGTACCCGAAATGATAGATCGTGTAATCCACCAGTTGGGCCAGGACGGCTTCCAGGACTTCCGCATCCTTGCCTTCCTCTATGGAATTGTTGAGCCGATTGATGAGATAGATGAGATTTTTGTGCTGTTCATCTTGTTCGGTGATACCGGTCGAAAACGCGTCCGACCAGCTGATGAGAGCCATTGCTGCCTCCTACGATGGTAATCGTCTGTATCACATTAGCCGCTGCTTCACGTAGCCACTTACTCAACCTTGCCGTTGCCGCTAGCGCCCGCGTTTTCAATACCGGGGATTATGGCAGCTAAATTAACCCGGTAAACATCGTGACACAAAATATTGCACATAGATCGGCAACTATAATGACCTCACATAGTTAGCGGAAAACAAATGTCAAATTAGAATGAATACGCATCTGCCGGAATGGCACGATAGCGGACCGGCCAATAGGGTCGGTCTCGTTGACGAAGTTTGGTGATCCCGTAGCGTTCGCCCTATCCGCCGGTTTCGCATCAATGCCGGCAGCGCGATTGCCCCGGCGACTTCCCGCCAGAGCAGTCGGCGACCGGCAGCGCGCTCTTGCCGCTTAGCGCCGCCAGACGCGTCTCGATCTGCGGCAGGAACTTGGCGATCTTCCTGCCTACCCATATCTGTGGATTGGACGGCGTCAGCTTCTCCTGCGCTTCCCGCTTGGCGATGGAGACCTTGGCCTGATCGAAGGCCTTGATGAAATAAGGGGTATGCGCCAGCGCCTGGTGGAAGTAGGCGTCGCCGAAATAGGTCCAGGCGTTTTCATTGCTGCAGCCGAACGAGGTCCGGTTGGCCGCCGCGGCGGTCATCACCATCGCGTCGGGATTCTTGAGCGAGTCGATGAAGCCGCCGGAGAAGCAAGACGACAGCACCACCGTACGCCAACCGATACGGGAACCGGTCAGGATGTCATGCAGGCGCTTGGCGGTGAGGTCATCCAGCGACAGCGGCCAGTAATCGAAGGCGATGGTCTTGTCTTCGGAACCGTGAGAGGTGATGTAGAGGAACAGCATGTCCTCCTTGGGATTCATCAGCCTACCGATACGATTCAGCACGATCTTCAGGTTGGAGGCATCGGCCAGGGGTACGGTTTTCACCGTCGCCGGGTTGTTGATGAGCAGGATGGAACGCCCGGCGGTGCCGTAGCGCCGGTCGAACAGCTTGCGGATGGAGCGTACCTCGCGCAGGAATACATTTTGTTCCGCATAACCTGCCACGCCGACGAAATAGATATCGTGAATACCTGAACGCTGCGGCTTCAGCCTGGACAGCTCGGCGTTGAGCAGGGCCGGTTGCGCATAATAGGTCTGCTCCACGTCGATCGACGGCCGGTCGTCGTCTTTTGGATAGGCCGTGTGCCATGGCCGGGTATGGGGCAGCAATAACAACGTGCCGAACAAGAATGCGGAATAGGCAACGCTGGCGCTCAGCGCCCGCCAGCGGCTGCCGGCAAACACCCGGCGTTGCGCCCAGTAGGCCACAGCGGGGACCCACAGCCACACCACGAGATAGATGCCCCATGCCGACCAGGCATGCTTGCCCACAGCCGTATGGTGAATGATCAGATGATAAACCTCTCCCACGACACTGCCGACGGGATCCGTCGCCAAGATGGCCACCACGAACAGGCCGAACCGCTCCAACTGGCCCTGGATCTGCACGACCAGATAGACCGCGAGCAGCAGCAGGGCGTAGGCTTTTACTTCACTGACAATACCCCACGCCGTGAATACCCGGTGCGGCCCGACTGCGATGAAATCGAACAGTATCGAAACGCAAAAACCGACCATGGACAACAACACGGCCTGGCGAATGTCGACTTGAAGTTTGTCCGTGTCAAAGGAACGAAACGTCCCGATGCGCAAGCCGGTGCGTAGATTGTTAAGCAGCGGACGAAAGACCTTGTCCTTTGGCATGGGTGCCTCCTGTCGGAAGTCAACGCCGCGCTATCGGAAACGTGGCACCAATAGCGGGCGCAATGACTGCACACTCTCCCGAGAATTACATTTCAATGTGCAGCGGAAAAATGGGCGATCACCACATACAGCATTCCGCTGATACCAATGTACACCATACCCGCCGCGCGTCGGTTCATTATGCTCATGGCGCCGCCGTCAATGGGATACAGGCGTTCACCAATGCGAACCACGACGATGACCGAATACGACCACAGCACCACGCAGGCATATTCCCACCACCTATCGATAACCTGATTGGCGACCATCGGTATCAACACAACGGTGCATAGCAGGATAAACAACACAAGCTTCCGCATGTTGCCGAACAGGTAGTAAAGCAGCATCGATTCATTCCTTTGAGCCACGCGAATTCCGCTAACCCGCCTTGCACCTGCCCGAATGCCTACAAGAAGGTAAATATCTCCTCTGCCGGCAGGCGCGATTTTGGCAGTTCGGCGTTGAAGTCGTCGGCACTGTGGTAGCCGAGGGCGGCCAGCACCACGGCGGTCAGGCCGCGCTGACGCAGACCGAGGGCCTCGTCGAGGGCGGCGCGGTCGAAACCTTCGATGGGGGTCGCATCGATCTCCAGGGCGGCGGCACCGAGCAGCAGGGTGCCGAGGGCGATATAGACCTGCTTCTCCATCCAGTGCTGGGTGTCGTCCAGTTCGCGATGCAGGTTGGCGTAAAAGGCGCGGCCCTTGCGCGTCGCCACTTTGGCTTCTGCCGTCTTGCAGCGGCCATCGTTCTCCTCCTGCTCCATCACGTGCTCCAGATAGGCGTCGGTCAGTTCGGTACGGGCGCAGAGCACCACCACGTGCGATGCGTTCAGCACCTTAGGCTGGTTGGCGCTGTAGGGGCCGGTGGCAGTGGCAATGGCGACGCGCGCCTTGCCTTCGTCGCTGCCGGCGATGATGAAATGCCAGGGTTGGGAATTGGTGGAGGACGGGCTGAAACGCAGCAAGGTCCGGATCTGCTCCAGCTGCGCGGAGCCGATGCGTTTGTGCGGATCGAAGGCCTTGGTGGTGTAACGGGTGGTGGCGATTTTGGCGACGTTCATGTTGGTTGTCTCAAGAATGCTGGTGCGACAAATCGTATCGATGACCGATTGTTATTCTGATGCAGACGACTTCCCACAAAATACCGCCATAGGATGGGTAGAGCATAGCGAAACCCATCGGCTCCATGCCAGTGGTTTCGCTGCGCTCAACCCATGCCGCTTGTTCACGCCTCCGTGACGTAGCGACGAAACCAGCGGGTCAGGCCGCGGCGCGGCCGTTGCTCCAAACTGTCGATGTGACGCACGGTCTCGCGGATCAGCGCGTCGATCAGGTCCATGTCGGCCTCGGGCTGCAAATCCTCCGTACGGCCCTTCCTGCCGGTGGGGGCGATGCTCACGATTTTACCGACGCTCTTCACCTCGGCTTCGCCGCCGCAGTTGCGGCAGTAGACCAGGTCGCCGGCCTTGTTGCGGCGGCGGACGACAATGGTGGGACCGCACATGGGGCACTCCTGTACCGGGATGCCCGGCTCCGTATGGCCGGCCACCGGCGCCAGCGCGCCGGCGCGGCCGAGTTCCAGAAACAGCGTACCCAGCTCCGGATCGAATTGCCTGCCTAGATTCTCCTCGATGATGGAAAGCGCCTTTTCCACCGGCATGCCGCGGCGATAGGGTCGGTTGCTGGTCATCGCATCGAAGGCATCGCAGATGCCCACAATGCGCGCGTCGAGAGGGATATTCGCGTGGGTCAGTCCGTGCGGGTAGCCGTTGCCGTCGGGCATTTCGTGATGGGACAGCACCGCCGCCCGCGCCAGCTGCGCCAGCGGGTGTTCCGACAGCAGGCGGTTGCCGACCTCCGGATGGGTCTTGATGACCGCATACTCCTCGTCGGTCAGGCGGTCGGGCTTGTTGAGGATGGCATCGGGCACGCCGACCTTCCCCAGGTCGTGCAGGAAACCGCCCAGGGCAATGCGCGCCACGTCGGTATCCGGCAGGCCATGGCTGGAGGCCAACAGGCGACTGTATTGCGAAACGCGCCACAGGTGCCCACCCGTATAGGGATCGCGCGCCTCGACCATCGAGGCCATTACGTAAAGACTCTTGAGCAACTCGTCGATGTATTTCATGGCAACACCTCCCCTTGCGACGCAGAGCTTGGAGGGAATCTCGCCCTCCCCGTTATTCATTTACAGGGCAACTATTGAGAAGCGTACCAATGGAATATCACGGAAGCATCACGGCGGGAGGTTAATCGGAGTCGCCAAATTATGGGGAACCGGTATCTAAGGAATTCGGTGACAGTATACTTAAATCCCCGATCGCGGCGGCGAAAGCTCATGTCGGTTCTTCCAAAATTAGCGGATTCCGTTTCCGACCCCGGTTTCCCCTGGCGTTTTGGCGAAAGAAAGTCTCCTCCTGTCGCCACAAATACTGCCGACGAGCAACCCTATTGACCGTCGATCACTCCCACCTTAACCAGGTCGGGGCAATGCAACAACAGGTCGCCAGGGGCGACGAAATAGGCCTCTTCGGTTTTTAGCATCGCCATACCGCTGCTGGCCATGTGCAGTGCGTTGGCGCGCAACAATTCGTCAGTAGGTGCCGCGATACCGGTTCTGACCCGATATACGGCCTGCGCAAATTCGTGGATCGCCAATACCAGCGCATCATCCAACGCCGGAGCTGCTTCGGCCGTTAACGCCGATGCCGCCGGCAGGGCCTGCAGCAGTTCGCCGGCCAGCTCCTCGTCACTCTGCATCTCCGCCGCTGCGGCCAACATGCCGCTGTTGGCCGCAATAAAGCCACGAAACTCCGGTCCGCCCGCACTACGCACGCGGGAAATGGCCTGATCGAGCAAACTGGGTGCCGCTGCGGCAGTTGCCGGCATCGCACTCAGTGACGAGCGCGGGGGTCNNATGGCCGTTCGCACGATTCGCCCAATAGTGGCGAGGTGCAGTCCAAAATACTCAGCTATCTCGCGATAACTGTATACGCCCGTATCGTACGCAGCAACTATCGCGCTATTTCGATCGCGACACTTTTTCTCTACCGCCGCCAGTGACGGCGTCGGGGCACGACGCTGCGCTCGCGGCACCGTAAGTTCGTCACCCTGTAGCGCGGCTTTCCTTTGCATCCGCTGCACAAATCTTTCGTTCCCAAGGTAAATCTGTTGGCGCAACTCGGACCAGACGGTTTCCTTACCTACCCCCTCCGCCACGAACTGCGCATATCGTCGCCTTGCTTCAGCCCGTCTGGTACCAAAGAGCGCCAACACGCCGTCTGCGGCAAGCCATGAGGGAGTCTGTACATAGCCCACCATCATCCCATAGCTGCTCCACGGGTATTCTTTGGGATGCTTCACCATGCCTGCCCGCACCGGATTCAGTACGACATAACGTGCCAGTTCGAGCAGGTAGCTATCCTTATTCACCAGAATCCCTTTGAATCGCCCCTGAAAAATATGCCCTACACGTTTATGACGCCGATTCGATGCCTGTGTAAACATACCGTTGAGTTGGCGCATTCCCTTCGACAGGTTTCCTTCCGGTGTTTCTACAACCAAGTGGTAATGGTTCGTCATCAGACAGAAGACATGACATACCCAATTGAAACGCTTCACCACTTCCGCCAGCACTTCCATGAACTTCAGCCGGTCTTCGTCGTCATCAAAGATTGGTTCGCGCCGATCACCACGCGATGTTACATGGTATAGCGCTCCAGGAAACTCTATTCGTAGCGGTCTTGCCATATCAGACATCCTGTCTAGAACATACCCAATGTTACGATGCGAGAACTGACCCTATTGGGCTATTCGCGCCTCGGCTATCTCTCGCCCGAGACATCCGAGCTACGGCATGTGGCTTAACTGAGTGTCCGATAAATCGGGGCAGGATCACAGTGTATTAAACGCAAGACCTGACCCTCAGTGTAATACCCATCCGAAAGGCAAAACGCAAGACCTGACCCTCAGTGTAATACCCATCTGGTTCTTCTCGCTCATTCCCTTTAGTTTGGGCATGACGAAATCCCTCTGTGCTCTTAAAAGCCGATGCTATCGAAAGCAATGCTCCTTCAAACCGACTAGCAATAGCAGTCTTTGTTTCCTTAGGACGTTTCTTTCTAGATAACCTCTGCTCCATATTTTCAACCTTTATTACGCGCACATTCCATAATATATCTTCGTGTTTTCACCAAAGCTCATTGACCACGACTTAATCATTCCGCCCCATTTTTCTTTCCCATATCAATTTTCTACTAGACTCATCGCTTCTTTTGATGTTTTGAGTATTTCTGTTTTGCTCGCCTGAGAAGGCCGTGATCTGTTGTTATATCACGAATAATCGTGTCAACAGCCAGTTCAGAATAATAGTGGTATTCAGGGTCGACATTCTTGTAGTGGAATTTATTATTTTCACGCTTCCATCCATAATGGTCGGCCATAGCCAAAAAGCAGTTAGATCCAAATTTATGAACACCCGTCTTTGAATCTCGAGTTACTAAGATAGTTTTAAGCAACTCCGGCGACAAAACCAAACTCAACCGCCTATTTATTTCATCTGAAGCATCTTTTGTCTTGAAAGGATGAGTTTTACTTCTATCTACGGGTTTTTCTACGATCACCGCGTCCTTAAGAGCTTTAATTCCCTCCTCAGCCCGAGATACGGCCAGATATTTTCCTCCACCATCATCTCGGGCAAAAACCAATTTAATATCAAGTGGTATGGCATACTTTATATCGTTAACTTCTTTAATTTCAGACTCTAACGTTTTCGCCAAATCGAATATATCGGATCCAGCCCTATTTCCGTACTCACTCATCAAACGAACAACATCAGGGTCACGAAAGTCACCAACCAAAGTCATCAAGCCACCACCAGCGCTATCAATGAATGGTTGTTCCGCAAACAACTCAAACTCTTCGGCATAATTTAGTACACCAGACTGAAAAACTCTGGAAATCAGCAGCTGAAGTTCAGGCATCAAGAGATGTGTAGCTTTGTCTCTGTAATACTTTATTCTCTCTAAATTTCTCCGTTTTGCATCTTTACCCTCATACATCTTCTCTAGAGCCTTCCTGAGAGAAATTGTCTCCTTTTGACGACCTTTGATTTCTTGATCTTCAAATATCGAGTCTTCACCGTCACGTTCAATAAGAACTGCCTTAAGAAGCTGTTCCCATGCGGTACAAAACAGAAGCACAAATGCATCAAGACGATTTTCCAATGATGGTCGATTGTATAGTTCAAGTGCTAGAATCATATTCTCGCGAGATTTTTTAAGTAACGATCTAGCTAGATAAGACTTGCAATTATGTCCAAGCTCACGCCTGTGCTTACTTTGTGACAGGTGCTTTGAAAACGTTTCCACAGTGTACTTTCGTACGCCAGATACTTTGTATGCTCCGTCCTCTGTCTTTGTCAGGAACGACAACTGCCCTTTCGTTAGATAAGTGACAAAGGAAGACTCTTTCCAAGCGGTCTTTGCGATAATTTCCTGTTTTGTTACAGACTTTCCCTGCAACTCCGCGCGCAGTAGCAATTCATATAGTTTTTTGTGCGCATTTCTAACCATTCACTGC
Organism: Proteobacteria bacterium UBA3588; assembly: GCA_002376325.1. Taxonomy (GTDB): domain Bacteria; phylum Pseudomonadota; class Gammaproteobacteria; order Thiohalomonadales; family Thiohalomonadaceae; genus Sulfurivermis. The sequence goes on along the minus strand of DFMR01000161.1, from coordinate 155 downwards.
CTTCCGTAAATATGCAATGGTTGTAGTAATTGGACAGATCAGCAACTATTAGCGTTTCTATATTCTGGCAATGATGTGTCCACAAACGTGGCCTGGACTATTTGTACATAAAAAACGGCACCCCTTCCGGAAGCGCCGTTTCTTTTTACACCCAA
>DFMR01000036.1 GCA_002376325.1 Proteobacteria bacterium UBA3588 | reverse complement strand
GTCGTTGGTGCCGATGGAGAGAAAGTCGAGCCGGCGTGCGAACTCCTCCGCACAGATCGCGGCGGCCGGCACCTCGATCATCCCGCCGACGGCGATGTTGCTGTCGAAGGATTTGTGTTCGGCGGCCAGTTCGAGTTTTGCCTCTTCCACCATATCGCGCACCTGCCGGATCTCCTGCACCGTGGAGAGCATCGGAATCAGCATCCGCACCGGGCCATGTGCCGCGGCACGCAGAATGGCACGCAGCTGCGGCCGGAACAGGTCGGGGTCACGCAGGCACAGACGCACCGCGCGCAGCCCCAGTGCCGGGTTGGTGGCGCCGCGTGGCGGCGTCGCGCCGCCGACCGTCTTGTCGGCACCGAGATCGAAGGTGCGGATGGTCAGTTGCGCGCCCTTCAGCGCCTTGACCACCTTGAGGTAGGTACGGTACTGCTCCTCTTCATCCGGCGGTGCATCGCGGTTCATGAAGAGAAATTCGGTACGGTACAGGCCGATGCCGACGGCGCCCGCGCGGCGCGCCGCCGGCAGGTCTTCCGGCACTTCGATATTGGCAAGCAGCGTAATCGGCACGTCGTCGCGGGTGACCGCCGGTCGGTGCTTCAGCTTGCTCAGGGCGGCGCGCGCCTTTTTTTCCTGCTGCTGACGCCCGCGATAGTAGGCGAGGCCGTCGTCATCGAGTCCGGCGAGCACCACCCCTTCGCGGCCGTCGAGCACCAGCGGTTCGTTGTCGCGCAAGTACTGCCAGGCGTGATGCACGCCGACCACCGCCGGGATGCCGAGGCTGCGCGCCAGGATCGCCACATGCGACATCGGACCGCCATGCTCGGTGACGATGGCGGCGACGTCGTGCTGATGCAGGATCATTAGTTCGCTCGGTGCCAGATCGTCGGTGACGATGATGCGGCCGCTCTCGCGTTCGGCGGCGAGGGTGGCTTCGCGCGCGGTTTCGTTGAGCAGGATCTGCTGCACACGCAGAATGGCTTGTTCGACGTCGTCGCGGCGCGTCTTGATGTAGGCGTCGTCCATCTGATCGAACACCTTGACCAGCGCCTCCTGCTGCATCTGCAGTGCCCATTCGGCGTTGCAGTGTTGGGAGCGAATCAGATCGACCGGCGCGCTGGCCAGTGCGCCGTCTTCCAGCATCAGCAGATGGGTGTCGATGAAGGCGGCGATTTCTTCCGGCGTCTCCGGCGGAATGCTATTGCGCACGGCGCGCAACTCGACGCGCGCGGTGTGCAGGGCGCTGGTGAAACGATCCACTTCCTCTTCGAGCAGGCGGGCCGGCAACACGTACTGCGGGATCTCCGGTCGCCCGCGCTGCAACAGGCGGGCGCGGCCGATGGCGATACCTTTCGCAATGCCGGCGCCATGCAGGCTGAACGCCATCGTCCTTGCCTCACTCCGCCTCGCCGAAGCGATCGGCGATGAGCTGCTCCAGCTTGCCCATCGCTTCCTGCTCATCGGGGCCTTCGATACTGAGTTCGACGTTGCTGCCGCACGAGGCGGCGAGCATCATTACGCCCATGATGCTCTTGCCGTTAACGCGGCGGCCATCGCGGGCGATAAAGATGTCGCTGGCGCAGGAAGAGGCCACGTTGACGAACTTGGCCGCGGCGCGCGCGTGCAAGCCGAGTTTGTTGACGATGGTGATCTCTTTATTGAGCATGCTTAACGCTTCTCCTCCACTGCGCATAACAGGATGCTGTCGCGGGCACCGTCCGCAGCCTTTTCCGCCAACTGTTCCAGATCGAGCGCGGCATAATTGAATATCCGGCACAGCATCGGCAGGTTGAGCCCCGACACCACACGTATTGCCGGATCGGCCAGCAGGCGGCAGGCGATGTTGGCGGGGGTGGAGCCGTACATGTCGGTCAGTACCAGCACCCCGGCACCTTGATTGAGGTTCCGTATCAGTATCCGCGCCTTGTCCGTGGCCATTTCGGTATCCACGTCGAGCGGTACCGGTAGGTTTTCGATCGGCAGCGGCGGATTGCCGAGGATGGCGGTGGCGACGCCGAGCAGGGCGCTGCCGACCGGATCGTGGGCGACGATCAGGACGCCGACGCCGCTCACGAGAGCTCCCGGTGGCGCACGCTGACCTTGGTGCTGCCGCCGTTGAAGTGGCGAGCCAGGCGTTCGACGAAATAGACCGAGCGGTGTTGGCCGCCGGTGCAGCCGACGGCCACGGTCAGGTAGCTGCGATGGTCGCGCTCGAACCTTGGCATCCAAGTGTCGAGAAAGCCTGCGATGGATCGAAACATCTCCTCCACCTCGGGTTGTTGTTCCAGAAACTGGATGACGTCTGCATCGCGTCCGGTAAGCGCGCGCAGGCTCGGGTTCCAATGCGGATTGGGCAGGCAGCGGATGTCGAACACGAAATCCGCGTCCACCGGGATCCCGTGCTTGTAGCCGAACGACTCGAACAGTAGCGACAGCTTGCCTTCGGTCGCGGCGCCGACATGCGCCCGCACCAGGTCGCGCAGCTGGTGCACGTTGGTATGGCTGGTGTCCACCCGCAGATCGGCGTGCGACGACAGCGGTTCCAGCATGGCGCGCTCGCGGTGGATCGCCTCTGCCAGCGGCATCTCGCCGCGCGTCAGCGGGTGGCGCCTGCGTGTCTCGGAGAAGCGCTTGATCAGGGTGTCGTCGTCGGCGTCCATGAACAGTATCTGGTAGTCGATACCGCTGTCGCGCAGTTGGCGCAGCGCCTGCGGAAAGACGCTGAAGTCGTTGACCAGGTTGCGCGCGTCGACGCCCACGGCGGCATGGTCGTTGCCCTGCTGTTGCGCCGTATGCAACTCATGTACGAAGGCCGCCAGCAGACCCACCGGCAGATTGTCGATGCAGTAGTAGCCGAGGTCCTCCAGCGCATGCAGGGCGATGCTCTTGCCGGAACCCGAGGTACCGCTGACGATGAACAGCTTCATTGGGACTCCTGATCCATCAGGTGGCGTTGCCGCTCGCTGAAATGGACGGCGGCGTCGTAGCCGTTTTCGCGCAGGATGTGATTGCGCGCCGCCGCCTCGACCAGCACCGCCAGGTTGCGGCCGGGGGCGACCGGCAGCTGGATCTCCGGCACCTCCACCTCGAACATGGTGCGGGTGTCGTAGCTGCCCGACAGCCGGTCGATGTTGTGCACGTTTTTGTTCATCGGCACCAGGTTGACGATGAGGCGCAGGTTTTTGTGCCGTTTGACGGCGCTGTCGCCGAACATGGCGCGCACATTGAGCAGGCCGAGTCCGCGCACTTCGAGAAAATCCTGCAATACCTCGGGGCAGCTGCCGCGCAGCGTGTCGGGTCCGACCCGGCGGAACTCGGGCGCGTCGTCCGCCACCAGGATGTGACCGCGGGAGATCAGCTCCAATGCCAGCTCGCTCTTGCCGGCGGAGCTCTCGCCGGTAAGCAGCACGCCGATGCCCATGACGTCGATGAATACGCCGTGCACCACCTGCTTGTCCGCCAGCAGTTCGGTCAGGTAGTAGTCCAGGTGGTTGAGCAGTTTGTCGCTGGCCAGGCTGGAGGCGAGCAGCGGCGTGTTGTGGCGTTCCGCGGCGCGGCGCAACGGCATCGGCACCGGCAGGCCGCCGGCCACGATCACCGCCAGGCTGGCGTCGCCGAACAGCTGTTCCAGTGCCTCGGTGTAGGCCGATTCATCCAGACTCTGCAGATAATCCATCTCGGCGGCGCCGAGGATCTGGATGCGCGACGGATGGATCAGATTGAGAAAACCGACCAGCGCGGCGTCGGTGGGTTCAGTGGTCTCGCGCCGGATGGCGCGCTCGGCGCCGGCGTGTCCTGCCAGCCAATGCAGCGCCAGCCGTTTCTGAAACGTCTCGAACAGCGCACGGATGGAGAGCGGAGCGGCAGGCATGGCGTCTTCAGCCCTTGGGCTGCCATTGGTGGATCAGCTGGTAGAGGTGCCCGGCGTCGCCGCTTTGACGCAGTTGGGTGACGAAATCGGGGTCGCTGAACATCTGCGCCAGCTGCGCCAGCAGTTGCAGATGGATTTCCGTCGATTGCTCGGGGACCAGCAGGCCGAACAGCAGGTCCACCGGTTGACCGTCCACCGCGTCGAAATCCACGCCCTGCTCCAGCTTGATGACGGCGCCGAGGGTGTCGGCGCCGTTCTTGACCCGCCCGTGGGGGATGGCGACGCCATGTCCCAGAGCGGTGCTGCCGAGGCGTTCGCGGGCGAGCAGGCTGTCGAACACCTCTTTCTGGTTCGGTGTCGCCTGGCCGCCCGCGATGAGCGCACTGAGCTGCTCCAACGCCCGTTTCTTGCTGGCCGATTCGGCGTTGCACAGAACGCGATCGACCGTCAACAGTTCACCTATGTGCATCACGACAGGTCCGCAGCTCCGGGTGTGCCGATTTACTCGGCGGCCGGCTCGCCTTTGCGCGCGGCACCTTCGGAGCGGCGGTGATCGGTGAGTTTTTCCTTGTGTTTGCAGATCTGGCGATCCAGTTTGTCGACCAGGGCGTCGATGGCGGCGTACATGTCCTCGTCTTCGGCATCGGCGAACAGGTTGTTGCCGGTGATGGAGATGGTCGCCTCGGCCTTCTGGCGCATTTTTTCCACGCTCAGTACCACGTGAACGTTGGTGACGTGATCGAAATGGCGCTCCAGTTTCTCCAGCTTGCCGCTGACGTAGCTGTTCAGGGCAGGCGTGATTTCAACGTGATGGCCGGTGACGTTCAATTGCATGATGTTCTCCTTTGTTCAGAAATTGTCGAATCAGGTTAAGCGCTTGCGCTCGTTGGAGGGGGCAATGGCCATCGCTTCGCGGTATTTCGCCACGGTGCGACGCGCTACATTTATCCCCTGATTGCAGAGGGTTTGCGCGATCTTGCTGTCACTGAGCGGCTTGGTCGTGTTCTCTTCAGCGATCATCTTCTTTATCAGCGCGCGGATGGCGGTGGACGAGCATTCTCCGCCACTGGCGGTACTGACGTGACTGGAGAAGAAGTACTTGAGCTCGAAGATACCCCGCGGCGTATGCATATATTTCTTGGTCGTCACCCGTGAGATGGTCGATTCATGCATGCCCACCTCCTGAGCAATATCATGGAGTACCAGCGCCTTCATTGCCACCTCGCCTTGCTCTAAAAAACCGCGCTGGTGTTCGACGATGCAGCTGGCGACCTTGAGCAGGGTCTCATTGCGGCTTTGCAGGCTCTTGATGAACCAGCGTGCCTCCTGCATGTGATTCTTCATGGTGGTGTTGTCGCTGGCATTGCTGACCTGTTTCATCAGACCGGCGTAGGTCGGGTTGATGCGCAGGCGCGGTGCCGCGTCGGGGTTCAGTTCGACCCGCCAGCTGCCCTTGACCTTGCGCACGATTACGTCGGGGACGATGTATTCGGTCCTGGCGGTCGAGATCTGCGAGCCGGGCCGCGGATTAAGCGACTGGATCAGGCGAATGGTACGGCCAAGCGCCTCCTCGTCCAGTTTGAGGCGGCGTTTGAGCTGGGCGTAGTCGTGGTTGGCCAACAGCTGGAAATGGTCGCTGAGCAGCCGCAGCGCATCGGCGCGGCAGGGCGTCTGCTCCGGCAGCTGGCGCAACTGCAGCAGCAGGCTTTCGCGCAGATCGCGGCCGGCGACGCCGGGCGGATCCAGACTCTGCACCGCATGCAGTACCGCCTCCACTTCATCGAACTCGATGTCCATCTGTTCGCGCAGCGACTCATAGAGCCCTTCCAGCGGGCTGCCGAGCAGGCCGTCGTCGTTCACTGAGTCGATGATGGTTTCGGCGATGACGCGATCGGTGTCGCTCATCGGGGTCAGCCGCAGCTGCCACAGCAGATGCTCTTGCAGTGTTTCACTGGAGGTGTCGCCGTATTCGTAGTCGCGGTCGTCGTTGTCGCCGCCGGCACTGCCGGAGCCGCTGCCGACAGCGTCGTAAATGTCTTCCCAGGCGCTGTCCACCGGCAGTTCGTCCGGGATTTCTCCGCCCCCCTGCAACTCCAGGTCATGGTCGGTCCTGGACTCTTCCAACGACTGCTCCGGTCCCGCGGCGTCCGCCTCGGCGAAGGGCGCGGATTCGTCGCCGCGCGGCTCTTCGGCATCCTCTTCTTCGTTTTCCTCCATCATCTCCAACATGACGTTGGACTCCAGTGCCTGCTGGATTTCCAGCTGCAGCTCGAGCGTCGACAGCTGCAACAGGCGGATCGCCTGCTGCAGCTGGGGGGTCATGGTGAGTTGTTGACCGAGACGGAGTTGTAAGGACTGTTTCATCGTTCTTTTGGTGGGCGCGCGAACGCGGGCCGTCTAGGGGACTATTCTAGCGCAAATGGCATGCCAAAAGGCCAACGTCGGCGAAAAGGCGGCGCTCGGGAGACCGGTTTGCGGACGGGATGCCATGGGGGGGTGCGCCTAGGAGCCTGTCGGACTATGGATGCTCCTACTGCGCCGGTGGGAGAGCGGCCCAAATTTCCCCGATTTCTCGTTGCGTAGAACAACTATGCGCCTCGAAATCATGAAAATTTGGCCTCGCTCTCCCACCTTGCTCGCTACGGGCACCATAGTCCGACAGGTTCCTAGAGGCGGAAGTCTTCGCCGAGGTAGACCCGCCGCACCTGCGGGTCCTCCAGCAGCTGCGCCGGCGTCCCTTCGGCGATCACCTGGCCGTCGCTCATGATATAGCCGCGTTCGCAGATACCCAGCGTCTCGCGCACGTTGTGGTCGGTGATCAACACCCCGATGCCGCGATCCCGCAAGTGGTTGACGATGCCCTGGATGTCGAGCACGGAGATGGGGTCGACGCCGGCGAACGGTTCGTCGAGCAGGATGAAGCGCGGCTCCATCGCCAGGGCGCGGGCGATCTCGACGCGGCGGCGCTCACCGCCGGAGAGGCTCATGCCGAGGTTGGCGCGGATATGGGCGATGTGCAGCTCCTCCAGCAGCGCCTCGAGTTTCTCTTCCCGCTGCTGCCGCGACAGCCCGGCGCGGGTTTCAAGGATGCCGAGGATGTTGTCCTCCACCGACAGCTTGCGGAATACCGACGCCTCCTGGGGCAGGTAGCCGATGCCGAGGCGTGCCCGCTGGTGGATCGGCTCGCGGGTAATGTCGCGCCCGTCGATGGTAATGCTGCCGGCGTCGCACGGGACCAGGCCGACGATCATGTAGAAGCTGGTGGTCTTGCCGGCGCCGTTGGGACCGAGCAGGCCCACCACCTCACCGCTGTCGATGTGCAACGAGACCTGTTTCACCACCTCGCGTGCACGGTAGCGTTTGGCCAGGCCTTCGGCGCTGAGGCGGGAACGGGGCGTGGTGTCGGGATTGGTCACGGCGATTTGTCTCCGGCGGGCGGGGTCTGTTTGGGGCGGATGGTGGCATGCACGCGCTGGTCGCCGCCGCCGCCGCTGGCCGTGACGACGCCGCGGCGTACGTCATACTCGATGCGCTCGCCGCTCATATGGTCGCTGCCGCGCTGCACCCGGGCCGCGCCCTGCAGCACGATGCGGCCGATCTTCGCCCGGTACTCGATTCGTTGCGCGCTGCCTTGCACCTCGGTGCCTTTTTTGCCCGCCCTCTGGCGGAAGCGCACCGGCGAGCCTTCGGCCTCGACGCGCTCCAGCGTGGTGCCGCTGCGATAGGCCGTGAGGCTATCCGCATCCAGGTGCAGCGAGCCCTGATCGAAGACGACGTGGCCGCGATAGGTGCTGGTGCCATGGCGGTTGTCCAGCACCACGCGGTCGGCCTGGACGTGAATCGGCTGTGTGTGATCGCTCTCCAATGCGGCGGCCGCTCCGGGCAGGAGCAACAGCAGCAACAGCGCGGTATCAATGGGTCTGCGGCACATAAGTCCCCCGTACTTTGGATAGCAGCAGCAATCGTTGCGCCGCCATGTCGGCTTGCATGCCGACCGCGTCCACCTGCCCCTGCGGGGTGGTGACCGTGACCGCCGCGTCGGTTTCGGCATAACGCTGCTTGGGTCGGATCAACAGGTGAGCGGTGGTCAGCGTCGTCGTAGCGCCCTGGTCGACGTGGCTCATGCGTACGCCGCCGCTGAGCCGCACCTCCCTGCCGCCGTCGATGATGCGGCCGCGGGCGGCGACGACGTGCCACGGGGCTCCCGAGGGTTGGAACAGCGTCAGTTGCGGTGCGGTCAGCTCCATGCTGTCGTCGTCGCTATAGTGGTCCATCAGCTGCGCCGTGAGCCGTTGCTCAGGCTGGCCCTGCGGGTTCATGGTGGTTGCGGTGAAGTCGCGCAGAAAGTAATCGGGTATATGGCCCGCGGTCACGGCGGCCGGCAGTTTCTGCTCGCGCCGTTTCGACAGCCAGTTGTCGGCAAGCACCACCAGCGCCACCAGCACCGTGATTATCAGGATGCGGCGATTCACGGTGCCGCGGCTCCATGGTCACGGCGAGGGGTTGACGGATATTGGCGGCGCGGGCTCATGCCAGGTACTTCAGCAGCTGTCGTTCCAATGTGCCCTGGGCGCGCATGATGAATTCGCATACCTCGCGGGCGGCGCCGCGGCCGCCGCCATGCTCGCTGATCCAGTGGGCATGCTGTTTGACCAGCGGATGGGCGTCCTGCACCGCCAGCGCCAGGCCGCTGCGGCGCAGCACCGGCAGGTCGACCACATCGTCGCCGACATAGGCCACCTGCTGCGGTACCAATCCCAGTTTGGCGACCAGTTCGTCGTAAGCCGGCAGTTTATCCAGCTTGCCCTGGTAGACGTGACGGATGCCTAGATTATTCATGCGGTACTCCACCACCTGCGAGCTGCGCCCGGTGATGATGCCGATCTCCACGCCCGTTTCCTGCAGCATCTTCATGCCGTGGCCGTCGCGGGAGTGGAACGCCTTGTACTCCTGGCCGTCGTCGCCCAGGAACAGGCTGCCGTCGGTCAGCACCCCGTCCACATCGAAGATCACCAGGCGAATCTGCGCCGCCCGTTCCAGAATGTCCTGCATCGATGCTCCCCTGAAACTCTCGTCCCGTCGTTGCGGGACGTTGTTATTGGATAGTGGGGAGTGGGGAGTGGGATGAACCAATGTATCGCCTTTCCCACTCCCCACCACCCATTCAAACCACCCCTGCCCGCAGCAGGTCGTGCATGTTGATGGCGCCGCACAGCAGGCCGTCGGCACCGACCACCGGCAGGGCGTTGATGCGTTTTTCGTCCATGATGTGCAGCACCTCGGCGGCGAGCCGCTCGGCGGTGACGGTGGTGCAGTTGCGGGTCATCACCTCGGCCACCTTGAGGGTGGCGATATGCACCTCGCCGTGGTCCAGCAGACGGCGCAGGTCGCCGTCGGTGAAGATGCCCGCGATGCGGCCGCTGGCGTCGACCACGTTGGTCATCCCCAGCCCCTTGCGCGACATCTCCAGCAGGGCCTCGCTCAAGCCTGCATCGGCGTCGACCACGGGCATCTCGTCGCCGGTGTGCATTACGTCCTCGACCCGCAGCAGCAGCCGCCGGCCGAGACGGCCGCCGGGGTGGGAGAGGGCGAAGTCCTGGGCGGTAAAGCCGCGCGCCTCCAGCAGGGCGATGGCCAGGGCGTCGCCCATCGCCAGGGAGGCGGTGGTGCTGGCGGTCGGCGCCAGGCCGAGGGGGCAGGCCTCCTTTTCCACGCTGACGTCGAGGTTGACGCTGGCCGCCTTGGCCAGGCGCGAACGCGGATTGCCGGTCAGGGTGATGAGCGGTACCCCCAGGCGCTTGATGATCGGGAGGATGGTGAGGATCTCCTCGGTCTCGCCCGAGTTGGACAGCGCCAGCACCACGTCCTTGGGCGTCACCATCCCCAGGTCGCCGTGGCTGGCCTCGCCCGGATGGACGAAAAAGGCCGGGGTGCCGGTGCTGGCCAGGGTGGCGGCGATCTTGTCGCCGATGTGGCCCGATTTGCCCATGCCGGTGACGATGATGCGTCCCTCGCAGCCGAGCATGTGGCGGCAGGCGCGGGCGAAGCCGGCGTCGATGCGCTCCGCCAGGGCGGCCACCGCGCCCGCCTCGGTGTCGATCACCGCGCGGCCCAGCAGGCACAGCTTGTTGTCGTCGATGGTGCGGGTCATTTAGGCCTCGGGATAGCCCGGCTCTTGCGGTTGGGCGGCAATGGCCCGGCGCTCCAGTGCGCTGCGGACGTTGGTGGCGCCGCCGCATCGGGTGCCGGCGACCGTGAAATCCTCGCGTTGCATGGTGTAACTCCTCGTAACACTCTAACCGACGCTCTGGTGGTAGAGCAGACCCATATAGGCGATAAAGCCGCACAGCAGCAGAGCGCCTTCGATGCGGCTCAGGCGGCCGGGGCCGCGGAACCCGTAGGCCATCAGGAACAGCACCACGGCAAAGGCGCTCATGATCGGGAAGTCCCGCCGCAACACCTCCGGCGGCACGGCCAGCGGGTGGATCAGGCCCGGCAGACCCATCACCGCCAGCAAGTTGAACATATTTGAGCCCAACACGTTGCCGATGGCAATGTCGGGTTCGTTTCTGATAGCCCCGAACAGCGATGCCGCCAGCTCCGGCAGACTGGTGCCGATGGCGACCACGGTGAGGCCGATAACCAGGTCGGAGACGCCCAGCAGGTGGGCGATATTGACGGCGCCCCACACCAGCAGGCGCGAACTGATCAACAACGCCCCCAATCCCACCGCCACCAGCAACAGGGCACGGGCCAGCGGCATCTGTGCCGGAATCTCCGCGCTGTACTCGCGCGCCATGGGGTCGCCGCTGCGTTCGCGCAGCCCCTGGTGGACGAGCCAGCCCAGCAGCAGGACCAGTGCGGCGAGCAGGATGACGCCGTCCAGCCGTCCCAGCCGGCCGTTCCACAATAGCGCCAGCGCCAGCAGCATCACGGCGAACAGCATGGGAAATTCGCGTCTCAGCGTTTGCGACCGCACCGCTAACGGCCGCAGCAGGGCGGCGCTGCCGAGTACCAGACCCATGTTGGCGATGTTGGAACCGATGGCGTTACCGATGGCCAGGCCGGGTTCGCCTGCCCATGCGGCCATGGCGGAGACCAGCATCTCGGGCACCGAGGTGCCGAAACCGACGATGGTCAGGCCGATGATGAGGGGAGAGACGCCCAGGTCGCGTGCCATCGCGGCGGCCCCGGTGATGAAGCGGTCGGCACTCCAAACCAGCAAGGCAAAGCCGCCGATGATGGCCGAGATCGATATCCAGAGCACGGTGCCTGTCTTCAGCTAAGGTCGAAAGCCGTCGGCATGGGGCCACGCCGCTCAGGGATTGCCGACGTCGGGCGGATCATCCGGCGGCAGCCCCTCATCGCCGCCGAAGTCGGGGAGCGGCGGGTTGCCGTCGTAGATCTCGCTCCGGCGCCGTTGGAAGTAGGCCTCACGCATGAAGATATAGGGATCGAGGGCGGCCTGGTCAAGGAGATTGCTGGCGCGCAGCAGGTTGGTGCGGGTGTTGACGGCACCCAGCGCCTCGACCGCCAGACGGGTCGGATGATACGGCTTGATGCGATTGAGCTGATCCACCTGTGTGTAGTCGACCAGATCGCCGGTGCCGTCGCGAAAATCGCTGGGACCGAGGAACGGCAATACCAGATACGGGCCGCTGGGGACGCCCCAATACCCCAGGGTCTGGCCAAAGTCCTCGTTGTGCTTGGGCAGTCCCATCGGGGTGGCGACGTCGATCAGGCCGAACAGCCCCGCCGTGGTATTCCAGGCCAGGCGCGAAAAGTCGGAGGCCGCCTTGGCTCCTTTCAGTTGCAGCACGTCGTTGACCAGCACGATCACATCGTCGAGGTTGCTGAAAAAGTTGGAAACGCCGGTACGGGCGGTCTGCGGCACCACCTTCTGATAGCCCTCGGCCACCGGTTTCGCCACCTTGTTGTCGAAATCGCTGTTGAAGGCGTAGACGCCCCGGTTGAAGCCCTCGAACGGATCGCGCGGGTCGTGCGACCCGTTGACGGTGGCGCAGCCGCCGAGGGCGATCAGGGTCAGCAGAAGCAGCAGACGTGGCATGAGGGTCCGTTCAAGGTTCAAGGTATCGAAATTGGGCGTCACCTTACTGCTTTTCCCCGCAATTGTCAGTTCGCTTCGGTGCGGGTTGCGCCGCAGCGGATGCAGCGATAAAGCGTCACCAGCCTGCCCAGCTTCACGTCGAACGGCCGTTCCTTCTGGATCTCCCACTTGTGGAAGCCGCTCTTGCACAGGCTCTTGCCCTTGTGCTTTGCGGCGAGGGTGGGGCGTTTGAACTGGATGACGTTTCCCATGGCGAGGCTGATCGGTGCGGCGGCGATTCGCCTATGATACGCCACTTGGGATCTTTTTCGGGATGAGGCACAGGTGCAGAGCGAACCCTTTTTCGCGGCCGCCGCGGCGGGCTGGGACCACGACGGCTGGCAGGGCACTTTCTACCCGGCCGACCTGCCGCGCGAGTGGCGTCTGACCTATTACGCCAATGAGTTCGATGCCGTGCTGGTGTCGGCGGCGCAGTGGTCAACGGCGCCGGACGGCGCGGTGGCGCAGTGGGCGGACGATACGGTGTCGGCGTTCCGGTTCTTTCTCGGTTGGCACGGCAGCGCGGTGGAGCAGGCGGCGTTGTCGCGGGTGGTCGGCCTGCTCGGCGGCAAGTGCGGCGGCCTGCTGGCAACGACGACGGCGCAGGCCGCACCCGCCGCGGCGGGTCCCAGCGGTTTCTTTTTCGCCCAGCCGCCGCCGGCGGCGGCGTTGCAACGGCTGGAGAGTCAGTGTGCCGGCGCTTGCTGGCGCCTTCAGCCGGAGGGCTATCGCTGTACCGCGGCGGGGCTGCGTAGCGTGCATCTGCACCATGGCGTCGATGTGCGCCGCCTGCGCGGCATCGTCGAACTATTGGCCGGTGGGGGGGACGGCGGTGTACTGGTGGTCGACGGCACGCCGCCGCTGCTGGAGACGCTGACCGGTGCGCGCACCATCGCCGCGCTGCTCGGCGTGTGAGCGTCCACTTCGCTGTCGCATTCGCGCCATGCATGGGTTCGCACGGTTGACGGCGACGGACATCTCGCGGACACTGCGCGATTCGATAACAGGGATAATAATGTGTCCGCTTGCGCACGCAGTACGCTGACAGGAATAACGTTGTGACGACGCCACTGGTCGAGATCCGCGATTTGCATTTCGCCCGCGGCTCGCGCCCCATATTCGACGGCATCGATCTCGATATCCACCGTGGCAAGATAACGGCCATCATGGGGCCGAGCGGCACCGGCAAGACCACGCTGCTCAAGCTGATCGGCGGCCAGCTGCGGCCGCAGTCGGGCCGCGTGACGGTGGACGGCCGCAACGTGCACACGCTGCGTCACGGCGAGCTGTATGAGCTGCGCAAGCGCATGGGCATGCTGTTTCAGAGCGGCGCGCTGCTCACCGACCTCGACGTCTACGAAAACGTCGCCTTCCCGCTGCGCGAGCACACCGACCTGCCGGAGCCGATGATCCGCGACCTGGTGCTGATGAAACTGGAGGCGGTGGGGCTGCGCGGGGCGCGCAACCTGATGACCAACGAGCTTTCCGGCGGCATGGCGCGCCGCGTGGCTCTGGCCCGCGCCATCGCCCTGGACCCGATGATGATCATGTACGACGAGCCGTTCACCGGCCAGGACCCGATCTCCATGGGGGTGTTGGTGAAGCTGATCCGCTCGCTCAACGATGCCCTCGGCCTCACCTCGATCATCGTCTCCCACGACGTGCAGGAGACGGCGGCGATCTCCGATTACATCTATCTGTTGTCCGGCGGCAAGGTGGTGGCGCACGGGTCTCCCGAGGAGCTGGAGCACTCCTCTTCGGAGTGGGCGCAGCAGTTTTTGCAGGGACTGGCCGACGGCCCGGTGCCGTTCCATTACCGCGCCGTTCCCTATGCCGACGACCTGCTGGCCGGCAGAGAGACCGGAGGAGCACGCTGATGCTGGGCAGACTGCAAAGCCTCGGCCACTGGGCCCTGGGTACCTTCGAACGGCTGGGACGCGCCAGTACGCTGCTGCTCTCCATTCTCGCCGGTCTGCCGGGCCTGTTGCTGCGGCCGCGCCTGCTGATCCAGCAGACCTTCTCCATCGGTGTGCTGTCGCTGCTCATCATTGTGGTTTCCGGCTGGTTTGTCGGCATGGTGCTGGGTTTTCAGCTCTATAACACCCTGGTCGATTTCGGCGCCGACGCCTCACTCGGCCCGGTGATCGCCCTGACCCTGGTGCGCGAGCTGGGGCCGGTGGTGACCGCGCTGCTGTTCGCCGGCCGCGCCGGTTCGGCGTTGACCGCCGAGATCGGCCTGATGAAAGCGACCGAGCAGCTCTCCGGCATGGAGATGATGGCGGTCGACCCGATCAAGCGGGTGTTGGCGCCGCGCTTTCTCGGCGGCGTGATTTCGATGCCGCTGCTGGCGGCTATCTTCAGCATCGTCGGCGTCTACGGCGGCTATTTCGTCGGCGTCGGCCTGCTGGGGGTGGACAAGGGCAGCTACTGGGCGCAGATGCAGTCGATGGTCGATTTCCACGACGACGTGCTGAACGGCATCATCAAAAGCGTCGTGTTTGGTGTGGTGGCGACCTGGATCGCCGTGTTCGAAGGGTATGACGCGGTGCCCACCTCCGAGGGGGTGAGCCGCGCGACGACCCGTACTGTTGTGCATACTTCGCTCGCGGTACTGGGTCTCGATTTCGTATTGACCGCCTTGATGTATGGAGTGAGCTGACAATGCAGGCAAGGACTTTAGAGATTTGGGTCGGGTTGTTCGTGGCGGCGGGTTTCGCCGCGCTATTCCTGCTGGCGATGCAGGTGAGCAACCTCACTATGGTGGGCGGCGGTTCCAGCTATCTGCTGAAGGCGCGGTTCGAGAATATCGCCGGCCTCAAGGTGCGCGCGCCGGTGACCGTCGCCGGCGTCCCCGTCGGTCGCGTCACCGCCATTACCTACGATTCCGACACCTATCAAGCAGTGGTATCGATGCGCATCGAGGCGCAGTACAACAAGCTGCCGGATGACACCTCGGCCAGCGTACTCACCTCCGGCCTGGTGGGTGAGAAATACGTCGGCCTGGAACCTGGCGGCGATACCGAGATGCTGAAGAACGGCAGCGTGATCAAACTGACCCAGTCCTCCCTGGTATTGGAGAATCTGATCGGCAAGTTCCTGTTCAGCAAGGCGTCCGGGGGCGGCAAATGAGGATAGTGCGCCATCGCGCGGGCCTGTTCCTGGCGCTGTTGCTGTTGGCCGCCGCGGCGTGGGCGCAGGACGACCCGCAGCAGCTGGTGAAGCAGGTGACGGACCAGACTCTGGCGCGGCTGCAGACCGAACGGGCGGCGCTCAAGGCCGATCCGCGCAAGATATATCCGCTGGTGGAGGATCTGGTGCTGCCTCATTTCGACTTCAGCCGGATGTCGGCCTGGGTGCTGGGGCGCTACTGGCGCACCGCGACGCCCGCGCAGCGCACCCAATTTACCCGGCAGTTCCGCACCCTGCTGGTGCGTACCTACGCGGTGGCGCTGCTGGAGTACAGCGGTCAGGCCGTCGGCTATATGCCGACCCGCATGTCCGAGAGCGGCCGGACCGCCCTGGTGCGTACCACCATCGCCCAGTCGGGTCAGCCGCCGGTTTCGCTGGATTACGCCCTTTACTGGCATGGTGACCAGTGGTTGGTCTACGACATCACCGTGGAAGGGGTGAGCCTGGTGACCAATTACCGCAGTTCGTTCGCGGCGCAGATCGCCGATAGCGGGCTCGACAGTCTGATCGGTCAACTGGAGAAGCGCAATGCGAAAAAAATCGCGGCCGGCAACTGAGCCCCATCTGGAACGGGCGGATGGCGTGGTGCGCGTGTCGGGCGATCTGACCTTCGCCACGGTCACCGCCGTGTGGCGCGCAAGCCGGCCGTTGCTGGCCGCAGGGGGCGGCCCGCTGCAATTTGACCTGGCGGGCGTCGGCCGCGCCGATAGTGCCGGTCTGGCGTTGTTGGTGGAGTGGTTGCGCAGCGCCCGCGACGCCGGTGTCGATTTGGTGTTTCAGGCGGTGCCGGCGCAACTGCTGGCCATCGCCCGCGCCTCCGGCGTCGATCATCTGCTGCCGCTGCAAGCGTCCTAGGGACCTTTCCGGTCTTACAAAATCGCCCTCCAACGGGTATGATTCCCCGCTTATGTCTTAGGCGCGGAGTCCCCCATGGAACCCAACGAGATCAAGAACCTTATCGAAACCGGGCTGCCCAGCAGCGAGGCAATGGTGAGCGGTGACGGCAGCCATTTCGAGGCGATCGTCGTCAGTGGCGCGTTCGAGGGGCTGTCCATGGTCAAGGAGCAGCAACTGGTCTACGGCACCCTCGGGGACCGCATCACCAGCGGCGCGATCCACGCCCTTTCAATCAAGGCCTACACCCCCCAGGAGTGGGAGACGCAGCGCAAGCTGACGGTCTCTTCCTGAGGTTTCGCACCTCTTTTCACCGAACCGGCAGCCCCAGGGGCTGCGCCGGTTAGAGTCATGTCGATGGACAAACTGATCATAAGCGGCGGCATTCCACTGAACGGTGAAATCCGCATCTCCGGGGCCAAGAACGCCGCCCTGCCGATCCTCGCTGCGACCTTGTTGGCGGACACCCCGATCACGGTCGGTAACGTGCCGCACCTGCACGACATCACCACCACCATGGAGCTGTTGGGGCAGATGGGCGTCTACCTGACGGTGGACGAGAAGCTCAACACCGAGGTGGATACCTCCACCATCAACTCCTTCGTTGCCCCTTACGAGCTGGTCAAGACCATGCGCGCCTCGATCCTGGTGCTGGGGCCGCTGGTGGCGCGTTTCGGCCGCGCCGAGGTATCGCTGCCCGGCGGCTGCGCCATCGGGTCGCGCCCGGTCAACCTGCATATCAACGGGTTACGACAGATGGGCGCCGACATCAGCGTCGAAAACGGCTACATCAAGGCCAGCGCCAAACGGCTCAAGGGCGCCCGGCTGATGATGGACATGGTCACGGTCACCGGCACCGAGAATCTGATGATGGCGGCCGCCCTGGCCAAGGGCACCAGCGTGATCGAAAACGCCGCGCGCGAACCGGAAGTGGTGGACCTGGCCAACTGCATCAACATGATGGGCGGCAAGATCCATGGAGCCGGTACCGACACCATCACCATCGAGGGTGTGGAGAGCCTGCACGGCGGTCGCTACAACGTGCTGCCCGACCGTATCGAAACCGGTACCTATCTGGTGGCAGCCGCCATCAGCGGTGGCCGGGTCAAGCTCAAGGATACCAATCCGCGGCTGCTCGACGCGGTACTGGCGAAGCTGCGCGAGGCCGGTGCCGAGATCGAGACCGGCGATGACTGGATCACGCTGGACATGAAGGGGCGCAGGCCGCAGGCGGTCGCGGTCCACACCGCGCCCTATCCGGCCTTCCCCACCGATATGCAGGCGCAGTTCACCGCCCTCAATGCGGTGGCGCAGGGGAGCGGAACGATCACCGAAACGGTGTTCGAAAACCGCTTCATGCATGTGCAGGAGTTGCAGCGCATGGGTGCCAAGATCCTGCTGGAGGGCAATACCGCCATCACCAACGGCGTGAAACGCCTGACCGCCGCCCCGGTGATGGCCACCGATCTGCGCGCCTCCGCCAGCCTGGTGTTGGCCGGACTGGTGGCTCAGGGCGACACCATCGTCGATCGCATCTATCACATCGATCGCGGCTACGAGTGCATCGAAGAGAAGCTGCAGCAGCTCGGCGCCCGTATCCACCGGGTTCCGGACAAGCACTTCGAGCGTTTCCGCAGCGGTTCGTTGTTGCAGGACGTGATGCCGTGAGTGGAGGCCGCTTGACTATCGCCCTCTCCAAAGGGCGCATCTTCAAGGATACGCTGCCGCTGCTGGCCCACGCCGGCATCGTGCCGCAGGACGACCCCGAGACCAGCCGCAAGTTGATCCTCGATACCAACATCGATGACGTGAAACTGGTGATTATCCGCGCCGCCGACGTGCCCACCTTCGTCGAATACGGCGCCGCCGACCTCGGCGTCACCGGCAAGGATGTGCTGCTGGAACACGGCGGTGGCGGCCTGTACGAGCCGCTCGACCTGCGCATTGCCCGCTGCCGGCTGATGGTGGCAGGCCGTCCCGGCGCCGAACCGGCGCGCCGCCTGCGGGTGGCCACCAAGTACCTCAACATCACCAAGGCGTACTACGCCGGCCAGGGGCGCCAGGTGGAGCTTATCAAGCTCTACGGCTCGATGGAGTTGGCGCCGTTGGTGGGGTTGGCCGATCGCATCGTCGACCTGGTGGAGACCGGCAACACCCTCAAGGCCAACGGCCTGGAGCCGCTGGAACACATCATGGATATCAGTTCGCGCCTGGTGGTGAACAAGGCGTCGATGAAGATGAAGCATGCGCGGGTGAAGACCTTCATCGATCGCATGGCCGAGGCGGTGAATTCAAGGTAGGAGCGGCTCTGCCGCGATGACTCCAGTCGTGGCACGGTCGCTTCGTATAGTTGAATCGCGGCAGAGCCGCTCCTACGGATGTTTGCAATGACTATCAAACGACTCGACAGCAGCCAGGCCGGTTTCTGGGATACCCTGGAGCAGCTCCTTGCCTGGGAGGGCGTCTCCGACGACCAGGTCAACACCACCGTACGCGAGATCCTGCATAACGTGCGCCAGCGCGGCGATGCGGCGGTACTGGAATACACCAACCGTTTCGACCGCATGCAGGCGCAGACCATGGCGCAGTTGGAGATCCCGGCGGCGCGGCTCGAACAGGCGCTGACCAAGATCAGCGCCGAGCAACGCCAGGCGCTGGAGTTCTCCGCCGCACGGGTGCGCGCCTACCATGCGCACCAGAAGCAGGAATCGTGGAGCTACACCGAGGCCGACGGCACGCTGCTCGGCCAGCAGGTGACGCCGCTCGACCGCGTCGGTCTCTACGTACCGGGCGGCAAGGCTGCCTATCCCTCGTCGGTGCTGATGAATGCCATCCCGGCCAAGGTCGCCGGCGTGCAGGAACTCATCATGGTGGTACCGACCCCCGACGGCGTGGTCAACGAACTGGTGTTTGCGGCGGCGGCGGTGGTCGGTGTCGACCGCGTGTTTGCCATCGGCGGCGCGCAGGCGGTGGCAGCCCTGGCCTACGGTACCGAGAGCGTACCGCGGGTCGATAAGGTCGTCGGCCCCGGCAACATCTACGTGGCCACCGCCAAGGGGATGGTCTACGGCACCGTCGGCATCGACATGATCGCCGGTCCCTCGGAGATCCTGGTGGTGTGCGACGGCCAGACCGATCCGGACTGGATCGCCATGGACCTGTTCTCCCAGGCCGAGCACGACGAGGACGCGCAGTCGATCCTGGTCAGCCCCGATGCCGCCTTCGTCGACGCCGTCGCCGCCAGTATCGACAAGCTGCTGCCGACCATGGAACGCAACGGGATCATCACCACCTCGATTACCGCTCGCGGCGCCCTGATCAAGGTCCGTGACATGGAGGAGGCGGTGACGGTCGCCAACTACATCGCACCGGAGCATTTGGAGCTGTCGGTGGCGGACCCGCTGACGTTGTCCAAGCAGATCAAGCACGCCGGCGCCATCTTCATGGGGCGCTACACCGCCGAGGCGCTGGGCGACTACTGCGCCGGTCCCAACCACGTGCTGCCCACCTCGCGCACGGCGCGCTTCTCCTCGCCGCTCGGCGTCTACGACTTCCAGAAGCGCTCGTCGCTGATCATGTGTTCCGCCGATGGCGCCTCGGAGCTGGGCAAGACCGCCTCCTGTCTGGCGCGCGGCGAGGGCCTGACGGCCCACGCCCGCTCGGCGGAATACCGCATCAAGGGATAGTCGAGGATCGACCATGAGCCGCTACTGGAGTCCGGTGGTGCACCGGCTCTCGCCCTATGTGCCGGGCGAGCAGCCGAAGATCGCGAACCTGATCAAGCTCAACACCAACGAGAATCCCTACGGCCCCTCGCCGCGGGTATTGGCGGCGCTCCAGGCGGAGGTCAACGACGACCTGCGCCTCTATCCCGACCCGACCGCGCTGCGGCTGCGCCAGGCGATCGCCGGTTGCTATGGTCTGGCTCCGGCGCAGGTATTTGTCGGCAACGGTTCCGACGAGGTGCTCGCGCATACGTTTCACGCTCTGTTCCAACATCCCTCGCCGCTGCTGTTTCCGGACATCAGCTACAGCTTCTATCCGGTTTACTGCGGCTTATACGGCATCGACTATCAAACGGTGCCGCTGGGCGAGGAGTTCGAGCTGCGCGTGGCCGACTATCTGCGGCCCAACGGCGGCATCATCTTTCCCAACCCCAACGCCCCCACCGGGCGGCTGCTGCCGCTGGCCGACATCGAGTGGCTGTTGCAGCGCAACGACGAATCGGTGGTGGTGGTGGACGAGGCCTATATCGATTTCGGCGGCGAGAGCGCCGCCGCCCTGGTACCTCGTTACCCCAACCTGCTGGTGACGCAGACCTTCTCCAAGTCGCGTTCGCTGGCGGGGTTGCGGGTGGGCTTTGCCCTTGGCGACGCCGCGCTGATAGAGGCGCTGGAGCGGGTCAAGGACAGTTTCAACTCCTATCCGCTGGACCGCCTCGCCATCGCCGGCGCCACCGCCGCCATGGCGGACCGCGAGCACTTCGAGCGGACCCGGCAGGCGGTGATCGAGAGCCGCGAGCGGCTGAGCGGCGGCCTGGCGGCGTTGGGGTTCCAACTGCCGCCGTCGGCGGCCAACTTCGTCTTTGCCCGCCATCCGCAACGGGAGGCCGTCGAGCTGGCGGCGCAGTTGCGCGAGCGGGGCATCATCGTGCGCCATTTCCCCCAGCCGCGCATCGAGCAGTATCTGCGCATCACCGTCGGCCGAGCGGACGAGAATGCGGCTCTCCTTGGCGCATTACAGGACTTCCTCGGCTAGCGCGCCGCTGCACGCGGCCGGCGGTGCGCGTGCGTCGTCTCCCGCCGGCATTTTCCGGCGCTCGGCGGTTCCGTGCACCGGCCGGAGTTGCTAGGATGCCCCAACCGGTTGGTCGATAAGATTTCGAGTCCCTATGGAATGGCTGCTTGATCCGCAGGCGTGGATCGCCTTGGCGACGCTGACGGCACTGGAGATCGTGCTCGGTGTCGATAACATCATCTTTCTCTCGATCCTGGTCGGGCGTCTGCCCGCCGCCCAGCGCCAGCGCGGGCGCGTGCTGGGGCTGACGTTGGCGATGGGCACGCGCATCGCGCTGTTGTTGTCGCTGACCCTCATCATGCGCCTCACCGCGCCGCTGTTTACGCTGTTTGCCGCGGCGATCTCGGGGCGCGACCTGATCCTCATCGGCGGCGGCCTGTTCCTGCTGGCCAAGAGCACATACGAGATCCATGGAACGCTGGAAGGGCCGGAACTGCACGAACTGGGCGCCAGGAGCGCGGGATTCGTCGCCACCCTGGTGCAAATCGCGCTGGTCGACATCGTGTTCTCGCTGGATTCGGTGATTACCGCGGTCGGCATGGTGCAGTACCTGCCGGTGATGATCCTGGCCATCGTGCTGGCGGTGGTGGTGATGATGTTCGCCGCCAAGCCCATCGGCGATTTCGTCGACCACCACCCGACCATCAAGATGCTGGCGCTCAGTTTTCTGATCCTGGTCGGCACGGCGCTGGTCGCCGAGGGGGTGGGCTTCCATGTGCCGAAGGGCTATATCTACTTCGCCATGGCGTTTTCGGTGGGTGTGGAGATGCTCAATATCCGCATGCGTAAACGGGCCGCACAGCCGGTTCACCTGCACAATCAGGCGGTCGAGGAGAAGGAGTAGGCACTGGCCCGGATTTCTCTCCACCCTCTGCGCGGTCGCCGATTCGTTCGCTGTGGCCGCCCCGCTGCGAACGGCGGCGAAAATTCCGGGTTGGCCGTCGCTACTGCTGCTGGTCGTCCGGCGGCTGATCCTGCTGTATCGGCCGTTCCGCCACTTTCGCATTCAAGTCGAACGGCTTGCCGTTGCGCAGCCCCTGGAGTTCGATGCGCTTGCCGGGCTGAGTCCTGGCGATGATGTTCAACGCTGTGCGTACATCGCGCACCACCTTGCCGTTGAGCTTCAGGATGACGTCGCCCGGTTGCAGACCGGCGTTGTCGGCCGGTCCGCCGCGCAGCACGCCGGCGATGACGGCGCCGTTCTGGCTGGACAGGCCGAACGACTCGGCCAGTTCGGGGGTGATGTCCTGGATTTCGAGACCGAGCCAGCCGCGGACCACGTGCCCCTTTTCGATGATCTGCTGCATCACACCCTTGGCCAGGTTGACCGGAATGGCAAAGCCGATGCCCTGCGAGCCGCCGCTGCGGGAAAAGATGGCGGTGTTGATACCCACCAGCTGGCCTTCGGTGTTGATCAACGCTCCGCCGGAGTTGCCCGGATTGATCGCGGCGTCGGTCTGGATGAAGTCCTCGAAGGTGTTGAGGCCCAGTTGATCGCGTCCCATGGCGCTGACGATGCCCATGGTCACGGTCTGGCCGACGCCGAACGGATTGCCGATGGCGAGTACCACGTCGCCGACCCGCAGATGGCCGGAGTCGCCCAGCACGATGGTCGGCAGGTGCTCCAGGTTGATCTTGACCACGGCCAGGTCCGACTCGGGATCGGTGCCCACCACCTTGGCTGTCACGGTGCGGCCGTCGTGCAGGGCCACCTCGATCTGATCGGCTTCGGCCACCACATGGTTGTTGGTCAGGATGTAGCCGTCGCTGTTGATGATGACGCCCGAACCGAGGCTGGTCTCCTCGCGTTTGCGCGGCGCGCCCAACTGGTCGCCGAAGAAGTAGCGGAACAGCGGGTCGTTCGTAAACGGGTGGCTGCGTTCGGCGATGGTCTTGCGCGTATAGATATTGACCACGGCCGGCGCCGCGGCGGCTACCGCGTCGGCGTAGGATACCGGACCGCTGGTTGCGGCCGTGCGCACACCGCTGGGCGCACTCTGGACGAAGGCGACGACCTTCTTGCCGCTATCCAGCAGGTCGGGTTTCCATACTAAGATGACGAAGGCGACGGCCAGGCCGACGGTAATCGACTGGAACAGAAACACAATCGGGCGGTGTAGCTTCATCTGACGATTCCCACAGCGGATGGGTGAGGCGACAATAGTACCGTAAAGGAGGGGTTAACACATGGCGCAGCTGTCGGAAATTGTGAGCTACTGCGACGATCTGCTGCAGATCGTCGAGTATCAGGACTATTGCCCCAACGGCCTGCAGGTGGCGGGGCGACCCGGGTTGCGGCGTCTGGTGAGCGGGGTGAGCGCCAGTCAGGCTCTGCTGGATGCGGCGGTTGCCCGCGGCGCCGATGCGGTGCTGGTGCATCACGGCTGGTTCTGGAACGGCGAGAACCCGCGCATCGTCGGCATGAAGCGACGGCGCATGGGCACGCTGCTGAGCAACGATATCAGCCTGATCGCCTATCATCTGCCGCTGGATGGGCACCCGGAGCTGGGCAATAACGCGCGTCTGGGCGCGCTGCTCGGCATCGACATCCGCGGGCGCTTCGGCAAGGGGCCGGGGGGCGGCATTGCCGCTTTTGGCGAACTGCCGCAGCCGCTTTCCGCCGCAGCCTTGGCGGCCCATATCGCCGGACGCCTGGGGCGGACGCCGCTGCATATCGAGGGCGGGCCGGCGTCGTTGCAGCGCATCGGTTGGTGCAGCGGCGGCGCCCAAGGATGGATTGAGCAGGCGGCCGCGCTGGGTCTCGACGGGTTCATCAGCGGCGAGATATCGGAGCAGACGGTGCATGCGGCACGCGAATTGGGCATCCATTATTTCGCTGCGGGACATCACGCCACCGAGCGTTATGGCGTGCGTGCATTGGGCGACCATCTTGCTCAGAAATATGAGTTAGATCATGAATTTGTCGATATCGACAATCCAGTATGAATTTGACGTTTTCTTGCCTTGACCCATTGCGCGCCTTTGCCCCAAACTATGCGGCTATCTATTTATGGGTAGATTCTTACTTACTTATAAGTAGTTTGGTGCGGGAAACTTTCCAAGTTCCTCGAAATCAACTCATACGTTTGCCCGGTGTTGTTGAGACCGCTCTTTGAGGCATTTTAAGAAGGCCGGTTGTTCCGGGTTTTTGTTTCCAGCCTGACTTCGGGAGAGAGTATTGATGAGCACTGAAGGCGTTGATAAGGGTCGGCGCCGGTTCCTGACGGCGGCGACCTCTGTGGTCGGCGGTGTCGGAACCGTTTACGTCCTGACCCCCTTCGTCCTGTCCATGGAACCTAGCGCGAGGGCTCAGGCCGCCGGTGCGCCGGTTGAGGCAGACGTGAGCAAACTTGAGCCTGGCCAGATGATGACGGTGGCGTGGCGCGGCAAACCGGTATGGCTTGTTCGCCGCACCAAGAAGAACCTCGCGGACCTGCCGAGCAACGATCACCTGCTGGTGGACCCCAAGTCCACGGTGCCGCAGCAGCCGCCGTACTGCAAAAACGAATACCGTTCGCGCAAGCCGGAGTATCTGGTCCTGGTCGGTATCTGCACCCACCTCGGCTGCGTCCCGGGCTACCGCCCCGACGTCGCCCCGGCCGATATCGGCGCCTACTGGAAGGGCGGTTTCCTCTGCCCCTGCCACGGTTCGCGCTTCGACCTGGCCGGTCGCGTGTTCCAGGGTTCGCCCGCTCCGATCAACTTGGAGGTTCCTCCCTACAAGTACCTGAGCGATACCCGTATCACTATCGGTGACGATAAGGGAGCTGCCTAAACCATGAGTACCAATAATAAATTCATGGCATGGATCGACGAGCGTTTCCCTGCCACCAAGACTTGGGAAGAGCATCTTGCCAAGTACTACGCGCCGAAGAACTTCAATTTCTGGTATTTCTTCGGTTCCCTGGCGATGTTGGTGCTGGTCAACCAGATCCTGACCGGTATCTGGCTGGCGATGAACTACAAGCCCGATGCGACTCTGGCCTTCGCCTCCGTGCAGTACATCATGCGCGATGTGCAGTGGGGCTGGCTGATCCGCTACATGCACTCGGTCGGCGCTTCCGCCTTCTTCATCGTGGTCTACCTGCATATGTTCCGCGGCCTGATGTACGGTTCCTACCGGAAACCGCGCGAACTGCTGTGGATCATCGGCGTGATCATCTATCTGGCGATGATGGCGACGGCGTTCTTCGGCTATCTGCTGCCGTGGGGCCAGATGTCGTACTGGGGCGCGCAGGTTATCGTCAACCTGTTCTCGGCAGTACCGTTCGTCGGCGAGCATCTGTCGGTCTGGGTGCGCGGCGACTACGTCATCTCCGATGTGACCCTGAACCGCTTCTTCGCCTTCCACTTCGCGCTGCCGTTCATTCTGGCCGCCCTGGTGTTCGTCCACATCGTGGCGCTGCACAAGGTGGGCTCGAACAACCCGGACGGTATCGAGATCAAGAAGAACAAGGACGCCAACGGCATCCCGCTGGACGGTATTCCGTTCCACCCGTACTACACGGTGAAGGACATCGTCGGCGTGGTCGGCTTCCTGATCATCTTCGCTGCGGTGATCTTCTTCGCACCGGGGATGGGCGGTTTCTTCCTGGAACATCCCAACTTCGATCCGGCGAACCCGCTGAAGACCCCGCCGCACATCGCGCCGGTATGGTACTTCACGCCGTTCTACGCGATCCTGCGCGCCATCCCGCCGATGTTCACCTCCAAGTTCCCCGGGGTGCTGGTGATGTTCGGGTCGATTGCGATGTTCTTCATCCTGCCGTGGCTGGATCGCAGTCCGGTGAAGTCGATTCGCTACAAGGGACCGCTGTTCAAGATTGCAATCGCCATCTTCACGATCTCTTTCATCATCCTCGGCTACCTGGGTACGCAAGAGCCCAGCGTGGGGCGCACATGGTTGGCTCGGATTCTTACCATCCTGTATTACGCGTTCTTCCTGTTGATGCCGTGGTACAGCAAGATCGACAAGACTAAGCCGGTTCCGGAGAGGGTGACAGAATGAAAAAAATTATCATTGCCGTAATGCTTGCGGTCCTGCCGGCGCTGGCAACGGCCGCCGAGGAGGGCTTCCACCTCGATAAAGCGCCAGTCAACCTGCACGACAAGGCGTCGCTGCAGCGCGGTGCGCGTATGTTCGCCAACTACTGCCTGAGCTGTCACTCGGCCAAGTACGAGCGTTACAGCCGCATGGCCAAGGACCTGGGGATGACCGACGCGGAGGTGAAGGCAAATATCATGTTCGCCTCCACCAAGCTGACCGACCATATGACCGTCGCCATGCGCACGGCCGATGCCAAGCTTTGGTTCGGAAACCCGCCGCCGGATCTGACCCTCATCGCGCGTTCCCGCGGGGCGGACTATCTGTACACCTACCTGCGCAGCTTCTATCTGGACAGCAGCCGTCCGTCGGGTGTGAACAACGCGGTGTTCAAGAGCGTGGCCATGCCGGACGTGCTGTGGAAGTTGCAGGGCATGCAGGAACCGGTGTTTACGATCGAGACCGATGCTGACGGCAACAAACACCCCGTCCTCACCGGCCTGAAGCTGGTGACGAAGGGCACCATGACGCCGGCACAGTACGACAAGGCGGTCGGTGACCTGGTCAACTTCCTCGTGTACATGGGTGAGCCGATCCGGCTGGAGCGTCAGGCACTTGGAGTTAAGGTGCTGATCTTCCTGGCGGTATTCTTCGTGCTGGCCTATCTGCTGAAGAAGGAATACTGGAAGGACGTTCACTAACTGCCGGCTGGTCGGGGGGCTGTGCTAAACTAACGCCGCCCCCCACCGCCCGTCGCGCAACGCAGCGTCACCGGTGACGAACAGGGGGGCCTAGCCCCCCTGTTTTTATTATGAGGGAGAGTCACTGCCATGGCGGTTATTGCCAACCGACGTTCTGCCATGATGCTTTTTTCCAGCGGCGAAGACGTCTACAGCCACCGAGTGCGCTTGGTGCTGGCGGAAAAAGGGATCGAATTCGACCTGGTGGAAGTGGCGACAGGCGAAAAGCTGGAAGATCTCATCGATCTCAATCCCTATAACAGCGTCCCGACTCTGGTCGATCGTGACCTCGTGTTATACGACTCGCTGATCATCATGGAGTATCTGGATGAGCGTTTCCCCCATCCGCCGCTGATGCCGGTCGATCCGGTATCGCGGGCCAGCAACCGTCTCAAACTGTATCGGCTGGAGCGGGATTTTTTCTCGCATCTCGATATCGTTCTGGGGGGGACCGATAAACAGGCTACCAAGGCGCGTAACGATCTGCGCGACAATTTGGTGGCGTCAGCTCCGGTATTTGCCGCCAGGCCGTTTTTTCTCAGCGAAGAATTTTCGTTGGTCGATTGTGCGGTGGCGCCGTTGTTGTGGCGCCTGCCGATGCTGGGTATCGAGCTGCCTAAGCAGGCTGCGCCGATCACCGCCTATGCCGAGCGCATATTCAAACGACCGTCGTTCCGGGCGTGCTTGAGCGAAGGCGAGAAAGACATGCGCCGTTGAGCAGCGAAATACGAACAACCTATTGTGGGCATGATGCCCTTAACAGACAGCTTTGCCGATGACTCCAAGCCGCCCCTATCTGATCCGTGCCCTGTATCAATGGATCATCGACAATCAAATGACACCGCACATCCTGGTCAATGCGGAGCATCCGCGTGCCGAGGTGCCGCGGCAGTTCGTGGAGAACGGCAAGATTGTGCTGAATATCGGTCCCGATGCGGTGCAGGGGCTGGTGACGGCGAACGACGCCGTATCGTTCAGCGCGCGTTTCAGCGGCCACCCGATGCAGATTTATGTGCCCACCGGTTCCGTGTTGGCCATCTATGCCCGGGAAAACGGCCGCGGTATGGTGTTCTCGGAAGAAGAAGACGAGCCGCCGTCTCCGGAAACACCGGATGACGATGGCGGCAAGAAGCCGGCGCTGCGGCTGGTGAAATAGCCGGTGTGGCGATCGAGCTGGCGTTTGCGGACATCGCCACGCTGGCGCTGGACGCCATCGTCAATGCGGCCAACCCTGGCCTGCTCGGCGGCGGTGGGGTGGACGGCGCGATTCACCGCGCTGCCGGACCGCAGTTACGCGACTACAACGGGACCCTGGGCGGCTGTCCCGTCGGCGAGGCGCGCATCAGTCCCGGGTTCCGGCTCAAGGCACGCTGGGTGATCAGTACCGTGGGGCCGGTATGGCGCGGTGGCGGCAACGGCGAGGCGCAACTCCTGGCGGCCTGTTACCGTAACGCATTCGAACTGGCGCTACGGCACGGCGTGCGCACCATCGCCTTTCCTGCCATCAGCACCGGGGTCTACGGCTATCCGAAGCAACAGGCTGCCGCCATCGCCGTTGCTGTGATGCGCGAATATGAGGCGCGCTTCGAGCGCGTCGTCGCCTGCACCCATGGTGCCGAGGATCGCGCGATCTACCGTGCTCTCCTGGAGCGCGACCGATGAATGAAGAATTCACCGCAACGCACGCAGGGAACAGCGCGCATACGAAATAGCGGGAATCGAGCGGCAGATGAGCGTTTGTTTCTCTTCGCGCCCTCTGCCTCTCGGCGCTGCCGCCCTATTTGAGCGGCGGGAGTTTCTTGCCGGGATTGAGTAGGCCGTTGGGGTCGAACTGGGCGCGAACGGCGTGCATCAGGGCAAGGGTTGCCGGCGCTATCTCACGGGCGACGTAGTCGCGTTTCTCGATGCCGATGCCGTGCTCGCCGGAGAGGGTCCCGTTGAGCCGCAACACCAGGTCGAATACCTCGGACAGGCAGGCGCGGGCGCGCTCCATCTGTTCCGCATCATCCGGGTCGGCCAGCAGGTTGACGTGGATGTTGCCGTTGCCCGCGTGGCCAAAATTGACGATGGTGATGCGGTATTGCCGCGACAGCCGGTCGAGACCGTCAATCAGTTCCGGCATCCGCGAGACTGGAACGACTACATCCTCGTTGATCTTTTTCGGCGCCACATTGCGCAGCGCCGGCGACAACGCCTTGCGCGTCTTCCACAGCGCCGCCACCTGGGCGGCGTCGCGTGCCTCGTTGATGTCGATGCAGCCATCGCCCGCGGCGGCGGCAATCACCGCTTGAACGGCCGCGTCAACACAGGCATCGGGACCATCGACTTCAATCATCAATAGCGCACCGGCATCGGCCGGCAGCACAGCACCGGCATAACCGCGGATCATCTCAATCGCCTTGCCGTCCATGAATTCCAGCGCACACGGGACCACGGGCTGGGCCATGATGCGCGAGATCGCTGCGGCTGCACTGTGCACATCGCGGTAGAGCGCCTGCAACGTGCGTCGCGCTTCGGGCAACGGCGTGAGTTTCAGCGTCGCTTCGGTCACGATCGCCAGCGTGCCTTCCGAACCGATGAGCAGGCGCGTCAGGTCGTAGCCCACCACGCCCTTGGTGGTATAGCTGCCGGTTTGCAGTTCGACACCGCCGCCGCTGACCGCGCGCAGGCCCAGGACATTTTCGCGCGGCGTACCGTACTTGACGGCGCGCGGCCCGGCGGAGTTGCAGGCCAGATTGCCGCCGATGGTGCAGACGGCTGCACTGGTTGGGTCGGGCGGCCAGAAAAAACCATGTGCGGCCGCCGCCTCCTGAACCGCCTGGTTGGTGACGCCCGGCTGGACCACCATGACGCGGTTGGCAGGGTCGACCGTCACGATGCGGTTCATTCGTTCCAGCGACAACACGACGCCGCCGGACAACGGCACCGCCGCCCCGGTGGTGGCGGTGCCGCTGCCGCGGGCGACGAGCGGAATGCGATGTTCGTTGCACAGGCGCACTGCATCGCGCACCTGCGCGTGGTCGGCCGGCCGTATCACCAGGTCAGGCATGGCGTGACGGCGGCTGTTGTCGTAGCCGTAGGTCCAGCGTT
The DNA here is from genome assembly GCA_002376325.1 of Proteobacteria bacterium UBA3588. Taxonomy (GTDB): domain Bacteria; phylum Pseudomonadota; class Gammaproteobacteria; order Thiohalomonadales; family Thiohalomonadaceae; genus Sulfurivermis. Next base: position 16,684 of record DFMR01000036.1, on the reverse strand, counting down.
CGTCCGGTGCAGTGACCACCGCGTCGGCACCGAGCAATTCGCTCAGTGCGGCGACGAAGACTCCGGGTAGGGCGGCATCAGCGGACTTGTCCAAGGTTCAGGTCGGCCTAATTAGTGTATTCGAATAACTTGACGATGCGTTTGACGCCGTCCGTGCTTTGCGCGACGGCGACTGCGCGGCCGGCTTGCTGATGCGTGACCAGCCCCATCAGGAACACGGTACCCGCTTCGGTGACCACCTTGATCCGTGCCTCCGACACGCCCGCGTCGCCCAATAATTTGGATACGATCTTGGTGGTGATCCACGTGTCCTGGGTTCGGCTCGAAAACGAGCTGTTGGGTCCGATCTGCAACTCGTTGTGGACATCGCGGACCTTTTGAATCTTGCGCGCAATCTCCTCCGCCCTGGTCCGCAGCGCCGGCGTCGGCACTTGGCCGGAGAGCAACACGACACCGTTGAGGCTGGTGACGTTGATGTGGGTGGTCCCCAAGGCCCGGTCGTCGGCCAGGGCATTCGCTAGTTTGAATTCAATGCCCTTGTCGTCCACGATGGTGCCGGTCGTGCGCTTGTCCTCGGCGATCGTCACTCCGCCGGCGGCGGCACCCCCGACGATTATCGGCGCGCATCCCTGCAGCACGCCAATCAGCACTGCCGTGGCAATGGCATAAATCGGCTTCATGTGGTCATGCCTCCTGTCCGAATAGATGTAGGTCGATGAGGTCGCACAGGCAGTGGATCACCAGCAGGTGGGTCTCCTGGATGCGTGCGGTGACCTGGGCGGGTACGCGGATCTCGACGTCGCCTTCGATCAATGCCGTCGCCATCGTTCCACCGTCGCGGCCGGTCAGCGCCACCACCCGCATCTGCCGGTCATGAGCCGCGCCGATCGCCGCCAGCACGTTGGCGGAGTTGCCTGAGGTCGATATCGCCAGCAGTACGTCGCCGCCGCGGCCCAGTGCCCTCACCTGCTTGGAAAATACCTGGGAGTAATCGTAGTCGTTGGCGATGGAGGTGATGGTCGATGAATCGGTGGTCAGCGCCATTGCCGGTAAGCCCGGACGCTCCCGTTCGAAGCGGTTGAGCAGCTCGGAGGAGAAGTGCTGGGCGTCGCCGGCGGAACCGCCGTTGCCGCAGCTGAGAATTTTTCCTTCCTTCAACAGGCATTGGGTCATCAGTTCGGCGGCGTCGGCGATGGCGGGTGCCAATAATTCCACTGCATGCTGTTTAGTCTGAATACTTTCGTGAAAGTTGCTTCTGATGCGTTCGAGCACATTCATGGGGTGGTCTCAATTCAGTTCGATGGCATTGGTGATCCATTGTATGCGGTTTTGCCCACTGGCCGGTGCGACTGCGATCACGTCGAAGCGGCACGGCGTGCGGGCCTGTTGCGGGTGACATTGCAGATAGTGCTGGGCGGCGGCTATCAGGCGCGCCTGCTTGCGGCGATCGACGCTGGCGGCGCCGTCGACAAATGCCGATGCGCCGCGGTAACGCACCTCGACGAACACCGTAGCATCGCCATGGCTCATGACCAGGTCGAGTTCACCGACACGACAGCGGTAGTTGCGTTCCAGCAGCGTCAAGCCGTTGCGTTGCAAAAAGGTGCAGGCGAGCTCCTCGGCTTGGCGCCCCAATTCGGCTCGGTCAGGAGCAGGACGCGGCATTATGGCGTTGGGGACGCTGTGTCCGCGTCCGTCGCCGGCATGTCCGCAGCGGGCGCGTTCGCCGCCGGAACGGCCACCGACGGCGCAGTTGCAGTCTCGATTACCCGCGGCACGCCCAACGCGAAACGCGCCCAGGTCAGTTGCCGGTGCAGCCGCCCATCGCTGTCCAGTTGGAGCAATCCCGTTTCGCCGTGGAAGCGTTCGAACGGATAGGTTTGCAGTACACGCAGCACCGGGATCAGGTCGTAGGCGTCGATACCCATCGCCACCAGTCGCTGTAGTGAATTGTCTGCCAGCTGCAGCGAATGGGTCTCCGTACGCAGCGCGTCGTGCTGCGTCGCGGGGTTGAGCACCCACGGCATATCGCCGAATACGATGCCGTCCATGTCGCGATCTTGAGTAGGCGAGTAGACGCCGGAATAGACGTGCGAGGTTGCCAGGATCGGCAGGTCGGCCGCGTGGTGGAATTTCAGCTGCGGCCGGATCAGGCGCGCCTGGCGCGGAAACGCGGCCAGGAATACGAAGTCGATATCCTTGCGGCGGCGCGGCTGAAACGCGAGCTTTTCGCCCAACACCGATTCCAGGCGCTGCTCCCGTGCCCGGCTCAGGTCGATATTGAGCAGGGCGCGCAGCGGCACCGAGTAATCGTTCTTGCTGCTGTCGTAGGTGGCCTCGCTGGTGACGACGCCGCCGAGCGACTGCCAGCGGTCGCGGAATGCCTGTTCGATGCGCGCACCCCAATCGCCGTCCGGCACCAGTACCGCTGCCTTGCTGTAGCCGAGCTGCCAGGCGTGTTCGGCGACCTGCTTGGCTTCGCTTTCCGGCGCCAGCGAGAACTGATAGACATTGTCAGGCAGTTTGCCGGTATCCACCGTATTGAGCACCAGCGTCGGGGTCGGAAATTGGGTGCGGTTGCTGAGCAGGGCGGCGACGCTCTCCTTGCTCAGGGGGCCGATCACGAAATCGGCGCCGTCGTGTACGGCTTGATCGTAGGTCGCCTGCACCGTGTCCGGATTGGCGACGTTGTAGATGCGGATATCGATGCGGCGGTCGGCCGCCGTGTTGTAATAGGCGGCGAGCACGCCGTCGCGCAGCGCCGCGCCGGCGGCGGCGAAACGGCCCGACAGCGGCAGCAGCAGCGCAATCTGTTTCGGTCGCAGCAGCAACTGGGCGCTGCGCTGCAAGATGCCGTCGATGAACGGCTGCTGCGCAGGGTGATTTGGGTAATTGGTATGCCACTGCGCGATGAGTTTCTGCAGGTCGCTGCGGCCGAGTTGGTATTGCTTGCCGATTTCCGCCAACGCCAGCCAGCCGCTGAACTCGTTCAGCGGCAACGTCACCCGCGCCGCATGCAGTGCCGGCGCCGAAAGCTGAGTCAATTCATTCCACAGCTGCTGTTGGTTAGCGGTAATGGCGGCGGTTTCGCTCAGCAGCGGGTCGCGCATCGAATACTCGTGCGCCGCCTCCAGGTGATTGCCGAGGCGGGAAAGCGCCTGGGCGCGCAGCAGGTGATACCGGGACTGCATGGCGGTCGGCGCGTCGGCGGGCAGGGGTTGACTGAGCAGCATCAGCGTCTGATCGGCGTTATGCAAAGCCAGCCAGGCCTGGGCTCCGAGCAGGTGCATCCGCAGTACGTCGACCGGAACCAGTTGGGATTCGTCGATTCCCTGTAGCTCGGTTACGGCCATCTGCGGTTGGTTGTTGCGCAACAGGGCCGCGGCGGCCTCGATGCGGAAGCGCTGCCGCGCGGCCGGAGGCAATTGCTGCGAGGCAGCCAGTAATTGGTATTCGCGCGCCGCCGTGGCGTAGTCGCCGTGCGCGGCGGCCGCCAGCGCCGCGCGGTCGTTGGGTGCGGTGGGCAGGATGGGCTTGACGGCGCAGCCGCCGATGAGGAGGGTCAGGGCAAGCAACCACAGTGAAGTTTTAATTAGTCTGTGCATGGGAGACAGCGGATAATGTCCGACAGGGTGCCTTTTTGCTCAAAGAACGCACAGTATCGATAACGGGGTCGGGCAGTGTCAATGAAACCGGGAACGCTCTATGTGGTGGCCACGCCTATCGGCAATCTGGCCGACATGACGCCGCGGGCGGTGGAGGTGTTGAAACTGGCAGGGCGAATCGCGGCCGAGGACACCCGCCACAGTGCCGGTTTGTTGCGTCACTTCGCCATTTCCACGCCACTGTTCGCCCTCCATGAACACAACGAACGCACGGTCAGCGCCGAGGTGATTAGGCGCCTGCGGCAGGGAGAGGATATCGCCCTCATCTCCGACGCCGGCACGCCCTTGGTCAGCGACCCCGGTTTCCCGTTGGTCCGTCTGGCTCACGAGGCGGGCCTGCGGGTGGTGCCGGTACCGGGCGCCAGCGCCCTGATCGCGGCATTGTCCGCCGCCGGTCTCCCTACTGACCGCTTCGTATTCGAAGGGTTCCTTCCGCCCAAGGCGGGCGCGCGCCGTAACCTGCTGGCGGCGCTGCGCGACGAACGACGCACCTTGATCTTTTACGAGGCGCCGCACCGCGTGTTGGAGTGCCTGGAGGATCTCACTACTGTTTTCGGGCCGGAACGGCTGGCGGTGCTGGCGCGCGAACTGACCAAGACGTTTGAGACGATTCGGCGGGCTCCCCTCGGCGCCTTGTTGGAATTTGTACGCGCCGACAGCGACCAGCAACGGGGCGAGGTGGTGTTGTTGGTGGAGGGCGCACCGGCCCCGGCGGCCGACGGCCTCGACGACGAGGCGCGGCGGATCGCCGGAATACTCGCGGCTGAACTGCCGGTGAAACAGGCGGCGGCGCTGGCGGCGCAAATCAGCGGCGCTAAAAAGAACCAAATCTACGAATATCTTGTTAAACGGTGATCTTGCCGGTTGCCGGAACCGGGCGGCGGCGGCCATAATGGCGTCGGAGTCGGCCAGGCGATCGCTGTCCCGCAAGGGGCGGAGGAAAGTCCGGGCTCCATAGGGCAGGGTGCCAGGTAACGCCTGGGCGGCGCGAGCCGACGGAAAGTGCCACAGAAAACATACCGCCTAAGCGCCGTAAGGCGCCGGTAAGGGTGAAAAGGTGCGGTAAGAGCGCACCGCGCGGGTGGCAACACACCGCGGCACGGAAAACCCCACCTGGAGCAAGACCAAATAGGGGAACTGGCGGCTTCGGCCGCCGTCTGCGGCCCGCAGGGTTCCCGGGTAGGTCGCTTGAGGTGTGCGGTGACGCACATCCCAGATGAATGATCGCCCACGACAGAACCCGGCTTACCGGCCGACTCCATTACTCCCCCTTCTCAGACCCTTCCAACCCCGCATCGCGCCCCATCAACTCCTCATGTACCACTCCAGCTTTATCATCCAACATGTTGATTTCCTGAATGTCCTGGCAACCCCGTGCAGCTCACAAACGACCTTCACTCAGCGCAGCTAAGTCACTGTCACATAAGAAATAATGTCCCGGTACGCGCTTGACACCGAGGCTGGGGAGTACCTATAGTGTGCAAAAGTGGATCAAAGTGGATCCGGGTGGAATAAAGTGGAACGGAGTTTTTAGGGGGCAACGGCTTGTTTCGTGGAGTCAACACACTGGCGCTGGATACCAAGGGTCGCATGGCGTTGCCCACGCGCTACCGTGAGCGTGTGCTTGAACTCTCCCAGGGGAAGTTGGTGGTCACTATCGATACCGATGAGCGCTGCCTCCTGCTCTATACGCTGCCCGACTGGGAGCAGATCGAGCGCAAACTCGACGCGCTGCCCAGTTTCAACGCCCAGGCGCGCCGCATCCAACGCCTGCTGCTGGGACACGCGACCGACGTGGAGATGGACGGCAACGGCCGGCTGCTGCTGCCGCCGCCGCTACGCGAATATGCCGGGCTCGACAAGCATGTGGTGTTGATTGGGCAGGGCAAGAAATTCGAGTTGTGGGACGAACAGCTGTGGAACAACAGCCGCGATCAATGGCTGGCCCAGGAGACCGGCGAGGGAGAACCGTTACCCGCCGAGCTGCTCTCCCTCTCCTTGTAGCGGACCATGGCGGAGGCACTGGAACACCGGCCGGTTCTGTTGCAGGAAGCGGTGGCGGCCCTGGCGATACGTGCCGACGGTATCTATCTGGACGGTACCTTCGGCCGCGGCGGTCACGCGGGGGAAATATTGCAGCGGCTCGGTCCCGCCGGGCGGCTGTTGGCGGTGGACAAGGATCCGCAGGCCGTGGCGGCAGCCCAGGCGCGTTTCGGCGACGACCGGCGTTTTGCCATCGAGCGCGGCAGTTTCGCACAGCTCGGCGCCTGGGTGGCGGAACGCGGCTGGGAGGGGCGGGTGAACGGCATCCTGCTGGATTTGGGCGTGTCGTCGCCGCAATTGGACGCCGCCGAACGGGGATTTAGTTTTCGCCAGGAAGGCCCGCTGGACATGCGCATGGATCCGGAGCAGGGGATGAGCGCCGCCGAGTGGCTGGCGCAGGCGAAAGATGAGGAGATCGCCCGCGTGTTGAAGGAGTACGGCGAGGAGCGTTTTGCCAAGCGCATCGCGCGCGCCATTGTGCGCAGCCGCGAGGAGTCCGGCCCGATTGTCTCCACCGGTCGCCTGGCGGAAGTGGTCGCTCGTGCCAATCCGGCCTGGGAAAAGGGCCGGGATCCGGCGACCCGTACTTTTCAGGCGATACGGATATTCATCAACCGTGAACTGGAAGACCTCGATGCCTTTCTGGATCAGTGTGTGGCGATGCTGGCGCCTGCCGGACGTTTGGCGATCATCAGTTTCCATTCGCTGGAGGATCGGCGGGTGAAGCGCTTTATCCGCCGGCAGCAGCACGGCGACGAGTTGCCGCCGGACCTGCCGTTGCGTCAGGCGCAACTGTGGCAACCGCGGCTGAAGGCGGTGGGCAAGGCGATCTTCGCCGCGCAGGCGGAAGTGGAGGCCAATCCGCGCGCCCGCAGCGCGGTGTTGCGCATAGCGGAGCGGCCGGCGTGATCGGGCGCATGCTCATCGTGTTGCTCGCAGCTGCGGCGTTTGGGTCGGCGCTCGGTGTGGTCTATACCCAGCACGAATCGCGCAAGCTGTTCGCGGATCTGCAGGGGTTGCAGAACAGCCGTGACCAACTGAATGTCCAATGGGGCCAGTTGCAGTTGGAACAGAGCACCTGGGCGACCCACGGCCGTATCGATGCCATCGCCCGCGAGAAACTCGGCATGCTGATTCCGCCGCCGGCGGCCGTGGTATTGGTGAGACCATGAACGGACCGGCGACCATTCCGCACTTCGCCGGGCGCCTGCGCTTCGTCTTGGGGGCGTTCGGCCTGATGGCGGCGATACTGCTGTGGCGGGTAGTGGATCTGCACGTGTTCAACCGCGCCTTCCTGCAGCGCCAGGGCGACGCCCGTGCGTTGCGGGTGGTCGCGATACCGGCCCATCGCGGGATGATCACCGATCGCAACGGCGAACCGCTGGCGATCAGTACGCCGGTGGAGTCGGTATGGGCCAATCCCAAGGAGTTGGCTGCGGCGCGTGGCCGTTGGCGGGCGCTGTGCAAGGTGCTGGATATCGATCCGCATTGGCTGGAGGGTATGCTGGCCCGGCATCAGGATCGCGATTTCGTCTATCTGCGCCGGCAGATTCCGCCGGCGCTTGCCCAGCAAGTGATGCAACTGAAAATTCCGGGCGTATCGCTGCAGCGCGAATATCGCCGCTATTACCCGACCGGCCAGGTGTTCGCCAATGTCCTCGGTTTCACCAACGTGGATGACGTGGGCCAGGAGGGCATCGAGTTGATGCAGAACGCGTGGCTGCAGGGCACACCGGGCAGCAAGCGGGTGATCAAAGATCGCTACGGCCGCATCGTGGAAAATGTGGAGAGTATCAGCGAGCCGCGGCCGGGACGGGATCTGCGTCTATCGCTGGATCGCCGTATCCAGTACCTCGCCTACCGTGAACTGAAGGCGGCGATGCAGCGCAATCAGGCAAAGTCGGGCTCGGCTGTGGTGCTCGACGTCAGGACCGGTGAAATCCTGGCGATGGTCAATCAGCCCTCCTACAACCCCAATAATCGCGACGACCTGAACAGCAGCCACCTGCGCAATCGGGCGCTGACCGATGTGTTCGAACCCGGCTCCTCCATCAAGCCGTTCACCATCGCCGCAGCCCTGGAGAGCGGAAAATTCACGCCCGACACGCTAATCAACACCGCGCCCGGAACCCTGCGCGTCGCCAACTTCACCATCCACGACACGCACGATTACGGCCTGCTCAACGTCTCTCAGGTGGTCGAGAAGTCGAGTAACGTCGGAGCGGCGACCATGTCGCTGGCGATCCGGCCGGAGCGGTTGTGGAACGTGTTCCGCAAGGTCGGTTTCGGCGCGATTACCGCCAGCGCCTTCCCCGGCGAAGCCAGCGGTTTGCTGAGCTACTACACCACCTGGCGTGACGTCGAACGCGCCACCCTGGCTTACGGCTACGGCATCTCGGTAACCACACTGCAACTGGCCCAGGCCTACGCGGTACTCGCATCCGGCGGCCTGTTGCGGCCGGTGACGTTCTTTCCCACCCATGGGGTGCCGTTGCGCGAAACACGGGTCATACCGTCGCGGATCACCAAAGAGATCGTGCCGATGCTGGAGATGGTGGTAAGCAAGAACGGCACCGGCGAACGTGCGGCGATCCCGGGTTATCACGTCGCCGGCAAGACCGGCACCGCGCACAAGGCGGAGGACGGCGGCTACGCCCAGAATCGCTATGAAGCGGTGTTTGCCGGTTTCGCTCCGGCGACCGATCCGCGGCTGGTGATGGTGGTGATGGTCGACGATCCGAACACCGACGAGTACTACGGCGGCCTGGTGGCGGCGCCGGTGTTCTCGCGCGTGATGGCCGGTGCGCTGCGCCTGCTCGACATCCCGCCCGATGATCTGGATTCCCTCGGCGTCAAAATGGCGTCCGTTCCCGCGGCGGCGGTGGCGGCGCAATCGCCGCCGCGCGCCGCCAACGGCACCCGAGGCGTGTTGTGATGGCCGCGCTGGACCATCCCGTCGGGATGTCGTTGCAGACGTTGCTGCAAGGTCTCGCCATGGAGGCTGTGCCGGCTGATTGCCGTGTCACCGGTCTGGCCCTGGACAGCCGTAAGGTGCAGGAAGGCGATCTGTTCCTGGCGCTGGCCGGCGCGCAAAGCCACGGCGCCGACCATATTGCGGATGCCTTGGCGCGCGGCGCCGGCGCCGTCGCCGTCGACGCCGTCGACGCATATCCGGCGAGGGCAGAGTTCGCTGCCGACGCGGTGCCGCTGGTGCAGATTGCCGAGCTGCGCGCCAATGTCGGCGTCATTGCTGACCGCTTTTTCGGACACCCCAGCCGCGACATGTGGATCGCCGGCATTACCGGTACCAACGGCAAGACATCGGTAAGCCAATTCATCGCCCAGGCACTCAGCATCGACGCACCGTGCGGCACCATCGGAACACTCGGCAGCGGCATCTACGGCGCACTGCATCATACCGGCCACACCACGCCGGATGCCGTCACCCTGCACGCGGAGCTTGCCATTCAGCGTCAGGCGGGTGCCAAGGCGGTGGCGATGGAGGTGTCGTCCCACGCCCTTGATCAGTACCGGGTCGCCGGAGTCGAATTCGACGTTGCCGTGTTTACCAACCTGAGCCACGAACATCTGGATTACCACGGCGACATGACATCCTATGCCCTGGCCAAGCGGCGTTTGTTCCACCGTCCCGGCCTGGAATATGCGGTATTGAACCTTGACGACCCTGTGGGGGCCGAGTGGTTCACCGAGTTGCGCAGTCACGTGGAATGCATCGGCTACGGTTTCGGCAAGCTGGCGCACGAGGGGCCGGGGCAGGTATTGCGCGGTTCCGCGTTGGAGCTCACTGCGGGCGGCATGGGTTTTATCGTGAGCGGCCCGTGGGGCAGTGGGCACATCGGTTGTTCGCTGCTGGGGCGCTTTAACGCCAGCAACCTGCTCGCCGCACTCGGCGCGCTGCTGGCGCGCGGCGTCGTCTTCGATACGGCGCTCGAGCGTCTCAGCCAGGTCCGTACGGTGGCCGGTCGCATGGAGCGTTTCGGAACCTCGGAACAGCCGACTGTGGTGGTCGATTACGCTCACACGCCGGACGCGTTGGAGCAGGCGCTGCGGGCATTGCGCGCCCATTGCCGCGGCATGTTGTGGTGTGTGTTCGGTTGCGGCGGCGATCGTGATCGCGGCAAACGGCCGCTGATGGGACAGCTGGCCGAAGCGCTGTCCGACCGGGTGATGCTGACCGACGATAACCCGCGCAGCGAAAGCCCCTGGGACATCATTGGGGATATTCAGCGCGGCATGAACGACCCGGAAAGCGCTTATGTCATGCGTGAGCGCGCCGCCGCGATACAGCACGCCATCGAGATGGCGGAGGTCGGCGACGTGGTACTGATTGCCGGCAAGGGCCACGAAACGGAACAGATCGTCGGCGCCGAGGTGCGTCCCTTTTCCGATCGTGCCGAGGTGGCACGCTGCCTGGGGGTGATGCTCGATGGTTGATACTGTGCCGATTCCGCAGCACGCCGAGGGCATTCGCATGCGCCTGTCGCAGGCGGCGGCCTGGCTCGGCGCCGAATTGCGCGGTGACGACGGCGAATTTTTTGGTGTCAGTAGCGACACGCGCGGCATCGCCGCCGGTGTGTTGTTCGTGGCGCTGCGCGGGCCGCGCTTCGACGGCCACGACTATGTAACGTCGGCGGCCGCAGCCGGGGTGGCGGCGCTGCTGGTGGAGCAGGCCGTCGATGTCGCCGTGCCGCAACTGGTGGTGCGCGACAGCCGGATGGCGCTGGGGCGCCTGGCGGCAGCATGGCGGCTGCATTGCAATACTCCGCTGGCCGCCGTGACCGGCAGCAACGGCAAGACCACGGTCAAGGAGATGGCGCGGGCCATTCTGCGGCAGCGGGGTGCGGTGCTGGCGACCGAAGGAAACCTCAACAACGATATCGGCGTGCCGCTGACGCTATTGCGTCTGACGCGCGACCACCGTTTTGCGGTGATTGAAATGGGCGCCAACCATCCGGGCGAGATCGCCTATCTCACCGAGCTGACGCGTCCGGATGCCGCCGTCATCAATAATGCGGCGCCGGCGCACCTGGAGGGTTTCGGCAGCGTCGAAGGCGTTGCCCGTGCCAAGGGCGAAATCTATGGCGGGCTGCGCCCCGACGGCGTGGCCGTGATCAATACCGACGATGCCTTCGCCAGCCTGTGGTACGACATGGCGGGCACCTACCGCCAACTCACCTTTGGCCTGGGCGAGGAGGCCGAAGTGACGGCCCAGTGGCGGCCGGTCGCCGAAGGTACGCAGCTGAATCTGCAAACGCCGTTCGGCACCTGCGACTTTGTGCTGCCGCTGCCGGGACGTCACAACGTGATGAACGCGCTGGCGGCCGCTTCCGTGACGCTGGCGCTGGGCTGCGGCCTGGACGCGGTGGCCGCAGGGCTGAGCGCCATGGTCGGCGTAGCGGGCCGTCTGCAGTCGCGCGCCGGGCTCAACGGCGCCACCCTGCTCGACGACAGCTATAACGCCAATCCGGAGTCGTTGCGTGCCGCCATCGAGGTATTGGCGGGCTGCGCGGGACGGCGCGTGCTGGTGCTCGGCGACATGGGAGAGCTGGGTCAGCAGGCGCAGGGGCTGCACCGCGAGGTGGGTACGGCGGCCCGGGCTGCGGGGATCGACGCGCTGTATGGGGTCGGTCCGCTGAGTTCCCTGGCGGTAGAGGCCTTCGGTGCCGGCGGTCGCCATTACAGCGAGCAGGCGCTACTGGTGGAAGCGTTACGGCAGGAGCTGGCGCCGCAGGTGACGGTGCTGATCAAGGGGTCGCGCAGCGCGCACATGGAAGACGTGGTGGATGCGCTGGCGGGCGGGGGACGGAACTAAATGCTGCTGCTGCTAACCGAGTATCTGACGAAGTACTACAGCGGCTTCAACGTCTTTCAATACCTGACGCTGCGCGCCATCCTTGGTGTGCTCACGGCATTGATGATTTCGTTGTTGTTCGGGCCGCTGGTGATCCGCAAGCTGAGTCTTTATCAGATTGGCCAGCACGTGCGCAGCGACGGGCCGCAGAGTCATCTGTCGAAAGCGGGCACGCCCACCATGGGCGGTTCGCTGATCCTGGTATCGATTGCCATCACCACGTTGTTGTGGGCGGATCTGCGCGACCGCTATGTGTGGGTGGTGCTGTTGGTGACGCTGCTGTTCGGTTTCATCGGCTGGCTCGACGATTACAAGAAACTGGTGAAAAAGCAGTCGAAGGGCCTCAAGGCCAGACATAAATATCTGTTGCAGTCGATCTTCGGCCTGGGCGCGGCGGTATTCCTTTACGTGACCGCCCACTCGCCCGGCGAGACCTATCTGATCGTGCCGTTCTTCAAGCATGTGGCGATCCCGTTGGGCATCGGATATATCCTGGTCGCGTACCTGGTCGTCGTCGGTTCGAGCAACGCGGTCAATCTGACCGACGGGCTGGATGGTCTGGCGATTCTGCCCACGGTGATGGTGGCCGGTGCGCTCGGGGTGTTCGCCTATGTGACCGGCAATTTCAACTTCGCCACCTATCTGGGGTTCATGTTCGTCCCCGGGGTGGGTGAGGTGGCGGTGTTCTGTAGCGCTATCGTCGGCGCCGGCCTCGGTTTTCTCTGGTTCAACACCTATCCGGCTCAGGTTTTCATGGGTGACATCGGCGCATTGGCGCTGGGCGCCGCGCTCGGCGTGGTGGCGGTGGTGGTGCGGCAGGAGATCGTGCTGTTCATCATGGGCGGCGTGTTCGTGATGGAGACGGTATCGGTGATCCTACAGGTGGCTTCGTTCAAGCTTACCGGCCGGCGCATTTTTCGTATGGCGCCGCTGCATCACCACTTCGAACTCAAGGGCTGGCCCGAGCCGCGGGTCATCGTAAGGTTCTGGATCGTCACCGTTATCCTGGTGCTGATCGGCCTGGCGACGCTGAAGGTTCGTTGACGTTATGCAAGCGACTGCACCGACACGCATCGACACAGCGGCGACCGGCCCCACCCTGATGGTGGGGCTGGGCATGACCGGGTTGTCCATCGCGCGCCATCTGGCGGCGCGCGGGGAGTCGTTCGCCGTGGCCGACAGTCGCCCCAATCCGCCGGGCCTGGAGCAGTTGCGGCTGGAGTTTCCCGACGTCGCGGTCCATCTCGGTCCATTCGACGCGGCGCTGTTCAGCGCGGCCGCGCGCCTGGTGATGAGTCCCGGCGTGTCGGTGCATGAAGCGGCGGTGGCGGCGGCGCGGCGATGCGGCGTGGAGGTGGTGGGCGACATCGAACTGTTTGCGCGCAGCGCCGACGCGCCGGTGGTGGGCATCACCGGCTCCAACGGCAAGAGTACGGTGACCACCTTGCTGGGCGAAATGGCGCGGGCGGCGGGACGCAACGTGCGTGTCGGCGGCAATCTCGGCACCCCGGCCCTGACCCTGTTGCAGGAATCGACGCAGGCAGGGGCGCCGGAGCTCTACGTGCTGGAACTCTCCTCGTTCCAGTTGGAGACTACCGCCAGCCTCAAATGCAGTGCTGCGACGCTACTCAATCTCAGTTCCGATCACCTCGACCGTCATCACGACATGGCCGAATACGCGGCGATCAAGCGCCGCGTATTCGCCGGCGATGGAGTGATGGTGCTCAACGGCGACGATGCGCTGGTGCGCGCGATGGCCATCGAAGGCCGCGATATGCGCTGGTTTACCCTGGGCGAACCGCACGGCCGACGCGAATACGGCGTGTGCGAAGTCGACGGCAAGTCTTGGCTGTGCTGCGCCGGGGAGCGTCTGCTGGCGGCCGGGGAGTTGCGCATCGCCGGGCGCCACAACTGGGCCAATGCGCTGGCGGCCCTGGCCCTGGGGGATGCCATCGGGTTGCCGCGAGCAGCGATGTGCGACGAGTTGCGGCGCTTTCCCGGTCTGCCGCACCGCTGCCAATGGGTGGATGAGATCAATGGCGTGAACTGGTACGACGACTCCAAAGGGACCAACGTCGGCTCCACCCTGGCGGCACTCTCCGGCATGCCGGGCGACAAGGTGGTGTTGATTGCCGGCGGTGAGGGCAAGGGGCAGGATTTTTCGCCGCTGCAGCCGGTGGTGGCGGCGCGGGCGCGGGCGGTGGTGTTGATCGGCCGCGACGCTGCGCTCATCGAGCAGGCGCTCGCCGGTGCCGCGCCGGTCATTCACGCGGATTCCAGCCTCGAGCAGGCGGTCGCCGAGTGCGCGCGTGTGGCGCAGCCCGGCGACAGCGTGCTGTTGTCGCCCGCCTGCGCCAGCTTCGATATGTTCAACAATTACCTGCATCGGGCTGAGGTATTCGTCGCGGCGGTGCGGAGGTTGGCGGCATGAGCGGCGTGAGCATCCCGTGGCGTCAAAATCGGCGCGCGCCGCTGCGGCGCAGCCAGATGCAGTCCGATGCCCAATATGATCTGCCGCTGCTGATCGCCATTGCGGTGCTGCTTGGCGTCGGGCTGGTGATGGTCGGCTCCGCCTCGATCTCCATCGCCGATCGCCAACTGGGAGCGCCGTTCTATTACCTGCTGCGGCAGATGGTGTATGTCGGTGTCGGCGTCTCCTTGGCCTTCGTCGCCGTGCAGACCCCGCTTGAGATGTGGGAACGCAACGGTCCGCTGCTGCTGATGGTGACTCTGCTGCTGCTGCTCGCGGTACTTATTCCGGGCGTTGGCCGTACCGTCAACGGCAGCACCCGCTGGCTGTCGTTGATCGTGTTCAACCTGCAGGTGTCGGAGCTGGTAAAGCTTGCGCTCATTGTCTACGCGGCGGGTTATCTGGTGCGCCGCGGCGATGAGGTGCGCTCCACCGTGGGTGGTTTCGTCAAGCCGTTGGGGCTGCTGGTGCTGATCGCGGTACTGCTGTTGGCCGAGCCCGATTTCGGCGCCGTGGTCGTGATGGGCGCGACGCTGATGGGCATGCTGTTCCTGGCGGGGGTGCGGCTGTGGCTGTTCGGTTTGCTCGCCTCGGTTTCCGCAGGTCTGCTTGGGATCGTCGCGGTCGCCTCGCCCTATCGTCTGGAGCGGCTGACCGCTTTTCTCAATCCCTGGGCCGATCCGTTCAACAGCGGTTTCCAATTGACTCAGGCGCTGATCGCCTTCGGTCGCGGGAACTGGTTCGGCGTCGGTCTGGGGGCGAGCGTGCAGAAACTGTTTTACCTGCCGGAGGCGCACACCGACTTTCTGTTCGCGGTATTGGCGGAAGAGCTCGGTTTGTTCGGCGCGCTCGGGGTCATCGCGCTGTTCATGTTCGTTATCTGGCGCGCCTTTGTCATCGGGCGTGACGCGGCGCGTTGCGACCAGAACTTCGGCGCTTATGTCGCCTACGGCATTGCCTTGTGGATCGGATTGCAGACGGTGATCAATCTCGGCGTCAACATGGGACTGCTGCCGACCAAGGGGCTGACCCTGCCGCTGATGAGTTATGGCGGCTCCAGCATGATCGCGACCTGCATCGCCATTGGCCTGTTGCTGCGCGTCGATCGCGAGACGCGCCTGGGCGGTGCGGCATGAGGGCGCCGCGCATCCTGATCATGGCCGGCGGCACCGGCGGCCATGTGTTCCCGGCGCTGGCGGTGGCGCAGGAGTTGCGCGCCCGCGGCGCCGAGGTGAGCTGGCTCGGTACCCGCGCCGGCATCGAGGCGCAAGTGGTGCCGCAGGCGGGTATCCCCATCGACTACATCAGCGTGGCGGGGCTGCGCGGCAAGGGGGCGCTGAGCTGGCTGCTGGCGCCGCTGCGGCTGTTGCGTGCCCTGTGGCAGGCGCTGGCGGTGATGCGGCGGCGCGCGCCGGGGGCGGTGCTGGGACTGGGCGGTTTCGCATCGGGACCGGGCGGACTGGCCGCCTGGCTGAGCGCGCGCCCGCTGCTGATCCACGAACAGAATGCGGTGGCGGGTCTTACCAACCGCCTGTTGAGCCGTCTGGCACGGGTGGTGATGCAGGCGTTTCCCGCGACGTTCCCCGCGGCGCGCGGTGCGCAGACCACCGGTAACCCGGTGCGGAGCGCGATCGCCGCGTTGGCGACGCCGGCGCAACGCTACGCCGGGCGCAACGCGCCGTTGCGGCTGCTGGTGATCGGCGGCAGCCTCGGCGCCGCCGCGTTGAACGAGACGTTGCCGCAGGCGCTGGCTCTGTTGCCGGCGGCGCAGCGGCCGCAGGTGCGCCATCAAAGCGGCAAGCGCCATAGCGAGACGTTGCAAGGACTCTATCGCCACGCCGGCGTGGCGGCGGAGCTGCTGCCGTTTATCGACGACATGGCGGCGGCTTATGCATGGGCCGATCTGGTGCTGTGCCGCGCCGGGGCGCTCACGGTGAGCGAGCTGGCGGCGGCCGGGGTGCCCGCCGTTCTGGTGCCATATCCCTACGCGGTGGATGACCATCAGACCCGTAACGCCGCCTATCTGACCGAGGCGGGGGCCGCATTGCTGCTGCCGCAGCCGCAGATGACACCGCAGCGGTTGGCCGAGGTGTTACAGGGCTTCATGGACGACGCCGCAGGCGGCCGCGTGCGCC
The DNA here is from genome assembly GCA_002376325.1 of Proteobacteria bacterium UBA3588. Lineage (GTDB taxonomy): Bacteria > Pseudomonadota > Gammaproteobacteria > Thiohalomonadales > Thiohalomonadaceae > Sulfurivermis. Next base: position 499 of record DFMR01000036.1, on the reverse strand, counting down.
TATTGCAGATGGCGGCGGCGGCGCGCGCCCAGGCGCGTCCCGAGGCGACCGCAATGGTGGCGCAGGCCTGTCTCGCCGCCACTCAACCAAGGAATGCAGCATGATCGAAGCGAGCAACAGCACCCGCCGCGACAGCCACCCGATGGGGCGGATCCGCCGCATCCATTTTGTCGGCATCGGCGGTTCGGGTATGGGCGGCATCGCCGAGGTGCTGCACAATCTCGGCTACGAGGTGTCCGGCTCCGACATGCGGGAAAATGTGGTGACACGGCGCCTGGTGGGGCTTGGTCTGACGGTGTTCATCGGTCATGAGGCGCAGCACGTGGCCGGCTGCGACGTGGTGGTCATCTCCACCGCGGTACCCAGCGACAATCCTGAAGTGCTGGCGGCGCGGGAGCGGCGCATCCCGGTGGTGCCGCGTGCGGAAATGCTGGCGGAGCTGATGCGTTTCCGCCACGGCGTGGCCGTCGCCGGCACCCACGGCAAGACCACCACCACC